>NZ_JBEZWU010000023.1:0-126451 GCF_040637655.1 Streptomyces sp. NPDC028722
GACGATCGCTGCCCGAGACGCGTTCCCCACCACGAGACCATGATCCAAGATCACGGGCTCGACGTCCCACCCGCTTACCGTGCACGAGCTCGTTAAGCGGCCGGGCAGGCGGCCCCCTGGAGGCGAGGGATCAGGTGGTCTTGATCTGGCCGCCGTCAATGACGAATTCTGCGCCGGTGATGTTGGCGGCGCGGGGAGAGGCCAGGAAGGCGGAGAGTTCGGCTACTTCCTGGGGTTCGGTGATTCGTCCTGTGGAGATGCCCATCTGCTGGGGCACGATCTTGTCGAGGGTCTCCTCGGCGCTTTTGCCGGTGCCGGCTGCTGCGGCGTCGGCGAAGCCGCCGGGGGCGGTCCAGAACGGGGTGCGGACCGGCCCGGGGGCGATGGCATTGACGCGTACGCCCTTGGGAGCGAACTCCTCCGACAAGGCTTTGGTGAGGTTGCTCAGCGCAGCCTTGGCCGCTGAGTAGTCGACGACCATGGGGAAGGGCAGGCGGGCGTTGACGGAGCTGATGTTGACGATCGCTCCGCCGTTGTCGGCGAGCAGATGAGGCAATGCGGCGCGGGTGGTGCGGACCGCGCTGAAGAAGGTCAGATCGAAGACGCCCTGCCACTCGGCATCGTCGATGTCCAGGAAGCTGGAGCGGGGGCGGGTAGCGCCGAGATTGTTGACCAGCACGTCGATCCGACCGTGGCGCTCGGCAGCGGCATGGATCAGCAGGTCGGGGCCGTGGGCGTCACCCAGATCGACGGGAACGAAAGTGGCGCCGTACCTCTCGCACAGTGCGGCTAGCTCAGGAGTTTGGGTACGGCTGCCGGCGACGACCCGGGCGCCTTCACGGCCGAGGGTTTCGGCAATGGCCAAGCCGATGCCCTTGCTGGCGCCGGTGACGACAGCGACCCTGTCGGTGAGACCCAGGTTCATTGGCATAACTCCCGTACTGCGAGTCGAGACTGGAAAATCGCCCGAGAACTGTCAGATTACGTTCATTATTACGGACGGGATCACACCATGGTCCATCGCCACGGGTCGGGTTCGGAGAATTCCCGCCTAGGGGTTTTCGTTCGGATCACCGTGCGGACCAGAGAATGCTTGCGGATGGTGTTGGAGACGGGGGGACTCCGCAGGCGTGTACGGCTGCACGACCTGCTCGGCGGAACGACACTGCTGCCTCTCGGTCTCCGTCGGTATCAGCCCGATCGGGGCATCACCTCCGCCGCCCAGACTTCTGTCGACCTCAATGCCAGCCCGTTGATCCTGCCGAACCCGCGGCATGACCCTATGACTTCACGCCTCGTCATTCATCCGCGCATACATGAACATGTCCCGGCGTTCGTCCCCCACCAGTTGCCACCCCCGCAGCAGCCCTTCACGTTGAAACCCCACACGCTCGGCAGTGCGTACGGAGGCCGTGTTCCAGGGCTCCACCCACAGTTCGAGCCGGGGAATCCGCAGATCGCGCAAGGCCCAGCCGGCCACCGCGTCGAGCGCAGCCGCGGCGGCACGCTGACCACGCGCCGACCTGACGACCCAGTACCCCAGGGACGCGCGGCCCTCGTCCAGGTTCTTCAGCCACAGCCCCACCTGACCGACCGGCCGATCGTCAGAGGCCACGATGACGAACGTATACCCGGCCCCTGTGGTCGCCCGGCTCCACTGCCGTTCGATGAACGCGACACCCGCCGGCTCCGAGTACGGCGACGGCACCGTCGTGATCAACGGGATGTAGTCGTCCTCCGAAGCCTCATGGACAAGCGGCAGGTCCGAAAGGCGCCACGGCCGAAGGGTGAATCCACCACCGGCAGTGAGTTCCGGTACGTCAAGGGGTTGTTTCATCCAGCCATCCTGCCGTGCTCCGGGAACGGCCCGCACCCAGGTTTTGGAGCCTGCTCCGCGAGCCGGCCGCGCACGGTCATGTCCGCCGCCGCACAGCACCGTTTCGCGATCGCCGGCGACCCCGCACAACGTTTCCGTCCAGTGGACCGGCGCAGCGCTTCGTGATCGTGGTAGGTACGGGTTGACTGCCGGTGTTCTCGCTCTGGGGGCCGACGGAGGCCAGAATGCTGGTATGTCGTGGGGGACGCTGCGGTCGTGGTGGATGGTGTCGGGTCTCGTGCTGGTGGTGGCGGCGCTGACCGCCGGGCCGTTGGTGGTGAAGACCGCGCACGTCGGGGGCCCGGTGTGGCTGGTGCCGGTGATCACCGTGGCGGCGGGGGTGATGCTGGGTGTGTGGAAGCCCCTGCTCGCCGCACGCAGCGACGCCTTGGCGGCCCGGACCAGGGACAGGGCCGGGCAGGAGGCGCTCGCTGCGGCGGTCCTGGAGACGTTGCCCACCCGCAAGGGAAGGATACCGAGGGTGGAGGAGGTCACCAGCCGGGCGGTCCTCAACATCCACGAGGCCATCCCGCTGCGCGCGGGCACCGTCGCTGGGCTGTCGGCGGACCTGCCGAAGTACGTTCCCCGGGACACCGACGCCGCCCTGCGGGACTTTCTGACGCGGCAGTCCACCAGTGGGGGTTTCGCGCTGCTGGTCGGGCCGGCGGCTGCGGGCAAGACCCGTACCGCTTACGAGGCCGTGCGGCAGGTCCTGCCGCGCTGGCGGATGCTCATGCCCGCAACCGGCGCGGAGCTCAACGCGCTGGTGGCCGGCGGAAGCGATCTGGCGCGCAGTGTGATCTGGCTGAACGAGACCCAGGACTTCCTCACCGGCCCTGATCCCCTCACGGCGGTAACCGTCCGTCGCCTGCTCGCCGACGATGCCCACCCGGTCGTGCTCGTCGGCACGATATGGTCCGACCGGCACACCCTGCTGCGCGCCGCTCCCCCGCTGCCTGCCGGCGGCTCCGGAAGCGAAGACGGCGAGGCGGGCGGGACGGCCCAGGCGATGGATATGAAACGTAACAGCCGCGATGTCCTCGCCCAGGCCCGGCTCTTCACCGTGGCCGCCTTCAGCGACCGCGAATGGGAACGCGCCGAGGAACTCGCCACGTGCGATCCGCGCCTGGCCCAGGCCGTGCGTCACCGCGGCGAGGGGCTGGGACTGCCTCAGATCCTGTCGGCAGCCCCCGAGCTCGTCCAGCGTTGGGAAGTGGCCGACAGCCCCTACGGCAAGGCCGTCCTGACTGCTGCCGTCACCGCACGCCGCTGCGGACACCCCGACACCCTCCCCGCCGCCGTCCTGAAGGCGCTCACCGAGGACTTCCTGACCGGTTCCCAGCGCGCCGGTGCCGCCCCGAACTGGTACGAAGACGCCCTCGCCTGGGCTTGCCTGCCCGTCCACCCCACCACCGACATCGCCCCCCTCCGTCCCCACGCCCAGGCGGTGGGCCACATCGACGGCCACCGCGTCTCCGACATCCTCACCCACCACGCCGCGCCCACCACGCCCGCCGGAACTCCCGACAGCGTCCCGGACGAGGTCTGGGAAACCCTGATCCGCGAGGCGACGCCTGCCGCGTGCCACGCCATCGGGTACGTCGCCTCCGATGCCCGCCGACCCGCCCTGGCCGCAGCCGCCTGGACGCGGGCCGCAGTCGACGGCAACACCGAGGCGATGAGCAACCTCGGCGTCCTCATGGCCCAGATGGGGCTCACCGACATCGCCCGCACCTGGTGGACGCAGGCCGCCGACCACGGCAACACCGACGCCATGCACAACCTGGGCGTCTTCCGCTTCCGACAGGGCGACACCGGCACCGCCCGCACCTGGTGGGTCAGGGCCGCCAACGGCGGTCACCCCTTCGCGATGTCGGCGCTGATACGACTCCTTGAACAGCAAGGGGATCAAGTGGCAGCGGCACGCTGGCGTGCGCGCCTCCCCCCGGGTGAGAATCCGCCCGGCGCGTGACCGCCGGCCTCTGCGGGCCGACACGCACTCGGAGCCCAAGTGCATGGTGGGGTGGTGCGGTCCGGAGGTCACGGACTGGTGGTGCTGATGCGACTGAGCTGTTCGCTTGGCCGGGCGAGCGCTTGAGTCGGCGGCCGGCACGTGAGTCGGCAGGGACTCAGGGTTTCGCCGTGGTCGGAGTGAGGGCCGGGACGCGGGGTCGGCGAAGAACTGACGGGTCCGGGTCTGTGCCCGCTCGCAGCGCACCGTCGGCTCGTTACCGGCTGACCGTATTTCACGTGCGCTCTTTCGGTGACTGTGTTTTCTTGCTCGTGCGCCGGGCCTTCCGGCAACTCACCGACCTACCGAGGAGACAGTCCCATGAGCTCCGCTCACGCCCGCATCGCGGTCGTCGGCGCCGGCCTCGGCGGCCTTGCGTTAGCCCGTGTCATGCAGTTCCACGGCCGCCGCGTCACCGTCTTCGAATGTGAGCCTTCCGCCAGCACCCGTGCCCAGGGCGGCAGCCTCGACATCCATGCCGGCACCGGTCAGAGCGCCCTGCGCGCGGCGGGCCTGCTCGACCGGTTCCGCGCGCTGTCCCGCCCCGAGGGCCAGGAGTGGCGCGTGGTCGACCCGGTCACCGGTGCCGTTCTGCCCGTCCCGGGGCCCAGCCACGACGACGACAGCCCGGAGATCGACCGCGGCCAGCTGCGCGGCCTGTTCCTGGAATCCCTCGCCGAGGGCACCGTCCGGTGGGGCTGCACTGTCACCGGGGCCACCCCGCTCGGGGACAGCTGCTGGCGCCTGCTCCTCGACGACGGCACCACCGAGGACGCCGACCTGGTGGTCGGCGCCGACGGCGCCTGGTCGCGTATCCGGCCAGCCCTGTCGGACGCCACACCCGGCTATGCCGGTGTCACCTTCATCGAGACCGGCTTCGACGACGGCGACACCCGCCATCCCGCCCTCGCGCGCATGGTCGGCAACGGCACCCTGCTGGCGGCGGCCGACGGCAAGGCCCTGCTCGCCCAGCGCAACAGCGACGGCCACATCCGCGTCTACGCCGCCTTCCGCGGCCCACATGACCGGCAGATGACCGCCGAGGTCGGCCCGGGCGACACGGCGGCCGTGCGCGCACGCCTGCTGAAGATGTTCGACGGCTGGGACGAGAACCTGCTCGGCCTCCTGCGGCACAACGACGGCGGGTTCGTCGACCGGCCCGTGTTCGTGCTGCCCGCTCCGCACGCCTGGGAACACGTGCCTGGCATCACGTTGCTGGGTGACGCCGCGCATCTGATGCCCCCCGTCGGGCTCGGTGCCAACCTCGCCATGCTCGACGGCGCCGACCTCGCCCACGCCCTCATCACCGAATCCAGCATCGACGACGCCGTCCGCGCCTACGAGAGCCTCATGCTGCCGCGCTCGGCCAAGGCCGCCCAGGACTGCGCCGAGGCACTCGACAACCTCATCCCCGCGACGGACTCCTGAGCAAGCGCCGCCACAAACGCCGCCAGTATCGCCGCCACGAAGACACGGACAGCGCCGGTTGTTCGGCAAGTCGCCGATGGAGCTGTCGGTTTCCGGTCACGGCCTGGTGGGGTGCCCCGACGACGAGCAGGAGGGCTTCAGGGGGGTTGGGGATTCTTCATCGCGGGGTCACGGGGCAGCGGCTCTCAGCCGCCACGACGCGTCAGGGCCGCCTTTCGGGCCTCGGCGAGCTTGCGGGCCTGGTCGGCCTTCCGGGACTTGCCGCCGGTGCCGCGGGAGGCGTCCTTGCTGGTGCCCAGGCCTCGGAAGGGGGCGTTGGTGTTCTTGGGGCGGGGTGCGGCGGGGCCGCCGTCGAAGGGGGTGCCGGAAGGGGCCTTGGCCCCGGTGATCCGGCTCAGCTCAGCCTCGCCCGAGCGCACCTTGGAGACGGTCGGTTGGATGCCTGCCTCGGCCATCAGCCGGCTCATCTCCCGGCGCTGGCCCGACAGCACCAGGGTGACGACGCTGCCTGACTCACCCGCCCGGGCGGTGCGGCCCGCGCGGTGCAGATAGTCCTTGGGGTCGGTGGGCGGGTCGACGTTGACCACGAGATCGAGGTCGTCGACGTGCAGGCCACGGGCCGCGACGTTGGTAGCCACCAGGACGGTGACCTGGCCGCTCTTGAACTGTCCGAGGGTCCGGGTGCGCTGCGGCTGGGACTTGCCGCTGTGCAGGGCAGCGGCGTGCACTCCGCTGGCCCGAAGATGCCGGGTGAGCTGGTCCACCGCGTGCTTGGTGTCCAGGAACAGCAGTACACGGCCGTCGCGGGCGGCGATCTCCGTGGTGACGGCGTACCGGTCGGGTCCGTGGACGACCAGGACGTGGTGGTCCATCGTCGCGACAGCACCCGCGGACGGGTCGACCGAGTGGACGACGGGGTCGTGGAGGTAGCGGCGGACCAGGTCGTCGACGTCACGGTCCAGGGTGGCCGAGAACAGCATCCGCTGGCCGTCGGGGTGCACCTGGTCGAGCACCTCGGTGACTTGCGGCAGGAAGCCCATGTCGCACATCTGATCGGCCTCGTCGAGGACGGTGATCTTGACCCGTCCCAGGCGGCAGGCCGAGCGCTCGATGAGGTCGTGCAGACGGCCGGGGGTGGCGACGACGACCTCGGCTCCTTCGCGCAGCGCAGCGGCCTGTCGGCCGATCGACATACCGCCGACGACGGTGGCCATCCGCAGCCGGAGTGCGTCGGCGTACGGCGCGAGCGCCTCGGTGACCTGTTGGGCCAGCTCCCGGGTCGGCACCAGGATCAGCGCGAGGGGCTGCTTCGGTTCCGCGCGCCGCCCGGCCGTCCGTGCGAGCAGCGGCAGGCCGAACGCGAGCGTCTTGCCTGATCCGGTGCGCCCGCGCCCCAGGACGTCGCGTCCCGCGAGGGCGTCGGGCAGCGTGGCTGCCTGGATCGGGAAGGGCTCGCGCACGCCGAGTTCGGTGAGCGTTCGCAGCACCTCGGCCGGCAGGTCGAGGTCGGCGAAGGAAGCGACCGGGGACACCGTTGGAGCGGTGGCCACCGGCTGCGCCAGGTCGTCGTGCGAGGTGCCGGGGCGGTGGGGGTGGTTCATGCAGACCTTCCGCAGGAGTACGTACCGAGGAAGGCCCGGCAGGAATGAGCAGCCGACGCACGAGGGGAACCCGACGGGCATACTGGCCGGCCGCCACGAGCGCGCGCAAACACGTAAGGATAACACAAAGTGACGGTCGGCGTCGTGGCCCAGTCGGCTCCGCCTGCGGGGCCGGGCCGTGGCCGGCGCTCCCTTCGCGCCGCGGGTTCGTGGGGCGCGCCGCTACGAAGGCCCGTCGCACCTGTGACCGTCGTACGTGAGGCAGACGCGAAAAGCACGTCAACCGCACCCGATGTGTACGCCATGAGTGCGGTTCAGGGCATAGGGTGGGGTCGGAGGTGCCTCATGTCCGAGTTGTTCGACGCGGTCGATGCGCTGGTCGCGTCTCGGTCCCCGCTGCCCCCGCCGACGGAACGCAGGCGGCTGCGCCAGGCTCATGCGCTCACCCTGGACGAAGTGGCCGCCGCCCTGGGCGTGCGGCGCGCGACCGTCGGCGACTGGGAGTCGGGCAAGACCGAGCCGCGTCCGCCGCAGCGGGAGGCGTACGCGCGCCTGATGAAGCAGCTCGCGCAGCTCTACCCCGCCCCTGAGAGCACCGGTGCGCCGCAGGAGGACACCGCTCCGCCGGGCACGTTCACCGGCTCGACGCCCAAGGCACCGCCCGGGCGCAAGGCACCGGCCGCGCCCACGGGCCGGGTGCCCGAGGCCGCGGCCGGTACCTGCACGTCCGACAGCACCCCGCCCGCGCCGCCCACCGCCGTTCCCGCACCGGCCGCCCCCGGACCAGATCCGGTACCTGCTGCCCGGCCGTCGCAGACATCGCGCCCCGGCGCGAAGCAGGGCGCCGGGGCGAACGCTCCCGCGCACGGCGGCGCGTACGCGCACGGTCCGCTGCTCGTCCTCGACGCCGAGGACCGGAAGGTGAGCGGCTACGGCATCGGCGGCCTGATCCTGGACGTACCCGCCAAGTCCCTGCCCGCCCTGGTCGAGTGGACCCTCCAGGAAGCGCAGTTGGGGGCGGAGAGGCTGCACGGCTCCGGGAAGGACGCCGACCCGCTGCTGGTGCTCACCCGGGCGGCCTGCGAGCGGTACGGCCTCCCCGTGGAGCTGTCCGAGGCGGAGCGGCACGCCGGGCGGCTCGGGGACGGGCACAAGGTCATCAAGCAACTCCAGCGTGCCGACTGGCAGCTCACCAGACGCGGGTTCGGGCCCTGGGCGCGGATCTACCGCCCCGCGCAGGGCGGCCGGAGGCAGTGCGTACAGCTGTGCATCCCCTCCTGGCACGCCCTCGACGACCGCGCCTGGGGCCACGCCTCACAGCTCGACCCCGCCCAGCTCGCCCGGGTACTGGGCGTGTACGCCATGCGGGTGATGACGCCGGTCGGCACCACGGCCGTCACCGGCCTCCAGTTGATGACCGCGCTGAACCCGCCGACCCGCGCGAGCGAGCCGGACGCCACCGGCCGGCGGCACGCCGAGCACCGGCCCGGCTCGCTGGGCACTCAGCCGATGGACCCGGCGCCGTGCGAGGCGACCGACGGCCATCCCGTCCTGGCCCACCTGCCCCGCTTCCCCGTGCGCGGCCCCGGCGAGAAGCTGTTCGAGGAGGCGTACGACTGGGCGCGGGACATGACCGACAGCGAGTGCATGAAGCGCTACCTGGTCGGCATCGACGTGAACCTGGCCTTCGGTGCGGCCGCCAACGGCGCCGTCGTCGGCCTGGCGTCGCCGCCCGTGCACGTCACCGACCCGGTCTTCGACGCGACGCTGCCCGGCTCCTGGCTGGTCGATCTCTCCCATGTCGATCTGTCCCGGGTGAAGGTCGGCAAGCAGTGGCGTGAGCTCGACGGCGGGCTGCTGCCCAGCCCGTTCACGCCGACCGGGGAACGCCCCGAGGGGCCGGCCTGGTACGCCACCCCGACGGTCGCCTACGCCGTCGAGCTGGGCTATGACGTCGCCCCGCTGGAGGCGTGGGTGCGCCGGGACAGCGGCCGGTTCCTGGACGGCTGGTACAAACGGCTGCGTGACGCCTACGTCGACACCATGGCGGACCTCGGCGTCGCGGAGAAGCTGCCCCCGGCCGAGTTCCTGAAGGCGATGGACGGCTACAAGAGCCGCGAGCGGGAGATGGCGATCGTCGTGGACGCCATCAAGATGACCGTCAAGGGCGGAATCGGCAAGCTACAGGAGAAGGCGCGCGGCGGCGGCTGGAAGCCGGGGCAGGCCTGGCCCGCCCTCGCCCGGCCGACGTGGCGCCCCGACATCCGCGCCGCCGTGATCTCCCGGGCCCGGATCAACATGCACCGCAAGATGCTCGCCCTCGCGGCGGCCACCGGCCGTTACCCGGTCGCGGTCCTCTCGGACTGCGCCGTGTACGCCGCCGACGGGCCCGGCCCGCTGGACGTCCTGCCCTACGACGCCGAAGGCAGGACCGTGCCGGGTTCCTTCCGGCTGGGGGTGTCGCCCGGGATGGTCAAACACGAAGGCACCCAGAGCGTGCTGTGGGGCGCGGACGTGCTGGAGCAGCTCGGTCAGGACGGCAAGGTCGCCAACCTGGCCCGCTACGTCAAGACCGGCGAGGTCACCGCCAAGGACACCGGAGAGTAGGAGCGTTACGGCGATGGTCACGGTCGGGGAAGGACTCGACAAGGCGGTGCAGGGCGCGTTCACCCGTCCCCTGCCCAAGTCCGCCGGGGCACAGATGCGTTATCTGGTCCGGCAGCACCAGCGCAGCACCCGGCGGGTGGCCGAGCTGCTCGGCGTCAGCCAGCGCACCGTGGAGCGGTACGTGAAGAACCAGATCAAGAAGCCCCGGCCGGAACTCGCCGACCGGCTGGAACGCGAGGTCCGCACCCGCTGGCAGCCGCAGATCAGGGCGAAGGCCAAGCAGACCGCGGCCACCACCGGCGGCATCATGATCGACACGCGTGCCCGGTTCGGTTTCACCGCTGCCCCGGGCAGCACCGACGACGCCCGGCTGCGTCACCTCACCCTCGCCCTGCCGCCCCACCACGCCGCCCGTCTCTTCCAGGCCCAGGAGGCCGGCGCCACGGAGCACCAGCTCCGCGAGATCGCCGCCGAAGCCCTGGGTGAGGTCTACTTCCGCGACAGCGGCCGCCGCGCCCACGGCCTGGAGGTGGAATTCACCGACCTCGGACACCTCGAGTTCGAGCTGTAGGTCCGGCCCCCTGTGTCCGGTCCGGGCCCGGGACGTCGGTGCGGCGAGTTCGGTCAGGTGGTGCGACCCCTGGTCCACGGTGTGCACGCTCCTTGTCACCTCAGCCGGACCTCCGCGGGCGCGGAAGGGCCACGCACGCGAGCAGTGGTCCGATCGTGGTCAGGGCGTGTCGCCGCCGTAGTAGAAGCGACAGGCCACGCCCGGACCCGGTGTGCGGGGTTCGCCGGGCCGTGGGTCGTACAGCGACCGCCCGCCGGGAAACTGTCCCAGCTCGGTGGGCAGGGCCGCGCCGTCGTCGACTTCATCCGGCCGCCAGTCCGTGATGTCCAGCAGCAGCCCGTCCAGCGGGCCGCCTGTGAGCACGGCGTACGTCCGGTGCGCGAGCGGGCCCGGGTCCTGGTCCTCGTATGCGCGGCCGTACACCCGGCCGCGCAGCAGCTGCTCATCTCCGTTCATCCGTCCAGAGTTGCACCCGCCACTGACAATGAGGGCCGGACGGCGACGGGCCGGCCCGAGTGGAGGCCGGCCCGATGCCGTGCGCCGCGGGCCCCGCCACCGGTTGTGCCCGGGGCCGCCCTGTCCTGTCCCGGCGTCCCGTGCTCAGCCGCCCTGGTGTGTCACCATCGTGTCGAGCGCGGCCGCGACCGCGTCCAGATCGCCTGATGCCGATCCCTGCGCGCCCAGGCGCTCGATGAGTTCCCGGCGCGAGACAACGGTCATCGCGCCCTGGGCGCGCTCCGGGTCCGACTCGGAGCTGTCGACCACTTCGACTCGTCCACCCAGCAGCACCAGTACGGCGTCGTCCTGGCCACGGTCCAACAACTCACGAAGGTGATCGGCAGTGATCATCGCTCTCGTCCCGCCTTCCTGCCGGTGACTGACCGGCTCTTGCCTGACGGACGGGCGGGTACCCCGTGAGCGCGAGGGTCTTCGGGCGGTTGCCGGTTCGGTGGTCCGGGTTCCGGTGACTGCCGTCGTGATCGCCATCCGTCTGCGGAGGATGCGGTTACGGCGCCTGGATCCGTGCTTGCGGGCCTACTGCTTCTTGAAGGAGCGGATCTGGTAGCTGCCCTGGAGGTTGCCCCCGTGCCCGGCGGGCGTCGATCCGACGCGCGCGTGGTAGTTGGTCTGCGTGTAGTACTGCACGCGATGACCCGTTCCGTTCCACACGGACAGGACGTTCCTGCCGTTGCGGATGAAGGAGCACAGGTCGGCGGTGTTCGCGACCTTCTCCGACGTCCACTGGCAGCGGGTGCCACCGCCGTCCCAGCCGCTGTAGATGCAGAAATGCCCCGGGTCGCAGCGGAAGGTCGCGGCGGCTGCGCCGGTCCCCTGAGTGGCCGAGGCGGAGGCGGCGGACGCGACGGGGGCTGTACCGAGGGCCGCCGCGAAGGCGACCGAGGCGATGGCGAGCGAAGTGACACGGCGCATGGTGATCATCCCCTTACCACTGATTTCGTCGCCGGTGTCCCCGGACGACGGTTGCCAGTGTCATACGCTGCGAACGGCGGCCACCAGAGCGTGCACAGGGGCGCACGAGGCGTCCCCGGCAGCTGCCGGCATCACCTCTCCCCCGCGTGAGCCGGGGCCTCCGGCGGAGTCAGGTCGCGCGCTGACAGACGGCGCGCGACCCCGAGCCGAGGCGGCCTGTCCCGCCCGGACGAGGTATCGCGGCCGACTTGCACCTGCGGTGTCCGGAGCAGGGCCCGGAGGCCCCCCGGTCATCTGGTCCCTCGCGTCCGTGCCCGCGCCGGCTCCGGGTTGTCACGCTGTCCGGGCAGACGCGGTCCGCGTGGCAGTCGTACCTGCTGGATGTCCCGCTCCGCGAGCTGGTCGCGTTGTTCTGGCAGACGGACGGGCATGCCAGAACAGCGGAGTGCTACGGGTGGGGGACGGATGATGTGATGGTCATCTCGGCGGCCTTCCTGAGCCGGTCGAGTACCTCCCTCTCCGCGGGCCACAGAGGGGGCTCGGACGTCCGGGGGAGGAACGGCCCGGTCAGGCCGGCCAGCAGCGCCTTCGGCCGGAGCACTCGGGTCGGAGTGGCCGTCAGGCTGGTGACGTCCCAGAGTGCCGCCGCGGCGTCGTAGGAACCGGTCGCGGCCTTGGTCAGTCGGCGTGCGTAGTGCGCGGTGACCCGGTCGGCGAGTGTGGGCTCTCCGCCGAGTACCCCCGGGTAGAGGATGTCCATGCCGACGGCGGTGGCCCACGCCGTGTCGACGTGGCGGGCGGCGCCGCGCAGGACGCGCCGGGACAGACCCGGGCCGGTGAGACCGTGCTGCCGGAGTTCGCGGGTCAGGACCTGGGCGCCCAGCGCCGCCACCGACATGCCCTGTCCGTAGGCGGGGTTGAAGGTGGTCAGCGCGTCACCGAGGACGACGAAACGTTCCGGCCACTGCGCCGACTTCTCGAAGTACCGGCGCGCGTTGCTCGTGCTGCGGCCGCGCGTGACCACGACATCGGTGAGGGCCTCCGCGCCGGAGATCAGGTGGCCGACGATGGGGTGCGGCAGGTCGAGGGTGTAGTCGAGGAAGCCCTGCGGGTCCTGGGGAGGTTCACCGCCCCGGGTGCCGCCCGCGCTGACCATCCACCGGTCTCCCTCGATCGGGAGCACCATGGCGCTCCGGCCGGGCCGGCCGTTGTAGGGGTTGGCCTGCACCACTGTCAGCGGGAAGTGTTCGGCGCCCTCCGGTGTGCGGTAGATCCGGGTGGCGTTGGTGAGTCCGGAGTCGATCTTCCGCTCTTCGACGCCCGTGATGCCTATGCCGCCGAGCCACTTCAGGCTGCCTGATCCCCGGCCGCTCGCGTCGACGACGAAGTCCGCTTCCAGCTCCGGGCCCAGGCCGTGGTCCGCTCCGCCGACGCGGACACCGTGGACACGCCGAGCGTTGCCGAGGAGCCCCTCCACGCCGGCCCGGTGGATCGAGATGTTGGCGTAGGAGTCGAGCAGGGCCTGCCGCAGGACCCAGTCCAGCAGGGCGCGTGTGCAGGTGATCATGTGCGGGCCGTTCGACCTCCAGCGGCGGAACCACCCACTGTCCGCGGTGAGGGCGAGCATGCCGTTGCCGAGGGCGATCTCGTGCGCCCCCGCGGCCAGGAGGCGGTCGCGCACGCTGTCCGGGAAGAGCGTCTCCATGGCGGACAGGCCGCCGGCCATGAGCAGGTGGGCGTGGTGGCCCTGGGGAACACCACGCCGGTTCTCGGGGCCTTCGGGAAGCTCGTCCCTGTCCAGAAGGAGGATCTCCAGCGCGGGCTCGGCCCGGGACAGGGCCGCGGCGGCTACCAGCCCGGCTGTGCCGGCTCCGATCACGACGGCTTTTTGCGACAACTGTTACTCCTCGTAGCACTGGTGAGACGGTCTCACTGGATTCTCGCCTGCTGCGGCGCCGCCTCACGGAGGCGGTTCACGGCGTGCGCCAGCTCGACCAGGGCGATGGTGACGCGGAACTTCTCCGGCGGATCGGCAGGACCCTCACCCTTGCCCGAAGCACGCCGGATACCGTCGATGATCATCGCCTGTTCCGAGGCGAACCGGGCCTGGTCCTGTTGCGCGCCGCGCTCCACGGCGGCCGCGTACGCCGCGTGACCGATCCGTTGGTCGAAGTGCGCCGTCAGCTGGAGCAGAGCGTCGTGGATGTTGGCTTCGAGCAGGTAGAGGCGGCTGCTGGGCATCTGCCACCACAGCTGCCACCACGTCGGTTCCGCGACCGGTGGTGCCGTGACGACGTCCTTCACCGCGGACCACAGCGGTGTCAGCGCGCGGTAGGTGGCCAGGCTCTGCCGCTCCGCGGCGGCGGCGGACGCGAGACGCGGCAGGACGAATCCGGCGGAGTAGATGAGAGCGCCGAGCGCGGCGGCGGGCGGGGCGACGGTGGTGGACAGGACGTCGAGGTCGTACCCCAGCCAGCGTGCGACGACCGCGGTGACCTTGGCGAGGGTGAATCCGAGGGCGTCGAGCAGGAGGCCGGCGAGGATCAGCCGGAGGCCGACGCGCAGCAGCCCTGTCACCTCGTCGCGCGCCCACTTCAGGCAGACGGCGCTCAGGACGACGGTGCTCGCCAGATGACCCACGAGGTAGAGAGTGATCATCTCGCGCATGTACGGGGTGTTGGCGTAGTACGTGTCCAGGTCGGTGAGCCGCTCCGTGTGGGCGTCCGCGAGGCTGAACAGCAGGACGATGGCGACGATGAGCGTCCCGTAGACGGCGACCGTCATCCGCGTCATCCGCCGTATCCGCTCCTTGGGGCCGCCTCTCCAGTGGATCAGCAGGATGATCAGGGAGCAGCTCAGGGCAGAGATCGAGCCGTAGGTCAGCGGGGCGCCCACGTTGGGGATGCCCGTGGCGTGGTTGACCGCGGCGAGCGTCGCCGGAGCGGACCAGAAGAAGCATGTGGCGGCGATGAACGCAGTGGCCCGCGTGGCGTTGGACAGGGGTGAGCGGGGAGTCCTGCGTGGTCGGCGAAGCAGTATGGCGGCCAGGGCCAGCAGGACGGACGCCATATACACGACAAGACTCATCGTTTCGGGGACTCCGTTCAGGTCCGCGGATGTGGGGGGAATCGTGTACTCGCAGCCGGGGTCAGAGCGATCGGGCCTCGACGGTGTCGGGCTCTCGCACCGTCCGCTCGGTCCTCTTCACGGCATCGGCGATCCGGACCAGGGCCTCGGCGTCCCGTGGGTGGCAGAGCCGGGTCGGCGCGCCCGCGGGCCCGAGCGCCGGGCGGGTGCTGCGCCGTACGGCCGCGGCGATGGTCACGGCCCACGCGGCGGCCGTAGCGCTCTGCGAGTCGCCCGTCCTGTCCAGCTCCGTGCAGAAGGCCTCGTCGTAGAGCCTTTCGTCGAAGTGTGACTCCAGCGCAAGGAGACCGTTGTGGATGGTGCTCCAGCGCCAGGTGCCCCACAGGAGCGGGGAACGGGGGCGCTCGACGCGCAGGGCGCGTTCTTTGAGCACCGGGTCCAACACGGCATCAAGGGGCGCGAGACGGAAGAAGTCACGCCACGCCGAAAGGTGGTGGCCGGCCACGGGAAGGAGGACACCCACCACGGTGAGCAGGGCGCCGAGACCGGCGCAGAGGGGCGGGATGGAGGTGCCGAGGACCGTCCAGTCCCGGCCGGCCCACCGCGCGATGACGGCGACCAGTTTGGAGACGCTGTACCCGGCGCTGATGACCGTGCCGGCGCCGATCGTCAGCAGGCTGGCCCGCAGCCAGGGCAGTCGGCGGACCTCCGCCTCGAAGGCCCAGCGCAGCGACCAGACGGCACTGACCGTGACAGCCGTCAGATGTGCGACCAGGTACAGGACGACCATTTCGGAGATCCAGGGCGCCGTCGCGTAGTACGTGTCGAAGTCGCTGCGGCGCTCCTCCGCGGCGTCCCCCAGGATGTAGAGGATCGCGACAGCGAGAAGAACGGCCGTGTAGCCGTAGAGCCAGCTCCGTGTCGTACGGCGGGCTGAGGGGCCTCCCCGCCAGCAGGCGATCAGGATCAGAAGTGTCGCGCTGTACGCGGTGATCGAGGCGTAGGTCAGTGGGGCGGCCAGGTTGGGCACGCCGCTGAGCCGGTTGATCACCTCGACCGAACGGGGCGCCCCGAAGAGGAAGCACAGCGACGCGAACGCCAGCACCCCGTTGATGGCACGCAGCGAAGGCTCGCTGCCGTTGCGGATCAGGCCCGGCAGTTTCACCAGGAGCCCGATCCACAGCAGGCCGCAGCTTATGTAGTTGATCGACCCACTCATTTCCGGTTCCCTCGATAGCTGAGAGCGTCCGCGATACGGCGGGCGGTCGCGCCCGTGATCACGTCCCGTTCCATCAGCG
Source organism: Streptomyces sp. NPDC028722 (assembly GCF_040637655.1). NCBI lineage: Bacteria > Bacillati > Actinomycetota > Actinomycetes > Kitasatosporales > Streptomycetaceae > Streptomyces > Streptomyces sp. NPDC028722. The sequence continues at coordinate 15,911 of NZ_JBEZWU010000023.1, forward strand.
CCCGCATCTCCTGCCCGACCCGGATGCCGAACAGTTCGGCCTCCTTCTCGGGGTCCTCGTCGAAGCGCGAACGCGCGGCGGCCGGGTGCGCACCGTGCGCGTGCCCGGACTGCAACTCGTCCCAAGCCCCGCCCGCCAGTTGCTCGGGTGTGAAGCCGTCCTTCTGCCGCATGTGCCACAGCTCGTGACCGAAGATCTGCGCCTGATGCCAGATGGCCGCGTCCTGCTCGATGATGACGTCGTCACGGTCGACTCGCTCCAGCCACATCCCGGTGGCCTTGAACTCACGCGGGATGTGAACCTTGTGCACCTCGAGCCGGCGATCGCCGCGCCACCGCCGGGCGGACTCGACCAGAGCTTCGAACAGGGCTTCGGGATCCGTCGGCGCTTCCACGTCACCGTCCGGGCCGGCAACGCTGCCGTCCACCCCGGCATCACCCAGTCTTCCCCGGACCGGAGCGATGAGCGTCTCGGCGAACTGACGCATCTCCCTGTCGCGCGCCCGTAACCGCTGCCACTGGCGGAGCCGGGTCAGAGGGGTCATCGCCCGCCCCGGCGGTTCGGGTCAGCAGCGGCATCACGGACCGTGCCGGGCTCCTGCCGGTCGGCGCGGACACGCTGGGGTCGCGGGAGGCGGGGTGCCTCACTGCATGCGGAGATCACGAGGCGAGTCCTCCTTCGTCCTGGCCCGCACCGCGGACGCCCGGTGCGACAGGCCGGGTGACTGCCTCCGCCCACTGGGCCATCGCCTGCACCCCGGTGGGCGACAGCAGCCCGCGCGCCGCGAGCCGCAGTATCTCGGGCGTACGGAGCTCGGCGAAGGGATCCGACCTCGACTCCAGTTCCTGGAGGCGTTGTTGCAGCGCTTCGTCGAGTGCCTCCGGCTCGTCGGCGAAGAAGAACCCGGGCGGCAGGGAGAAGAACCGGCGGAGCCGATCGGCGGACTCCAGGCTGGGTATGCCCTTCTTGCGCCACTCACTCATCGTCTGACGGGTCACGCCGGCGGCCGCGGCGATCTCTTCGAGGGCATACCTCTTCCCGTCGCCACGCCGGCGCGTCTCACGGAGGAAGTCGAGCCGCTGCCGTACGCGTTCCGCCACCGAGACGTCCTCGGCCCGCCCGCCCGCGAGCAGGGTCAGTACGACGCTCTTAGGGATCCCCGTCTCGTACGACAGGTCCGCACTGTCGAGCACCTCGGACAACTCGGCTCGTCCCGAGGCGCGTTGGATGCGCTCCAGGGTTCCGGCCAGTCTTGCGTAGGCATCGTCTGCTGCCACCGAGCATTCTCCTGGGCGCGTCGCTGATCAGGGGCGGGACGTACGCGAGCGTATCCGCATCCCCTCAACTGGTCGACACAGTCGGGGAAGAGCGCCTCGGTGAGCGGGGCGGCTCGACACCTCATGGGCGTGCGGCAGCGCGATCACCGCACGCCGGCAGAAGCCGGCGAGGCAGAGGTCGTCCGCCCACCGGTACAGCGATCACCTGGAGGGGGTGAGCAGGACAGGGCCATCCGTTCAGGGCCCGGGGACCGTCCTGCCCGGCGGCCGGTGAGGGCGATGTGAGACGAGCGGTCCAGCTGTTGTCCAGGCACCGGCACCAGACTCCTCATGCAAGGGAAGCGCCCGGCGATTCTGGAGGCACCGTGGATCTACGGTTGGACGGCAGGCTGGCACTGGTCACCGGGGCGACCCGCGGTGTCGGCTTCGCTACCGCGCTGGCTCTGGCACGGGCCGGCGCCGATGTCGTCGGCTGCTACCACGGCGAGGAGCGGACCGCCGAGGACGCCCTGCGCGTCCTGGCGGAGGCGGGCGGCAAGCACCGGATGATCCGGGCCGACGTGACCCGCCCCGACGACGTGAACAGGCTGGCGGGCGCCTGCCGCGAGGCCGGCGCTCCGCTCGCGGTGCTCGTCAACAACGTAGGCGTCGACGCGGTGTCCGCCTTCGCCGATCTCACCGAGGACGCGTGGCAGCACGTGCTCCAGACCAACCTGACCAGCGCCTACCGGGTCACCCGGGCCGTCCTCGGACTGCTCGGCCCGGACGCCTCGGTGGTCTGTGTCGGCTCCTCTGCGGCAGCCCGCGGGGTGCCCGGTCGTGCGCACTACGGAGCCGCGAAATCCGGCATCACCGGCATGACGCGCGCTCTGAGCAAGGAACTGGGACCGAAAGGTGTACGGGTCAACGCCGTCGCTCCCGGCATCGTCGACACGGGCCCGGACAGCGGCCTGCCCGCCGAGGTGCGGGCCCGGATGGCCCGGATGTCCGCGCTGGGCCGCCTGGTGACCGCCGACGAGGTGGCGCAGGGCGTCCTGTTCCTGGCCTGTGACACCGCCCGGTACATCACCGGCGTCACGCTGAACGTCGACGGTGGACTGTAGCCCGACGACTCACTCATTCAACTGCCCCACCCCGACCAGGAGGTTCGTGTGGCCACCGCAGCCATCACCTACAAGATCAAGCCCGGGCACGAGGAGGAGATCGCCGAGATCTTCGCCCACTTCAAGCGGGCGGCCTCGCCGATCCTGCGGGACGAGGCCGGCAAGGAGACAGGCCGGATCAGGGCGACCGCGCTGTTCATCAAGGACGACCACATGGTGCGCTTCATCCAGTTCGACGGGACGCTGGAGGACGTCGGCCGCCACATGGCGCAGCAGGACGGGGTCCGTGAAGCGGAGCGCAGACTCGCCCCGTATCTCGCCGAGCCGCGTGACACCACGACCGTCGAGGGGTTCCTCACCTACTTCCGCAACAGTTCGATGCGCTGCCTGTCGGAACTCTCCGTGGACAGCCTGCCGCCCGAGGTCCTCGCCAAGCTGTGACGCCCGCGCGCCACACCCCGCCGTCCACCCGGTCCGCAGCGGTTCGACGCTGCGGACCGTCCTCTCGGGAAGGGTCGTGATGACCGGCCGACACATCGCCTTCACAGGGCTCGGCAACATGGGAAGCGGCATGGCGCTGCGCCTGATCGACTCGGGCTTCCGCGTCACCGTGCACAACCGGACCAAGGAGCGAGCGCTGCCCGTGGTGGCCGCGGGCGCGGAGTTCGCCGGCTCGGCCGCCGAGGCGGTGGCCTCCGCCGGGACGCTGGTGGTCAGCGTGGCCGACGAGGCCGCCGTGGACGACGTCCTCTTCGGCCACGGCGGGCTGCGTCCGGGGACCCTGGTGATCAACACCTCCACCGTGTCCCCGGGGTACGCCCGCGACGCGAGCACGCGCGTGGCGAAAGCCGAAGCGCACTGGATCGACGCCTGTGTCATCGGCAATCCGCGTCAGGCCCGCGAGGGTGCCATGCGGGTGCTGGTGTCCGGGGCCCAGGAGCACGTTGCTGCGGCCCGGCCCGTGCTCGAGGCACTGGGCGGCGTCGTCGCCCTCGGGCCGGTGGGTCAGGCCCCCGCCATGAAGCTCGCGTTCAACCTGCTGCTGGGCGCTCAGGTCGCCTCCCTGGCGGACGCCGTGCGCTACGGGCGGAACGCGGGGCTGGACCGTGACCTCCTGCTGGCGGTCATCGCGGGCAGCGGCTTCAGCTCCAAGGTCATGGCGTTCCGCGCCGAGGTCATGCGCACCGGCGCGTACGAACCGGCGGCCTTCCGTACCAGCCTCATGCACAAGGATCTGCGCATGGTGCTGGACGACGCCCGGCAGTCGGGTCTGGAGCTGGCGGTGACGGCGAGCGCGTCCCGCTACTTCGAGGAGGCGATCGCCCGGGGCAGGGGTGATGCCGATGCCGCGGTGGTCGGTGAGGCGACCGGCCCGGCGGACGGCTGACGGCTGTAGGGCGCGCACACGAAGGGCGGCGGAGGCCGATGGCCTCCGCCGCCCTTCGGTGATGTCAGTGCCGTTCGCCGGTAAGGCGGTGCCGTACGTACGTCAGCACCGCGCCGGCCGTCGTGAGGCCGTCCAGGTCGTCGTCCGGGATCTCCAGGCCCAGGTCGGCCTCGAGCCGGGTGAACATCTCGTAGACCGCCAGCGAGTCGAGCCCCAGCTCCGCGAACGTGACGTCCATCGCGGAGTCGTCGAAGACGACCCTCTCGTCGGTGCCCACGCAGGCGTCGACGCTCTTCTGGAAGTCGGCCACCGTGAATCTCCGCACCTTCTCCTCCTTCTCCGAGTAGCCGTCAGGGCAACAGGGCGACCTGGCCGGCGTAGTTGAGACCTGCTCCGAACCCGACGAGCAGCGCCGGATCGCCGCTGCGCACCGTCCCCTCGCTCAGCAGCCGCTCCATGGCCAGCGGGATCGAGGCCGAGGAGGTGTTGCCGCTGCGGCACACGTCCGTGGCCACCGCCACGTCCGCGGGCAGACCGAGACGGTCCGCCATGACCTCGATCATCCGCAGGTTGGCCTGGTGCGGGATGAACGCGGCCAGCCGCGCCGCGTCCACACCCGCCTGCGCCATGGCCTGCTGCCCGGCGGGCACGATCCGGCTCACCGCCCACCGGAAGACACCGCGGCCGTCCATGCGCATGTACGGGCGCGGCCGGTCCGGACCGGCCCCGGCCCACGCACCGTCCATGCGCAGCGCGCCGGCGTAGGAGCCGTCGGCCCCGCGCACGGCCGGCGCGATGCCGGGTTCGTCGGACGGCCCCACGACCACGGCGCCCGCGCCGTCCGCGAAGAGGAACGCGATGGTGCGGTCCTCCGGGTCGACGATGTCGGTCATCCGTTCCGCGCCGACCACCAGTACGTGCGCGGCGCCGCCGGAGGAGACGAGGTCGCCGGCGACCGCCAGTGCGTGGCAGAAGCCGGCGCAGGCCGCCGAGAGGTCGAAGGCGCCCGCCCGGTGCGCGCCCAGTGCGTGGGCGACGGCGACCGAGACCGGCGGTGTCTGGAGCAGGTTCGACATGCTGGCCACGAGCACACAGTCGAGCCGCTCGGGTTCCAGTCCCGCGTGGGCGAGGGCTTCGGCGCCGGCCGACGCGGCCATCACGGCGAGTGTCTCGTCGGGGGCCGCGAAGTGGCGGGTGACGATGCCGGAACGGCTCTCGATCCATTCCTCGGTGGAGTCGATGCGGGTACAGATCTCGGCGTTGGTCACCACCCGGCGGGGCCGGTAGGCACCGACACCGAGGATGCGGCTGTACCGGTGTTCCGGCGTGCGCAGACGTACGTTCACCGCTGTTCCCCCTCGGTGGCGGCTCGCGCGGGCGGGGGTGGCGAACCCAGGTAGCGGTCGATGACCGTGCGGTAGTAGGCCGGGTCGGCGACCCGTGCGTGCACGCCCGGCTGCAACCGCGCGAGCCGCTCGACGGACACGGTGTAGGCAGCGGCGCCATGGCGGTACGTCTTGTGCGCGACGGTGCCCAGTGACCGCTCGATGTGGGCCACGATCTCCTCGACGGGCACCGAGGTGCCGGACGCCACGTTGATCACCTGTCTCGGTTCGGCGACGGTCAGCAGACCGTCAAAGAAGGCGACGGCGTCCCGGACGTCGAGCACGTCGCGGTGGGCGCCGCGGTGCACGACCACCGAGCCGCCGCGGATCTGCTCGGTCAGCGAGGGCAGCAGCTGGTGCGGCCGTTGGCCGGGTCCGACCAGATGGGTCGTGCGCAGGACGAGGTGGTCGGCGCGGGAGGCCGCCAGGACCGCTTCCAGGGCCAGCTTGTGCCGGGCGTATGCCGATCCGGGGAAGACGGGTTCGTCCTCCCGTCCGCGGCACCCCCGCGCCCCGTACATGCCGGCGGAACTGGTGGAGAGGTACACCAGCCGCCGCCCGTCGGCCGTGCAGCGCCGGATCACCGAGTAGAGCAGGTCCGCCTCCCGTGCGAACTGCTCCTCCGAGAGCGATCCGGCGCTCGACACCCCGGCGGCGAACACCACTGTGTCCGGATGGCGGTGCGCGAGCGGACGCAGATGCCGGGCGATGAACCCGTTTCCGATGATCTCCATGGGGCGCCGGTCCCTCCTCACGTGTGCCGGGCCTTCGGGACGAGCCTGGTGCCGGGTGCTGGCAGGTCGCTGGACGGGAGGCGTCTGCCGGGCGGACGGGCGGTCCGTCGCCCGGAACCGGTGGCGAACCGCCCGTCCACGGCGCGTCCAGTGGGACCTGGGACGGTGCGAGCCGGTCACGACTGCTCAAAGAGGGGAGCGATGATGGAGTCACCTGCCCGCAGCTTCGAGGAACTGCGCACACTCGTCGAGGGGGGTTCGCCCGAGGATGCGGCGGCGAGGGCGCAGGAGGCGTTCGGCAGCCCGGACGCCGCCCTGGACGCGCTCTTCGCCCTGTATCAGGGGGCGTTCGTCCCGCAGCGGGCTTCCGGTGCCGCGGGTGAGTTCCGGTTCGACGTCGCGACGTCGGCGGGTATGCGGCAGTACACGGTCTCGGTGGGCGACGGCCGGTGCCGGATCCGCCGGGGCACGGACACCTCGCCCACCGCCGTCACCACGATCGGCCTGGGCGACCTGCTGTTGCTGTCCACGGGGCTGGCCACCGGTTTCGAGCTCAGCGCGCAGCGGCGACTGCGCACCGAGGGAGATCTGGTCGCCGCGATCAGCTTCAAGGACTGGTTCGACCTCGGCTGAGAACAGTACGCGCGGGAGGGGAGACGGATGCCTCCCCTCCCGCGCGCGGGCGATGTCGTTCCCGGTCGTGTGGTCAGCGGCCCGCGGCCAGCTCCTCCAGCAGGGTGACGGTCTCGGCGGGCGACGGCATGGCCGTCATCTCGTCGCGCAGCCCCCGCGCGGCCCGGGTGTAGGCGGAGTCCTCCAGCAGATCGGTGACCGCCTGCCGCAGACCCTCGACGCTGTTCTGCTTCTCCACGGTGTCCAGCGCGATGCCCGCGCCGACGGCGGCGATCCGGTCGCCGAAGTCGAACTGGTCGAGGAACTGGGGTACGACGAGCTGCGGCAGTCCGAAGGACGTGGCGGTCAGGGCCGTGCCGGCGCCGCCGTGGTGGACGACCGCGTCACAGTGGTGGAGGAAGAGCTGGAGCGGCAGGGAGTCCACCAGGCGCACGTTGCCGGGTACGTCTCCGACCAGGGGCAGGTCCGACGACGACACCGCGACGACGACCTCGGTCCGGTCGATGCCGCTGACCGCTTCGATGAGCCGGCGAAGCAGTGGCATGCCGTTGAGCGCGATGGTCTGGTTGCCCAGGGAGACACAGACGCGGCGCACGTCACGCGGCATGTCCACGGCCCAGCCGGGAAGGACGCCGGTGCCGTTGTACGGGACGAACCGCAGTGGCTGGGCGCCGCCGATGCCCGGGTACTGCAGGGTGGGCGGGCAGGGGTCCAGGGTCAGGGCCGGTTCGGGCAGGCCGGACTCCAGGCCGAGGCGGTCCGCGGTCCTGGACAGCACCTCTCTGGCCGTCCCGTCGAAGCGCCCGGTCAGGCCGTTGACCCCGAGTCCGTGCCGCACCGAGGGAATCTTCAGGACCCCGCCGGCCAGCCGGCCGGTGAACTCGAACGGCTCGGAGACGATCAGGTCCGGCCGCCAGGCCGTGGCGAACTCCACGTACCTGTCGACGGCGTACTGGGTGAAGGTGGCCCAGGTGCGCGCGGCTATCGCGGCCATGACCTCACCCTGCCGGCCCCACGCCTCGATGGGCGGCTGGTCGTCGGGCAGTCGCTCGCGCAGCATGGCCAGCTGGTCCAGGTGCTCACCCACCGCGTGGGCGGGCAGGCCCGCTCCGCGGATGACGGGCGCCAGGTCCGGCTGGCTGACGACCACGACCTCGTGGCCCGCCGCACGCAGTCCCCAGGCCAGCGGGACCATCAGGGTGAGGTGTCCCGGTGCCGGGATGGCTGTCATGAGCACTCGCATGTGATCTCCATAGCGTCGAGGTGATCGCGGGACGTGGGAACGGAGGGCTCGTGATGCTCTCAGGGCGTACTCGCAGGGGGCTGGACACCGGGCGGCGGCCGCACCCGGCAGGGGGTCCGCTCAACGGTCGCGGACGGCCAGCACCATCTGTACGCCGGTCCCGGTGAGCATCTCCTCCTGGCCGACACCGACGGTGAATCCCCGCCGGGTCAGCCCCGCCACGACGGCCGCCAGCCGGCCGTCCCTGTCGTGGACCTCCGCCACGACACGGCGGATCCGGGGCCAGTCGCTCTCTTCGACGCCGTCCAGGACGTCCTGTTCGGCACGCTCCACGTCGATCTTGAGCAGCGCGATCTCGTCGACGCCGTGCTCGGCCATGGCGGCGGTCACGGTGGTGACGTCCACCTGGTACCGGCGGCCCTGGTACATCGTCTCCCCCAGGGCGCGGGCCGTGTCCTCGTCGATGCCGGTGTTGGCCAGATAGGTCATGAGGTGGCGCCGGTCCTCGTCCTCGTCGGGGTAGAGGCTGCTCTGCGCGGGCGACCGCGGATAGTACGTCAGCTCCCCCGTGCCCGGACGGGAGCCGACGGCGGCCTGGACTGCAGTGATGCCGGTCCCGTGCCGGCGCGTGTTCTCCCGCAGGCAGGCGAAGCAGTCCTCGGCCGGTTCGAAGGAGTACACCCGCAGACCCGGGACCAGGTCGGAGAAGAACAGGGCGGCGAGACCCAGGTTCGCGCCCACGTCGAAGACGACGTCCCCGGCCGCGAGGCCCTCCACGCCCCTGGCGTACAGGTCGTTCCCGGTGACCTCGTGCCACAGCACGGCCGCCTGGTTGGGATCCGGGGCCACGATCCTGCGGCCGTCGGGAAGTGCGATCTCGTGGGCGGCGTCCGTGCGTTCCGCGTCCGTTTCCGGCATCCGCTTCTCCTCGTGCTGTCCACTGTCCTCGGGTGCGCCTGTGGGTGATGTCAGCTGCCGTACGTCTCACGCAGGTACCGCGCCGGTGCACCGCTGTCGCCCGGGCCGACACGGCACCCGAGGTAGCCGTCGGGCCGGATGAGCAGCGTCTCGCCCTCGGCCAGGGCGTACGGGTCCGCCGGGTTGCCGGCGGCCGTGGCGGCGGGTCGCGCGCTCCGCACCCCGTGCGGCAGGCCGGTCCGCGGTACGGCGGCGACGGACACCCAGTCACCGTGGCGCAGTTCGTCGTAGAGGGTGGTGGGGCTGCCGTCCGCGCCGGTCAGGGCGATCTGGGGGGCGCGGTCACCGGCCCTGAGACCGGGGCGTTCGGCCCACTGGCGGCTGAGCGTGCTGTCCCGGTAGTCCACGGCCTGGTCCGACCGTGCCTGCTGCTGCCTGCGGACTCCCACGGTGACGGCCTCTGGGGTCGGCGGGGTGCCGACGCCTCCCCAGAACGAGCGCTCGGTGCGGCGCAGCAGGTCGTGGGCGACCGGGAGCCGTTCGGCCGCGTAGGTGTCCAGCAGCTGTTCGCCGGCGCCGCCGACGACGGCCGCGAGTTTCCAGCCGAGGTTGAATGCGTCCTGGATGCCGGTGTTCATCCCCTGGGCGGTGACCGGCATGACGGTGCGGGCGGCATCGCCGGCCAGCAGGCAGCGGCCGTACCGGAAGGAGCCGGCGACGCTGTTGTGCAGCCGCACCCGCCAGCTGTGGCGGGGTGAGCGGAGCCGGACGTCCGGCACGCCGGAGAGCTTGCGGACGTACGCCTCGACCTCGTCCACGGACGGGTCGCTCCGGTCCCCGGGGTCCGGGTCGGCGACGGCCGCGAAGAGCCGGCGCCGGCCGTCGGGCAGGGGCAGGTCGCCGAGGAACCCGTCCGCGGTCAGGTGGAGATGGGCCGCACCGGCGCCGTCGCCGGGCAGTCCGTGCGCGACGGCGTCCACCTGGACGAGCTGGGTGCCCGTGAAGCGCCGGGTGTGCCAGGGCACGCCCAGTGCCTCCCGGACCATGCTGTGGGAGCCTTCGGCGGAGACCACCCACTGCGCCCGGACGGTCTCGCGGGTTCCCGTGGCGTGGTCGAGGGTGAGGGTCACGCCCTCGGCGTCCTGTTCCGCTCCGGCCGCGCGCACGCCGCGCTCGACCTCGGTGCCCAGGTCCCGCAGCCGCTCCGTCAGGGCCCGCTCGGTCTCCTGCTGGCCGATCAGCAGCGGCAGCGGATACGGCGTGTTCCCCTCACGCAGGTCGACGGCCAACTCGGGTCCGCCGAACGGGTGGTAGACCCTGCGCCGGTAGCTCACCGCCCGTGACACGAAGTCGGCCATGGGCAGACCCATCAGATCGAACGTCTCCAGGGTGCGCTGCCACACGGTGCAGCCCCGCGTGCCCGGGCGGGGTTCGGCCCTGCGGTCCACCACCCGGCACTTCACGCGCCGTCTGGCGAGTTCGACCGCCACGGACAGCCCTACGGGGCCCGCCCCCACCACCACCACTTCAGCCGCCGCCACCATGACCGTCGTGCCTCCTCACTGGATTCCCCGCCGCAGCGGAACCGGCCGGCGCGGCCCGGACCGGACCGGCCGGGGCTCCATGGACACCCGTCCGCTCCTCGCCTACGGTGGACCGCGACCGGCTTCCCACGGCCCTGTCGGCGAGTCCCTGTCAGCGCGGTGCACAGGTTGACGCGGATCTCCGGAACCGCGTTCCCAGCCTCACCCGAGGCGCTGGACGCTCGATCGACGCGCGATGGCAGCGCGCGATCCACAGGAGGACTCCCATGGGCCGAACCATCTTCCGCAACGTGCGTGTCTTCGACGGGCGGCGTGTCCGTGCCGAGGACACCGTCGTCGTCGCCTGCGGCCGTATCGAGGCGGTCGGCAGCGCGCTGCCGGTGCCCGCCGGCGCCGAAGTGGTCGAGGGCGGCGGACGCACCCTGCTGCCGGGACTCATCGATGCCCACACCCACGTGGTCGGGGACGCCCTGCGGCAGGCGCTGCGGTGGGGCGTCGCCACCGAACTGGACATGGCCAACTTCCCCGACGCGGTCGCCGCCGCGAAGAAGGAGCAGGACGGGCCGCTCGGCTCGTCGATCGCGGACCTGAGGTCCGCCGGCTGCGCCGCCACCGTGCCCGGCGGCCACGGCTCCGCGCGCTTCCCGGACATCCCGACGCTCACCGAGCCCGAGGAGGCGGCCGGTTTCGTCGAGGCGCGCATCGCCGAGGGCTCGGACTACATCAAGGTCCACTACGACGACGGCCAGGTCTCCGGACGGATGCACGGCACCGAGCTGCCGGTCATCCGCAAGGCCACCATGGCGGCCGTCATCGCGGCGGCCCGGGACCGCGGCCTGCTCACCCTGGTGCACACCGGGACCGTACGGGCCGCTCTCGACGCGGTGGAGGCCGGCGCGCACGGGCTCGCCCACCTGCTCGTCGACGAGGCGCCCGGGCAGGGGTTCGGGGAGGCGCTCGCGGAGCACGGGGTCTTCGCCGTACCCACGCTGACCATGGTCGAGTTGTTCTCCGGCAGCCCCGCGCTGGGCACGCTCGCCGACGACGAGACCGTGGCGCGCCATCTGTGCGCGCGGGACCGGGAACTGCTGGAGCGGCACCGGACGGGCACGGCACGGCGGCTCGCCGTCGACCTCGGTGCCGCACAGGCCGCCGTCCGCTCGGCCCACGCCGCGGGCGTGCCGCTGCTCGCCGGGACCGATGCGGTGATGTGGTTGCACGGCATCGGACTCCACCGCGAGCTGGAGCTGCTGGTCCAGGCCGGACTCACCCCGGGCGAGGCGCTCACCGCGGCGACCGCGACCCCCGCGGCGGTCTTCTCCCTGACCGACCGGGGCCGGATCGCGCCGGGCCTGCGCGCTGATCTCCTCCTGGTCGACGGCGACCCCACACGGGACATCCGGGCGAGCCGGGCCGTGTCCGGCGTGTGGAAGCGCGGGGTCAGGGTCGCGCGGCAGCCCGTCGAGGACGCCCGCGGCTGAGCCGTCCGCCGGACCGACGCCCGCACCGCGCCGTGTCCAGCCGGAGTCCAGCGGCACGGGTGACCGTGGCCGGAGCGCCGGTCCGGCGCCGTGCGCCCACACCCTGCGGCGGGCACCATCCCGAGTGACGGAGCGGACGATGTCCACGATCCTCCTGGCCACCCTCGCGGCCAGCGGCCATGTCAATCCCTGCGGCCCCGTCGCGGCGGAGCTGACCGCCCGCGGGCACCGTGTCGTCTGGTACACGGGCGCCCGGTACGCGGACCGGGTGGCGCGCTCCGGTGCCGAGTACGCGCCGCCGGAGCGGGGCGCGTTCGTCGACCTGGACCGGTTGACCGACGAGCACCCCGAGTTCCTCGCGCTCCCGCCGCGGGCCCGCGGGGCGTGGTTCACCGAGCAGGTCTTCGTCCGGCCGGTGCCGGGCCAGTACGAGGACCTGCGCACGCTGATGGCACGGCACCGGGCCGATGTCCTGCTCGCCGACTCCACACTCGTCGCCGCCTCCCTGATGCACGAGCTGCACGGGGAGTTGTGGGCGACGATCAGTGTGGCGCCGCTGGCGATCCCGGATCCGCTGGTGCCGCCGTTCGGCAAGGGCTGGCCGCCGGGCGGGCAGCCCTGGCGGCGGGCCCGGCGCCGGTACGCCGAAGCGGTCGAGCGCCGCCGCTTCCCGGAACCGTTGCGGCTGATGAACGTCATCCGCGCAGACCTAGGCCTGCCGCCGCTCCGCAGCAGTCCGTTCGACGCCAATCTCACCCCCTACCTGTACGCCCAGGCCACCGTGGAGGAGTTCGAATACCCGCGGGCCAGGCTGCCCGAGCAGGTGCGGTTCATCGGGCCGCTGCTCCCCGCCCCGGCGCCCTCCGGTCCGCTCCCGCACTGGTGGCCGGAGCTGGCCGAGGGCCGGCCGGCGGTCCTGGTCACGCAGGGGACGGGCGCCCGCGACCTGGGCGAGCTGGTGGTGCCGGCCGTCCGGGCGCTCCGCGACCAGGACATCACCGTCGTCGTGACCACGGCGGGCGCCTCCCACGAGGCACTGCGCCCCGGCTCGCTGCCGGCCAACGTCCATGTCGAACCGTTCCTGCCCTACGCCCGGCTGATGCCGCACCTGGACGCCGTGGTCACCAACGGCGGGTACGGCACCGTACAGCTCGCGCTCGCGCACGGCGTCCCGGTCGTGGCCTCGGGCGTGACCGAGGACAAGCCTGAGGTGTGCGCACGGATCGCGTGGAGCGGCACCGGCGTCGACCTGCGGCGGCGGCGCCCGCCGGAACCCCTTCTCGCCGCGGCCGTGCACCGCGTGCTCACCGACCCCGCGGTCCGGCGGGCGGCGTCCGCGATGCGTGCCGCCTTCGCCGGACGACAGGCGCCACGGGAACTCGCGTCGCTGCTCGAGCGGCTGATCGAGACCCGCCGTCCGGTGACGGCGCCCGGCGGGTGACATCCCGCCCGCCCGTCAGTCCCGCCGTACGCCCCGACACCGTCAGGAGACCCACGTGACGAACGACCACCCGCCGCTGCTGTTCCCCTTCCCGTCCGCCGAACCGTGGCATCCGGCACCGCAGTTCGCGGAGTTGCGCGAGACGGACGGCCTGCGGCGCGTGACCCTGCCCACCGGGGACCGGGCCTGGATCGCCGCTCGCTACGAGGACAACCGGCGCCTGCTCTCGGACCCCCGCTTCAGCCGGGCCGCCGCCGCGCGGGCCCACGCCCCCCGGGCCCGGCGCACCGCACTCGAAGCCCGCTCGCTCACCACCATGGACCCGCCCGAACACACCCGGCTGCGCAGGATCGCCATGCGGGCGTTCACCACCCGGCGGGTGGACCTGCTGCGGCCGGGCGTCCGCCGCACCGTCGGCCGGCTGCTGGACGCCATGGCGGCGGCCGGTCCGGGCGCCGATCTCGTCGCGGCGGTGGCCAGGCCCCTGCCGGTCACGGTGATCTGCGAACTGCTCGGAGTGCCCGCCGGGGACCAGGAGCGGTTCGGAGCCTGGACCAAGGACTACCTGAGTGTCACCGACCGCACGGCCGGGCAGATCGAGGCCGCCGCGGCGGCGCTCAAGGACTACCTGGCCCGCCTGATCGCCGAGAAGCGGCGCCGGCCCGGCGCCGGGCTGCTCAGCGACCTGGCCAACGCACCCGAAGGGGAGCGGCTGGACGAGGAGGAGCTGGTGACGTTCGGGGTGACCCTGCTGGTCGCCGGGGTGGAAACGGTCGCCCATGAGATCAGCGGCGGCGTCCTGGCTCTGCTGGAGCACCGGCACCAGTGGGACCGGTTGCGCGAACAGCCCTCGCTGCTCGACGGCGCCGTGGAGGAACTGGTCCGCTACACCCCGGCGGCGGTCAGCGGCGGCACCGTCCGCATAGCGCTGGAGGACGTCGAACTGGGCGGCGTTCTGGTACGCCGGGGGGAGGCGGTCCTGCCGGCCGTGATCTCGGCGGACCGGGACGCCGCCGTGTTCACCGGCCCCGACGAGCTGGACGTGACGCGGCACCCCAATCCGCACCTCGGCTTCGGCCACGGCCCCCACCGCTGCCTCGGTGCCCAACTGGCCCGCGCGGAGCTGGGCATCACCCTGGGCGCGCTGATCGCCCGGTTCCCCGGGCTGCGCCTCGCCGTGCCCGTGACGGACCTGGAGTGGGAGCTGCGCACCATGCAGCGGGGACCGAAGGCCCTGCCGGTCCTGTGGTGAGCCCCGGACGGGGGGGTGAGGGCGGCGGGGAGAGGAACACCCTCTCCCCGCCGCCCTCACCCCTTGCTGCGGAGTGCCCGCAGCGGGGCAGGCCGCCCGCACGCGGCCCGCCGTCACTCGTAGCAGTCGTCCGGTCCCGTGCGCAGTGCCGGCCACTGCTGGGCGTCGTGCCCGCGCACGAGCAGCGCGTCCTCCGCCTTCGCCAGTGCGACCAGTTTGCGGGTGCTGGCGCGCACCGCGGACTCGTTCACGTCGAAGGGGGTCATGGCCCGGGCGTCCGGGTCGAGGTGCTCACCCGACGGGATGGCGTCGCCCGCGAGCAGCACGGCGCCGGTCCGGGGCAGTCGTACGAGGACCGACTGGTGGCCCTCGACGTGCCCCGGGCTCTCCACGAGGTCCACACCGGGGAGCAGCTCCGTGTCGCCGTCGACCAGCCGGTACTTCAGACGGGGCTGGTCCCAGGCGGCCCTGGCCATCTCCAGCCGGGCCGGCACCCCTGCCTTCGCCCGCTCGTAGTGGCCGCGCTGGATGACGAACTCCGCGTCCGGGAAGAGGTCGTGGTTGCCGGCGTGGTCCGGGTCCAGGTGGGTGCAGACCACCAGCGCGATGTCGGCGGGGCGCAGTCCGACGGCCGCGAGCCTGGCCTCCACGCCTTCGTCCGGCCCGACAGTGACGAAGACCCGGGGGCCCGACGCCGTCCGCGGAAAACCACTGTCGACGAGCACGTTGGTGCCGTCGTCGGTCTGGACGAGGTAGCCGGGCACCGGCCCGCCGACCGGGTTGGTGCCGAGTTTGAACAGGTGCAGTCTCATTCCGCGCTCCCCGTTGTCGTGGCGGACCCCGCCGTGGGGCGCGGGGCGGCCGGGCGGCCGAGGAAGGTGCTCAGCGTGCCGGTCAGGGCGGCGCCGGGGGCGGATCCGTCGAAGCGCTCCAGTACGTAACCGTCCGGGCGGACGAGGACCGCCCCGGTCGGCGGCACCCCGTGAACCTCCGCCCACCGGCCCAGGGGATCGGCCAGGCCGTGGGCCCCGATGTGGTGGGACGTCACGAGGGGTGAGAGACGGCGGGCGGCGTCGTACCAGTGCCGTGCCCGCTCCCCCGCCACCAGGACGATGCTCCTGCCGTCGTACAGGTCCAGGCTGGAGATCCGGTTCCCGTCGCGCTCCAGCCACATGTGCGGTGCCCGCGTGCCCGGCGTGCCCGTGAGCCGCCGCACGAGTACGCCGTCGTCGGTGGTGGCGCCGGGCGCCGGGTAGCGGCAGCCGAGCGCCACCGCGTGGTCCGGCAGGATCGTGCCGGCCGGTGCCGTCGCCTTGCGGCCGGGGCGGTCCAGGGAGCGGAGCACCGCCTGCTCCACCGTGGCCCGGGCGGCGGGCAGCCGTTCGCTCTCGTAGGTGTCGAGCAGGTGCGCGTCCGCGTCGCCGCGCAGGACGGTGGCGAGCTTCCAGGCGAGGTTGTGGGCGTCCTGGACGCCGGTGCCCGAGCCGAAGGCGCCTGTGGGCGGCATGGCGTGAGCCGCGTCGCCGGCCAGGAAGATCCGCCCGTGGCGGAATCTGTTGGCCACCAGTGCCGCGGCATCCCACGGCTGGGCCCCCAGGATCTTCACCGGCAGCTGCGGTACACCGGCCGCGGCCCGCACGGCCGCCTCGCACCGCTGCTCGTTCCAGGACTCCCGGTCCGAGCCGAGCGGCACGTGCAGCAGCCAGCGGTCCTTGTTGTTGACGGGGAGCAGTCCCGCGCTCACGTCGGCGTTGTGCACGTAGGCCATCAGGAAGCGCCGGTCGCCTAGGACCTCGGTGAGATCGGCGCGGAAGTGGATGTTGAGGTACCGGGCCAGGACGCCCCGCCCGGACCGGGGGATGCCCAGCTCCCCCCGCACCGGGCCGGCGGCACCGTCGGCTGCCACCAGGTAGCGCGCCCGGACGGTGTACCGCGCGTCGGTGGCCAGGTCGCGCACGGTGGCCGTGACACCGTCGGCGTCCTGGGCGTGGGCGATCAGCTCGTGCCCGAAGCGCAGGTCGGCCCCGGCCTCCTCGGCGCGTTCGCGCAGCAGCGGTTCCAGTTCGTCCTGTTCGCACAGGGTCCATCCGGTGGGGCTCAGGTCTTCGGTGCCGTCCTCCAGGTAGCCCGGCAGGAACTCCCTCTGCCGGTGGCCGGCGAGCGAGTCGAGCTGGACGATGCCACTGTTGTCCGCCAGGGCGCGGGCGGACTCGGTGGCCCGTATCCGCTCCTCGAGTCCGACCTGCCGGAACAGCTCCATCGCCCGGACGTTCACGCCTCTGGCCCGGGGGTGGGCCGAGGTACCGGGACGGCGTTCGACCAGGAGAGGCCGTTGGCCCTGCCAGGTGAGGAACACCGCCGCGGACAGGCCGACGAGTCCTCCCCCCACGATGAGCACGGGGGTTCGTACGTCTGTCATGTCTTTCCCTCTCAGGATGCGTCCGGGCGGCGTGCCGGCCGGGTCGTCCGGGCGGCGGCGCGAACGGCGCTCAGCAGGGCTGCCTGGCGCAGGATCTGCGTGTACTCCTCCTCGTGGGCCGCTGCCGGACCACGGGTGAGGTGCGCGAAGTGGTCGGCCACACGGGCGAACTGGTCCTCGGCGCCGAGCACGAAGTGCTGGAGGTGGTCCTGCCGGGCCAGCCGCGTCACCGGGCGGGCGGTGGCCGGCGGGGAGAAGGGCTGTTCCAGGACGAGCCGCCCCGTGCCGCCCCACAGGGAGCAGTGGCTGCGGTAGCTGTGCTCGAAGCCGAAGCTCAGCTCGGCCGTGGCACCGCGGGGCGATGCCAGCAGGGCGCTCCCGGCCACGTCCACCCCTCGCTCCGGGTCCAGGCGCAGGGTCGAGCCGACCACCTCCAAGTCGTCACCCAGGTACATCAGGGCCGCCCGTACCGGATAGGCGCCGACGTCCAGCAGCGCTCCGCCGCCGAGGTCCGGCCGGTAGCGGATGTCCGCCGGTGGCCGCGGCGGGATGCCGAACGACGCCTGGAGAACCCTGAGTTCGCCGATCTCGTCGCCGTCCAGTCGTCGTCGGGCAGCCGCGTGCTGGCCGTGGTGGACGAAGGCGAAGTTCTCCATGAGCGCCAGCCCGCGCTCACGCGCCAGGCCCACCACCTCGTGCGCCTCGGCGAGCGTGGCGGTCGCGGACTTCTCCACCAGCACGTGCTTGCCCGCCTCCAGGGCACGGAGCGTCCACCGGGCGTGCAGGCCGGTGGGCAGCGGGATGTAGACCGCGTCGATGTCGGGCCGGGCGAGCAGCCGCGCGTAGTCGTCGACGGCCTCGCAGCCGAACCGCGCGGCGAACGGCGCGGTCCTCGCGGGGTCCCGGCCGGCGATCGCGGTGACGCGTACGCGGGATCCGGCGGCCATGGCGGGCAGCATCCTGCGTGCGGCGATGTCCGCGCATCCGAGCACGCCCAGGGCGACCGGTGCCCCGCCGGTCCGTTCCCCGGGAGGGGTGCCGCTCACCGGACGCCCTCCCACAGCGATTGCAGGCAGGAGATGAGCGTGCGGGCCTCGACGCTGACGTAGGTCCCGTACCTCAGCAGACGCTTGAGTTGACGCACCGTGACCCAGCGCATGGTGTCGGGCTCGGCGACGGGGAAGTCCTCACCGGCCTCGACCACGAGGTACCGGTTGTCGCGCCGGTAGAACCTGCCGCCCTCCTCGGGGAGCACGGCGTCGAACCGGATCCGTGCGGGGTCGGCGCCCAGCACGTGATCCAGCAGCGGGGGCCGCTCGCCGGGCGGCAGCGCGCGCCAGTCGCGCGAGACGCAGCTCACGGTCGGCGCCAGCTCGATGCCGTCGCGGAGTCCGGGCTGCGCCTTTCCCCGCACCAGTACGTGCAGGACACCGTCGATGCGCCGGACCACGAACGCCGCGACGCCCTGGCCGGGGAACTCCAGCATCGGCTGGGTCCAGTGAGTCACCTCCCGGGTGCCGGCGCTGACCGAGACGGCGATCACCCGGTGGCACCGCCCGGACGGCTCGCTGATGGCGTCCTCGCTCCGCCGCCAGCCCGCCAGCGCGCTCAGGGGGATCAGCCGGGCGGACCGGGAGGTTCCCGTGCGCAGGTCGGTGAGCCAGGTGAGCAGTTCCAGCTCGTCGTGGCGGACGGGCGCGCCGGGGCCCAGGGAGCGGGTCAGTGCCTCCTGGAAGGTGTCGGCGCGAGGCACCGTGGGACCGTGGGCGGGCGTCGTCCCCGGGCCGAGCGGCAGGCAGGCCAGCACGGTACGGACGTCCATGTTGACCACGTGATCGAGACCCATCAGGGTGTGGACCTGACCGAGTGTCATCCAGCGGTGGCCGCGGCCCACGGCGACGTCCTCGAAGACCTCGACGGCCATGTTGCGGTTGCGTTTGTGCAGGAAGCTGTCGCCCTGCTCGGACTGGAGCGTGTCGACCAGGACCCGGCCCCGGCCGGGGCCGGTGAAGTGCTCCAGATAGCGGGTGCCGCCACCGCGGTGGACCCGGGTGTAATTGCTCCGGGTGGCCTGGACGGTGGGGCCCAGCTGCACCAGTCCGGTGTTGCCCGGTTCCATCTTGGCCTGCATGAGCAGGTGCGGCACACCGTCGAACTCGCGGACCAGGATGCCGAGGATCCCGTGTTCCGGCTGGCTGATGATGGGCTGGGTGAAGCCGCCGGCGGGCCAGTCCTCGCCGGTCACCCGCAGTCCCTCGACGGTGAAGAACCGCCCGCTGCGGTGCACGAGGTTGCCGGTCTCCTCGTGGAAGCTCCACTGGTCCAGCTCGGCGAAGGGGATGCGGGAGACGGCGAACCCGCCGTCGCGGCGCTCCCGTGCCAGCCAGGGCACCACGTCCTCTGTAGGGAGACCGGGGCTGTCCCTGACGGCCGCTGATCGGGCCAGCCGTTCGGCCAGGGACGCGGCGGCCCCCGGCCGGGTGCCCGGCGCGGCGGTGTGCGGCATGGTGTCTCCTTCGGTAGGTCGGCCGGCCCCGGCCTCAGTGGTTCAGCCGGACCCGGCTGTGGTCGCCCACGATCAGCTGGTTGCCGCGCGGCGTCGGAGCCGCGGGGGACACCTCCACGTCCCTGCCGATGAGCGAGTTGTGGATCCGGCGCACCCCGCTGATGGACGAGCGGTCCATGACGATGGAGTACTCGATCTCCGTGTGGTCCAGCCGGCACCCGGCGCCCACCGACGTGAACGGGCCGATGTAGCTGTCCTCGACCACCGTGCCCGGGCCGATGGAGAGCGGGCCCACCAGCCGGGAGCGCAGTACGACGGTGTCCTCGGCGATGTCCAGCCGCCCGATGGCCTCGCTCTCGGCGTCCACCGTTCCCCGGATGCGGGGCTCGACGGTCTCCAGGACCATGCGGTTGCACTCGAGCATGTCCTCGACCTTGCCCGTGTCCTTCCAGTAGCCGGTGATGATGTGCGAACGCACGTCGGCACGCTGGACGATCAGCTGCTGGATGGCCTCGGTGATCTCCAGCTCGCCCCGGAGGCTGGGCCGCAGCCCTTGGACGACCTGGTGGACGGCCGGGGTGAACATGTAGATCCCGGCGAGGGCGAGGTCGCTCTTGGGGTGGCTGGGTTTCTCCGCCACGCCCACCACCCGGCCGTCGGCGTCCAGTTCGGCCACCCCGAACTGCGTGGGGTCGGCGACCTTGGTCAGCAGGACCTGCGCGTCGGGTCGCTGGGTCCGGAAGTCGGTCACGAAGCCGCGTATGCCGTCGATGACGAAGTTGTCCCCGAGGTACATCAGGAAGTCGTGGTCGCCGAGGAACTCGCGGGCGATCAGCACGCAGTGCGCGAGGCCCAGCGGCGCCTCCTGCGGGATGTAGGTGACGGACAGGCCGAATGCGGAGCCGTCGCCCACCGCGCGGCGCACCTCGGCCGCCGTCTCGCCCACGATGATGCCGACATCGCGGATGCCGCTCTCGCGGATGGCCTCCAGGCCGTAGAAGAGGACCGGTTTGTTGGCGATGGGGACGAGCTGCTTGGCGGAGGTGTGGGTGATGGGCCGCAGCCGCGAGCCGGTGCCTCCGGCGAGGACGAGGGCCTTCATCGCGCACCCGCCCCGGACGGCTGCCAGACGGCCGGGTCCTCCGTGACCGGACGGCGTCCCAGCAGGGGCTCCCACCACTCGGGGTGATCGCGGTACCACCGGATGGTCTCCCGCAGGCCGGTGCCGAACGCGACGGTGGGCCGCCAGCCCAGTTCCCGCCCGATCCTGGTGGAGTCCAGCAGGTACCGGCGGTCGTGTCCCGGCCGGTCCGCCACGGTCGTCTGCAAGGAGGCGGGCAGTCCCAGCTCGCCGAGCACCGCGTCGGCGATGTCCTGGACGCTCGCCTCCACTCCGGTGCCGACGTGGTAGGTCTCCCCCGGCACCCCGTCGGCCAGCACCATGTCGATGGCCCGGCAGTGGTCGGAGACGTGGATCCACTCCCGCCGGTGGTGCCGGGAGGCGTACACGGGCAGGCTCCTGCCGCGCAGGGCGTTGGTGACGAACAGCGGGATCACTTTCTCCGGGAACTGGAGCGGCCCGTAGTTGTTGGCGCAGTTGGTCACCGTGACGGGCAGCCCGAAGGTCTCGTGGTAGGCCCGCACCGCGTGGTCGGCGCCGGCCTTGCTGGCGTTGTACGGAGTACGCGGGCGGTAGGGGGAGCCCTCGTGGAAGGCGTCCGTGCTGTCGAGCGCGAGGTCCCCGTACACCTCGCAGGTCGAGATGTGGTGGAACCGTTCGACCCCGTGGCGCAAGGACGCCTCCAGGAGTCGCTGGGTGCCCATGACGTTGGTGCGGAAGAACCTCCCGGGGTCGAGGACGGCGAGGCTGTTGTGGGATTCGGCGGCGAAGTTCACCACGGTCCGGACGCGGTGGTCGCGCAGGACCTTCGCCACCCGGTCGCCGTCGCCGATGTCGGCGTGCACGAACACGATCCCGTCGCGTACCCCGGCGAGGTTCTCCTCGTTGCCGGCGTAGGTGAGCGCGTCGAGGGCGACGACGGTGTCGTCCGGATGCTGCTCGCGCCAGTAGTGGACGAAGTTGGCACCGATGAAACCCGCCGCACCGGTGACGAGCAGGGTGCGGGAGGGGGCGGCAGTGGACATCAGGGGGCTTCTTCCTTGCCGGAGCGTTCCGCGGGCCACCGCAGGTCCCGGCTCAGTTCGCTGATCAGTGACCGTTCGGCGGAGGTCGCCTCGCCCTCGCGGGTGAGGCGCTCGGGGGACCCCGGGGGCGGCTCGGCCAGGGTCGGGATGCCGTAGTGACCCAGCAGGAACGCGGCCGCGGCGGGGCTCTGATGGAAGTCCTGCCACGGGGGCAGGGGGAAGTACGCCGCCCCCAGAGTCTGGAATCCCTCGGACACCCCTCGCCCCACAGCGCGCAGCAGGCGACGCATCACGGCTTCCTTTCCGTGCCGGGGACGGCGGCTCACGACTCGGTGAACGAGGCCGCGTCCCGGACCTCGTAGATCCCGTAGTGCCGGCTGCCGCCGCGGTCCTGGTACCGGCGCAACGGCGAGGTCTGCGAGCGGTGGGCGGCCCCCTGTTCCCAGTCGCGGAACGACTGGGCGTCCTGCCAGTAGCTCAGGACGGCGAAGTCCTCCCCCTGGAGGGTGGAGTGGAGCAGTTCGCTGCGCAGCAGGCCGGGCACCTCGGCGAGGTCCTCGTTGATGCCGAGGAAAGCGGCCTCGAGAGGGGCGGGTCCCTCCTCGGGGGCCCGGCAGTACACGATCACCCGGATCTCGCGGTTCATACCGCCGCCTTCGCCGAGGGCAGGTGGTGGATGACCCGCATGGTGGACATGGAGCCGCCGGAGCGGTACGGGTGGAGCCTCTCGCGGTGCTCGACGTGCTGCTCGCTGTGCTCGAAGGCGCGGAAGCCCTGCTCGTCGGTCCAGTCGCTGATGATGAAGTAGACGTGCTCCTCCTCGGTCGAACGCAGCAGCCACTGCCCCAGGTTGGCCGGGTCGGCGGTGACCGCGTGGCCTATCTCCAGCCAGGTCCGCTCGAAGTCGGCTCCCATGCCCGGGTGTGTCTGCACGCGCAGCAGGACCCGGAAGACGCCGTCGGCACGCTCCATGTCAGATCCCTCCGTCGACGTGGATGGTCTCGCCCGTCAGGTAGCCCGACGCGGAGCCGGCGAGGTAGACGACGACCGAGGCGACCTCGGCGGGAAGTCCGAGCCGGCCGAGCGCGGTCATGTGGCGGTACCTCTGCTGGAGGGCCTCGTACTCCTCGGGCGGCAGCTTGGCCGCCTCCTCGGTCTCGATCACGCCGGGGGCGACGACGTTGACGCGGATGCCCCGGGGCCCCAGCTCCTTGGCCAGGGAGCGGCTGAGCCCGATCACGCCGGCCTTGCTCGCGGTGTAGTGGGCCCGCAGCGGAAGACCGACCGTGGCGACCCGGGAGCCGATGTTGATGACCGAGGCCTTCTCGGCGAGCAGCGGCAGCGCCTTCTGGGTGACGAGGAAGGGCGCGGTGAGGTTGGCGTCGAGGATGCGCCGCCACTCCTCGAGGGACAGCTCGGCGAAGGGCACGTGGGAGATGACTCCCGCGTTGTTGACGACGGTGTCGAGCCTGCCGAACCGGATCCTGCACTCCTCCAGCAGCCGGTCCACGTCCTCCGGGCGGCCGACGTCGGCTTTGACCACGTGGTGGTCGCCGGGCAGTTCCTTCAGGACGCGGACGAGGCTCTGGGCGTCGTCGTTGTCCTGGCGGTGGCAGGTGAGGACGTCGGCGCCCGCGGCGGCCAGGGCCAGTACCACGGCCCGGCCGATTCCTCGGGTGCCTCCCGTGACGAGCACGTGCTGCCCGTCCAGCGACAGGTTCATCGGGGCGTCTCCAATCGTCTTCGGTTCACAGGGAGAGTGCGGCGCCGACGGCGTTGGCCAGCAGTGCCGCGACCGCGAGCGCGGTCCTGACGAGGTTCCAGTTGCGCCATCGCACCCGGGGGTCGAGCCGGTCCCAGTCGGGCGGTACGGCACCCGGTTCGAGGGAGCCGACCCACCTGTTGATCGGCACGTTCCTGGTGACGGACACGACGATCGCGCCGAGGAGCAGGACGCCGGCGGTCCCAGCGGCGGCCGGGACCCGGCCGGCGCCCAGGGCGGCCAGGGCGGCGTCGCAGAGCATCGCGGTGATCATGCAGATCGGCATGAAGGGGTCGAAGCGGGTGACCAGGAACTGGTGCACCGGGACGTAGCGCTCGACCGGAAGGCTGAGGAGCAGCGGGGCTCCTCCCAGCGAGGCGATCATCAGTCCGCCGGCCGCCATCCCGCTCCCGACCAGGGCGAGCGGCAGCAGGATCTGGTTCATGACCCGGAACCGGTCCGCCGGCCGGCCGCCTGCTCGACGAGCTTCTTGATCCGGGCCATCTGCACCTTGGTGTTGGCGTCGAGGTGCGCGGCCATCGCCTCGTCGTCGAAGGGCATCGCGGGCCGTACGTGGAACTCCTGGACCCAGCGCATCCGCACGCCGGCGTCGGTCTCCCGGTAGTCCCAGGCGATGTCCATGAACTCGAAGGGGCCCGTCTCCACCCGGTGGGCGCGTACGGTGCGGGTGGCGGGGTCCGGCTTGCGCAGGGAGACCCAGCTCCAGACCTTGCCGTCCTCGTCGGGGTGCATGGTCAGCCGGAAGCGGACGGTTCCGTCCGGCGCCCGGTCCAGGATCTCGGCCGAGGCGTACTCGTCGAAGAGCTGCGGCCAGGACTCGATGTCGTTGGTCATCCGCCACACCAGTTCCATGGGCGCGTCGACGACCACGGAGTTCTCTGTCCGTGCGGCCATGGGTCAGCGTCCTTCCGGGAGGTGGTGGTCGATGTAGTCGAGGACGGCCCGGGGGGTCGTCATCAGCTCCATGTGCTCGTCGGGGACGGCAACGCCCAGGTCGTGCTGGATGCGGGCGGTGATCTCCAGCATCGCGAGGGAGTCGTAGCCCAGGCTGCTGAAAGGGGTGTCGAGGATGTCACCGCCGAGGTCCACCGACTCGTCGACGCCGACGCTTTCCTGGAGCATCGATCTGAGTTCGTCGAGAGTGAATGCGCTCACGGTCGTTCCTCCGCTCCTTCGTGGTGGTGTGGCTGCACTGCCCCGCACGTCATCCGGTCCGCCGCACGACGGCCACGGCGTTGAACCCGCCGTAACCCCGGGCGACGACCATGGCGGTGCGCAGGGGCAGTTCGCGCGGCTGGTCGAGGACCAGGTCCAGGTGGTGGTGGGCGGCCGGGCCGGTGACGTGCACGGTGGGCGGGACGACCTGGTCCCTCAGGGCCAGCAGGGCGCCCGCGGTGTCCAGGGCGCCGGCCCCCGCGTACAGCCGGCCGGTCATGGTCTTGGGCACGGTCACCGGGACCCCGTGGGGGCCGAAGACCGCGGCGAGCGCCTGCGACTCCTGGTGGTCGCGCTCCGGGCTGCCGTGCCCGTCGGCGAAGACGACGTCGACGTCCTCCGGCCGCAGTCGCGCGTCGGTCAGGGCCTCGCGCATGCAGCGGGCGAGCGACGGGGGCCGCTGCGATCCGGGGCGGGGGTCGAACGTCGCTGCGTAGCCGACGAGTTCGCCGTAGGGGTCGGTGTCCAGCTCACGCGCGGCGCGGGCGCTCGCCAGCAGCAGGATCGCGCCGCCCTCGCCGGGGACGAAGCCGGATGCGCCGGTGTCGAACGGCAGGTAGGCGCCGGCCGGGTCGGTGACCGGGGAGAGCTGTCCGGTGGGCAGCTGGGAGACGAAGCCGGCCGGGGAGAGCGAGGAGTCCGTGCCGCCGGTGACGACGAGACGGGCGCCGTCGCGCACCACGCGGCGTGCCTGCCCCAGCGCGTCCAGTCCGCCCGCCTGTTCGCTGACGATGACCCCGCACGGTCCGCGCATCCCGTGCCCGATGGAGATCTGGCCGGTGGTGGCGGCGTAGAACCAGGCGATGGACATGTACGGGCTCACGTCCCGCGGGCCGCCACGCCAGAGCTTCTGCAACTCGCGCTGGCCGAACTCGGCTCCGCCGGTGGCGTTGGCGGTGATCACGCCCAGCTCGTACTCCGGCAGCCGGGACGGGTCGACGGCCGCGTCGTCCAGCGCCATCCGGGTGGCCGCCAGGGCGAAGTGGCTCATGCGGGACGTCTCGACGACGACACGGGGCGAGAGGTACTCCGTCGGATCGAAGTCCCTTATCTCACCTGCGAGTTGAGAGGGGTAGTCGCGGGCGTCGAAGGTGCCGACCGTGTCGATGGCGCTCTTGCCCGCCAGCGTGGCCGCCCACCATTCCTCCGTGCCCTGCCCGTTGGGGGCCGTCACGCCGATGCCGACGAACACCGCGGATGTGCCGCTCATGCGACGGCCCTGCCGGGGCCGGCCAGCACGATGGCGCTCTGGAAGCCGCCGAACCCGCTGCCGACCGACAGCGCGACCGAGACCTTCTGCTCGCGTGCCGTCAACGGCACGTAGTCCAGGTCGCATTCGGGATCGCGCTCCCGCAGATTGGCCGTGGGCGGGACGGCGCCCCGCTCGATCGCCAGCGCACAGGCCGCGACCTCGATGGAACCGATGGCCCCCAGAGAGTGCCCGACCACCGACTTGATGGAACTCATCGGCACCTCGAAGGCCCGGTCGCCCAGGCTCTTCTTGACCGCCGCCGTCTCGTGGCGGTCGTTCTGCCTGGTGCCGGAGCCGTGCGCGTTGACGTAGTCGATGTCCCGCGGGTCCACCCTGGCCTGGTTCATCGCGGCACCGATGGCCTCGGCCATCTCCCGGCCGTCCGGGCGCAGTCCGGTCATGTGGTAGCCGTTGGCGCGGGTGGCGTAGCCGAGGATGCGCCCGTAGACCCGTGCGCCGCGGCGCCGGGCGTGCTCGGCGTTCTCCAGCACGAACATGGCGGCTCCTTCTCCGAGGACGAGCCCCCGGCGGCTGCGGTCGAAGGGCCGGCATGCCTGCTCGGGTTCGTCGTTGTACGTGGAGGTGGCCTTGATCGCGTCGAAGCAGGCCATGGTGATGGGTGAGATCGGCGCGTCGGCGGAGCCCGCGACCACCACGTCGGCGCTGCCCTCCGCCAGCAGCCCGGCCGCGTGACCGAGGGCGTCGATGCCCGAGGTGCAGCCGGAGGAGACCACCGACGCCGGGCCCTCGGCGCCGGCCCACCAGGCCACCTCGGCCGCGATCGAGCTGGGCACCAGGTAGTTGTACAGCTCGGGTACGGCGTAGGTGTGGTCCACGATCCACTGCCGCCCGTCGTCGCTGAGGACGCGGTACTCCCGCTCCAGGCCGGTGGTGCACCCCACGGCGTTGCCGACCGTCACGGCGAGGCGTCCCGGATCCAGTGCGCCGGTGTCGAGCCCGCTGTCGGTCACCGCCTCGTCCGTGGCGGCGACGGCGAACTGGGCGGCCCGGTCCATGCGCCGGGTGTGCTGAGGGGTCAGTCCGTGGGCCTCGGGGTGGAAGTCGACCTCGGCGGCCACCTGGCAGCGGTAGCCCGTCGGGTCGAAGTGGGTGACCCGGCGGGTGGCCGCGCGTCCCGAGATGATCCGCTGCCAGAACGCGTCACGCCCCACCCCGCCGGGGGCCAGTACGCCGATGCCGGTGATGGCCACGTCCATGCTCCTCATGTGCCCGCCCCGCCCGCCGGGGGGCCGCCGACCTGGAGCGGGGGCGCCTGCTCGGCACCGGGCAGGAACTCGGTGTCGACATGCCCCAGTTCGGGCCGGGGCGCCAGCGGCCCCAGGTGGAAGACGGCCTGTGCCTGCACCGGGCCGGTGTTCACCAGCCGGTGCCGCAGCCCGATCGGGACCAGCGCCGAGTCGCCCGGTTCCAGGGTCAGCGTGGTGCCGTCGATGGTGATCTCGACGGTCCCGCGGACCAGATGCACGAACTCCTCGGAGTAGGGGTGGTAGTGCTCGCACACGTACTCCCCGGGCTCCAGCGTGACCGTCCCCATGAAGCCCGAGGTGGCGCCGACCGTCCGGGGACTCAGCAGGACCCGGACGTCCCCGCCCCTGCGCCGGTTGGGCGTGACGTCGGTGCGGGCCACCTTTGTCGCGTCGGAACTCATCGCTTCTTCTCCCACGTGTAGAAGGCCGAGGCCATGGCGTCCTTCGGCTCGCTCCACGCGGGGTCGTACGGCGTGATGTGCCGGGCGAGCCTGACGTGGATGTCCTCGTAGAGCGGGTGGCTGCGCGCCCGGTAGAGGTTGGGGGTGATCTCCTGGTCGGCCTCCACGAGATGGAAGTACAGATCGTGGAAGCGCCACAGTGTGCGCCGGGAGACCCCGATCAGATCGGGCAGCTCCGAGGCGTCGGACTCGGCGAATATCTGCGCGACCGAAGCGGCCTGCGACGGTTCCATCCGGGCGACGATCAGGTTCTGGTGCAAGGGTTCCTCCCCCATACGGCGCGGTCCGAGGTGGCTACGGCGAGCCAGCCTGGGCGGCTCCGCTGGACAGGTGCTGACAGGTCGCTGGCGGGAGCACGGCGGCACCCGTCCACCGGGCTGCGAGTGGCTCGACAGCGGTGCGCCCCACCTTCGGACCGGCGCCCGGCTGCGAGCGCCTGACCGTCGTCCCCGGGAGGGCCCCGCATGGTGACCACTGGCGCACTCCGGCCGCGGCCCGTGGCCTTGCTGTTCGCGGGCCAGGGCGCCCAGCACCCCGGTATGGGGCTGCACCTGTACGGCGTGGAGCCGTGCTTCACCGACGCCATGGACGAGGTGTTCGCCCTGTTGGGCCCGGACGGACCGGACCTGCGGGACGGCTGGCTCGCCGGACGCACGGACGGCTTCGACGACGCCGGACGGGCGCAGCCGCTGCTCTTCGCCCTGGGGTACGCGCTGGCCCGTCTGCTCCTCGGACGGGGCGTGCGGCCGGCGGCGCTGCTGGGCCACAGCGTCGGGGAGACCGTCGCGGCCGTCGTGGCGGACGTGGTGTCCCTGCCGGACGCGGTGCGGCTCCTGGTGGCGCGGACCGCCGCGGCACGGACGACGCCGCCCGGCGGCATGCTGGCCGTGGCCGCGTCACCCGGCACGCTGGCCGGCCTCCTGCCGGAGGGCGTGGCCGTGGCCGCGGTCAACGGCCCGAACCAGATCCTGCTCGCCGGAGCCCGTGAGCCGCTCGCCGAGGCGGAGCGCCGGCTGCGGGCCCGGGGGGTGCCCTGCCGTCCGGCCCGTGCCCGGCAGGGGTTCCACAGTCCCCTGATGGAGCCCGCGGTCGCGGCGACGCTCCCGGAGTACGAGCGGACCCGCTGGCGTGCCCCCGCCGTCCGGCTGTACTCGGCGGCCACGGGGGGTCCACTCACCGCCGGGGAGGCGACCGATCCACGGTTCTGGGGCCGGCAGCTGGCCGGGCCCGTCCTGTTCGGACCGGCGCTGCACCGGATGCTCACCGACGACGACTTCGTCCTGGTGGACGCCGGCCCCGGCCAGAGCCTGCTGAGTCTGGCCCGCCGGCACCCGGCGGTCGCCTCGGGTCGCAGCCGCGCCGTGTCCCTGCTGCCCGCGGCGCACGCCGCGCCCGGCCCCGCGGGGCGGGCACTCGCGGACGCCGTCGAGCGCATCCGGGCGGAGGGACACACTCCCCCTGTCCAGTGATCGTCCATCGCCGGCCACCAGACTCGTGACGTGACCGGCCCTGCCGTGGCGTGGCCCCGGCAGGGTCCACCAGTGAGCCTGTCGTGCCGGGCCCGACCGACGTGGAAGTGAGACGTATGACGACGAGCCCCACAAACCCGACCGCGTGCCCGTACCCGTTCAAGCGGCCGTCCGCGCTCGAACAGCCTCCGGAGCTGCGCACCATCCACCAGGACCCGGTCGTCCCGGTGACCCTGCCCAGTGGCGACCGGGCCCTGCTGATCACCCGCTACGCGGACATGCGCGCGGTCCTCTCCGACGAACGGGTGAGCCGCGACCTGACCCGGCCGGGGACCGCACGCATGACGAAGGACAACGTCATGTTCCAGGACCCCGTGATCAGCCCGGACCCGCCGGAGCACACCCGGATGCGGCGCCTGATCACCAAGGCGTTCACGGCCCGGCGGGTCGAGCAGCTGCGGCCCCGCGCCGAGAAGGTGGTCGCGGAACTGCTGGACGCGATGGAGGCCGGCCCCCGGCCCGCCGACATCAACGAGGCCCTGGCCTTCCCGCTGACCATCCGGATGACCTGCGAACTCCTCGGCGTCCCGCTGGAGGACCAGAACCGGTTCCGCGTCTGGACCGACCACTTCCTGTCCGTGAGCCGCTTCACCGGGGAGGAGATCGGCCGGGCCCGCGGCGAACTGATCGCCTATGTACAGCAGTTGGTGGCGGCCAAGCGGGACGAACCCGGGGACGACCTGATCAGCGCGATGATCACGGCCCAGGACGATGACGCCTCGGGCCTCACCGAGTACGAGCTCGTCTACTGGACGATGCTGCTGCTGATCGCCGGCTACGAGACCACGGCCGGGCAGCTGGGTTCCAGCCTGGTCGTCATGCTGAGCGAGCCGGAGGCACTGGCGCAGATCCGCGGCCGGCCCGAACTGCTGCCCTCCGCCGTGGAGGAGCTCCTGCGCCTCCAGGTCATGGGTTCCTCGCTGTCCATGCTGCGGTACGTGAAGGAGGACATCGAGGTGAGCGGGGTCCGGATCCCGGCCGGATCGAGCATCGTCCCCTCGATCGAGTCGGCCAACATGGACCCGGAGGTCTTCTCCGCTCCCGAGACCTTCGACATCACCCGGCAGGACAACCGGCATGTCACCTTCAGCACGGGCCTGCACTACTGTGCCGGGGCCGCGCTGGCCCGGATGGAACTCCAGGTGGCGCTGGGCGAGGTGGTGCGGCGCTTCCCCGGGCTGCGGCTGGCGGCGCCCGCGGACGAGCTGCCGAGGAACGAGGGCGCTCTGATCCAGAACTTCACCGAGATCCCCGTCCACTGGTGACCACGCGGCCGGGCCGCGCACCCGAGGAGGGTGCGCGGCCCGGACCGTCGTGCCGGCGGGTCCCGTGCGAGGACGGGTCTGTCAGCGCAGCAGGAGCAGGGCCTTCGACACGTGCCCCGTGACGGTGAAGTGCGGGGCGCCCGGCGGATCGCGCCGAACGCCGGCCCGGTTGCGGACGAATCCCTTGTGGAGTGCCAGTCCGTGCACGGACACGGACGCCCCTGGCGGCAGCAGCAGCCTCACCAGGCTCTTCTGCGCCGCCAACTCGATGCGCACCTCGGGGTGTCGCAGTACGGCGTCGCGGAAGTCCAGCCGGATGAGGGCGTCGTAGCCGTCGACGAACAGAACGGCCGGCACCTCCCAGCGGCCGTCGAGCCGGGATACCGCCTTCACCGCGTGCACCCGGAGCGGAGCCGGGGCCACCGCGGCAGGCAGATCGGCCACGGCCGCCTCGACCTCGGCCCGGGTGCCGGCGGAGAGGACCGAGGCGAGACGGTGGTCCAGCTCGTCCAGCGGGATCCGGCCCTCCCCCACCGCGTCCTGCACCTGCCGCGCCGCCCGTTCCCGCTCCGCGTCGGACGCCCGCAGCCGCTTCGCTCGGGTGTGGTCCGGCTCCTCGGTCATGGCCGGCAGTCCCCTTTCCCAGGTTCGGCTCCGCTTCACCATACGACGGGCAGGGCGACGAGGTTCCGTATGACGCCCGACGTGCAGACCAGTTCCTCCACCGGCCCGGCAAGACGCAGCCCGGGGAATCTGGCGAGGAGCCGGCCGAGAGCCACCGTCAGTTCCAGCCGGGCCAGTTGTGAACCGAGGCAGTAGTGCACACCCAGACCGAAGGCCAGATGCGGGTTGTGCTCGCGCTCGGGGTCGAAGACGGCCGCGTCGCCGAAGACGGCTTCGTCCCGGTTGGCCGACGTGATCGCGGGCAGGACCGCCTCACCGGCCCGTACGAGGACACCGCCCAGCTGTACGTCTTCCGTGGCGACCCGGATGGTGCCGCCGTTGACGCCCGCCGTGCTGTACCGCAGGACCTCCTCGACGGCGGGCGGGATCCGTTCCGGGTGACGCGCGAGCCGGTCCGCCAGCCCGGGGCGGCTCAGCAGCTGCACCGCTCCGTTGGCCAGGGTGCTGGACGTCGTGTGGTAGCCCGCGATCAGCAGCGTGACGCCGAAGACGACCAGTTCCTGCTCGCTCAGCCGGTCGCCGTCCTCCCGCGCGGCGATCAGCAGATCCAGCAGGTCCTCCTGGGCCGGTCTGCCGCGCTTGGCCTCGATCAGCCCGGCCAGATACCGGGCGAGTCCGGCGCGTGCCGCGCGCACCTGGTCGGGAGTGTGGCTGCCGAGGCTGAGCATCACGTCGGCCCAGTGACAGAACCGGTCACGGTCGTCGTACGGCACGCCGAGCAACTGGCAGATGACGGCCACGGGCAGGGGCATGGCCAGGCCGCTCACCAGGTCGGCCGGTGGCCCTGTGCGCTCCATCGCGGCCAGAAGGTCGTCGGTGATCCGCTCGGCGAAGGGCCGCAGCCGCTCGATCGGCTTCTTGCCGAAGGCGCGGGCGACCAGCTTGTGCAGCCGCGTGTGCTCGGGCGGATCCATCGACAGTATGGTCGACGGGTCCGGAAGCAGGGGCCGCATGCGGGGTGCGTCGGGGCGGGCCGCGGCCGCCCGGCTGAAGCGCGCGTCCGTCAGCACCGTACGCACGTCGTCGTACCGGGTGACCAGCCATCCGCTGTCGCCGGTGGCGAACCGCACCCGGGCGACCGGGCAGCCGGCCCGGAGTTCCGCGTATTCCTCGGCGATCTCCACCGGCCCCGGGCTGGGGAACGGGAAGCGCCTCGCCTCCGGCTGGCTCATCGCCTCTCCTTCACCAACTGGGCCACGCCCTGGGTCTGGGCGGCCGGACAGTGCGCGGCGTGCCCGTCCTGGACCGGCGGCTCGGAGCCGAAAGCCGGGCCGCGGTCCGCTTCGAGGAGCTGCAAGCCGCTTCGGCCCAGCTCCGCGCCGGAGAGTTCGAAGGTCCTGCACAGGTCGCCCTCGGGCGACCCGAGGGCCTTCAGCCGGCTCTGCGGATCGGCGAGCCAGGCGGCGAGATCCCGCAGCCGCCACCGCGGCTGCTGACGGAACTGGTGCGCCGCGGCGCTTATGGCGGCCGGCAGACAGCCGCACATCCTGACCACCTGTTCGGCGTGCTCCCGGTCGTTCACCACGTGCTCCGGCAGGATCAGCGACGCCAGCAGCTGAACCCCTTCATTGACCGACAGCGGGGCCAGGTCGAACGCCACCACATCGCCCAGCCCGACCAGGTGCGACCGGCTGGTGAGGATGGTCGCGCACTCCGGACCGCTGGGCAGGAGGGGCAGCACCTGATCGGCCGACGTGACGTTGTCCAGAATGACCAGCAGCCGGCGGTCCGCGCTCCAGGAACGGAACCGCCTCCTGCCCTCCGCCGGACCCTCCGACGGGCTGAACTCGATCCCGGCCTGCCGCAGCATGCGGGCCATCGCCTCGGCGCAGGTCAGGGGACGCCCTTGCCCGTCCCGGAGGTCCAGGTACAACTGGCCGCCGGCAAACCGGGGACGAAGGCGTTGGGCCACGTGCAGCGCCAGGGCGCTCTTGCCCACTCCCGGCATGCCGTGCAGGGCCACGAGCTGCGGCCGGGAGTCGGCGCGGGGCACGTCCATGAAGGCGGTGCTCAGCAGCGCCTCCAGCTGAGCAGCCGAGAACTGGTGGATGATCACCTGCTGCTTGTCCGCGGGCAGGGCCCGGGGCGGGTACGTCAGCTGCACCCCCGTCCGCTTCTCGCCCGGGAGGTCCAGGCCCGGGTCGGCCCGCAGGATCGCCCGGTTCAGGTGCTCCAGTTCGCTCGACGGGTCGACACCGAGTTCGTCGACGAGCCGGCGCCGCAGGGAGTGGTACACCTCCAGCGCCTCCAGCCGGCGATCCGAGCGGTAGAGGGCCAGCATGAGCTGGGCGGGGAATCCCTCGTGCAGCGGATGACTCGTGGTGAGGGCCTTCAGGTCGGGAATCAGCTCCTGGTGCCTGCCGAGCTGGAGACCTGCCTCCATGCGCATCTCGAAGGCGCGCAGCCGCGCTTCCTCGAAGTGGACGAGACTCGCCTCCAGGAGCGGTCCGACCGAGATGTCCTCGAGCATGTTGCCGCGCCACAGGGACAGCGCCTCTCCGAGCAGCGTCGACGCCCGGTCCGGCCGGCCGCCTCCCAGCGCCTCCTGTCCCATGCGGAACAACTGCTCGAACAGGGTGAGGTCCAGTTGTTCGGCCTGGGTCCTTAAGAGGTAGCTCGAGTTGACAGTGAGGAGCAGTTCGCGCTCTCCGACGCGCCGGTAGGGGCACAGTTTCTTCCGCAGCCGGTAGATGTAGGTCTGGAGCGTGGTGGCGGCGCTGACCGGCGGCTCGCCCGACCACAGTTCGTCGATGAGGGATTCGGGCCTGAGCGGACGGTTCGCATGCAGGATCAGTGCGGCCAGCACGTGCCGCAGTTTGGGTGAGGTCGGAGTCACCAACGTCTCTCCGCTGTAGACTTCGAGGCTCCCCAGTATTCCGAATTGCATGCTGTTCCCCCTTTTGTTGAACTGCCACTGTGCTGGGAAGCGCTTTCACGCGTCCCGGGAAAACCACCTCGCACCGACCGCTCCTACCGGACCGCCACCGGGCCCGTCATTTCGTCGAGGAGCAGCCTTTTCACCTGCGCACCATGAGGAAGCAGGCAGCGTGTTCGGGGCGAGGCGGATCCGGTAACCGTTCGATGGTGAAGGCGTGTCCGAACAGACGCTGCTCCTCCCCGGGCTCCATAACCGTATGGAGCAGCCGGGAGATTCGCCGCCGGGCCACCAACGGCAGCTCCTTCTTGTCCGCCGAGAAGCACCACAGGAAGAACTGGGTCCCGCTGCGGGACATCCGGAACACGGTGCGCACCATCGCGCTGCGGACGGGGCCCGTGGTGTCATCCAGGGTTCCGTAATCGACGAGCAGATCGAAAGGCCCGTCGACACCGGGGATACGGTCGGCCGAGAGGTCGCCGTGGACGAAGCGGCAGTGGTCGGCGACGCCCGCCTCGCGGGCGCGTTCGCGAGCGCGCTCCAGCGCGTACTCGGTGAAGTCGACGCCGACGACGTCGAAGCCGTTCTCGGCCAGGAACACGGCGTTGGCTCCTGTGCCGCACCCCAGGTCAAGGGCTCTGGGGCGGTCCGGGGACCGCGGGTCGGCCGTGATTCGCCCCTGAGCCAGGAGTTCACGCAGCTCCGGCCCGACGCCGTGCTCCCATGCGGCGCCTCGCTTGTACAGCAGTGTGTAGAGCCACGGTCTCATCATAAATCCTTTCGATTGGCCGGCACCCGTGGTCCGAAATTCGGCCGATTCCCGCCCCTGGCTCAGTGACCAAGTGTGACCGCCAGACCGTTCAGCAGCAGAACGATGAAGGCGGAGACCGTTCTGATCCCGTGCCAGCGCCGCCATAAGGGCCGAGGATCGTGCCAGTCGGCCGGCACCGTGTCGTCGGCGACCTGCCGGACCAGTTTGTTCAATGGCACGTTGCAGAGGTGCGAAACCGCCTCCACCACCAGAATGCCGACAATGGATACGAGCAACAGGGACCGGGCCGTCCAGGAATCCGTCAGCAGTACCAGCACGACGTCCGCCAGGAGGGTCGCGTTGACCAGCAGCGGCATCGTCGGGTGATACCCCTTTCCCAGCAGGTGGTGCGTCTGTACATACCTGTCCGGCGGCATGGCGCTGAGGGCGGGAAGCACGCTGACGGCCACCGCGAAGAACACGCCGGCCACCAGGCCGCTGCCGAATATGACGGTGACACTGACGAGTTGGACCACTCCGACATCCCTTCTCCTGCGCGCTCCTCTTTCCGTCCGCGGACAGCGGTCCGGTGATGCCGCGATGTGCTCGATCGTCCGTACGGACACTCGCAGCTCACTGGACACAGTCGCGGCGACCCCGCCGTACGGTCCCGGGTGTGCCTGCGGTCGTGCGGCGCGTCGCCGGACCGTCCAGCGATGTGCCAGCGACGCCGGGCAGCATCGTCGGCAAAGTGAGCGGAACGCTCGGTCGCCTGCCGGCTGCCGGGTCGCCCACACGCAGACGAGGTGACATGGGATGGTGACGTACGCGTCGGCTCTGGTGACCGGAGCCTCCAGCGGTATCGGGCAGAGCCTGGCCCGGCGGCTCGCGGCACAGGGGACCGATGTCGTGGTGGTGGCCCGTCGCACCGGGCGTCTCGAGGAGCTGGCCGAGGAACTGCGCGGCCGCCACGGGGTGTCCGTCGAGGTGCTGCCGGCAGATCTGACGGTGCCGGAGGAACTGGACACCGTGGCGAAGCGCCTGGCCGCCGCCGAGCGGCCGATCGATCTGCTGGTCAACAACGCCGGGGCGGGCTCCCGTCCGCCGCACCCCCTCGTCGACCAGCCGCTGGATCACGAGTTGCGGAAGGTGGGACTGAACGTCGTGGCTCCGCTGCGGCTGACGCACGCGGCACTGTCCGCGTTCCTGCCGCGTCGGCACGGCGGCATTCTCAACGTCTCGTCGATAGCGGGCTTCCTGCCCCAGCCCCAGGGCGCGACCTACGCCGCGTCCAAGGCGTTCATGACGTCCATGACCGAGACCGTGTACTGCGAGGCACGCCGCTCGGGTGTCCACGTCACCGTGGTCTGCCCCGGTTTCGTCCGGCGCGGTGAGGGCGGGGCGGACGGCGGCACCCGGAGTTTCCGCCTTCCGGAGTCGTTCTGGCTGGACCGGGACGACGTGGCCCGTGAGGCGATCGAGGCGGTGCAGACCGGCCGGCCGGTCTGCATTCCCGGGCGTCCCTACCGGGCCGCCGTCGCCCTGAGCCGGGTACTCCCCCGTGCGGTCTCCCGCCGTGCCTTCGAGCGCCTGTGGGCACGCTGAGCCGAGCCGGCCCCCGCTCGGGGTGGCCAGGCCGCCGGGCCCGGCCACCCCGGTCGTGCGGGGCCTGCCGCTAGCCCCAATTACGGGCGCGCGGCGGGAGGATGAAGGACAGCAGGAAGACCAGGACCATGGCTCCCACCGTGCACCACAGGGTGCGCTGGAGCGCGAGGGTGAAGTTCTGGCCGTTGGCCCTGGAGCCGGCGTGCTCCAGCGCGACCGCCACCTTCTTGTCCGCCAGGGCCGGCGGGGCGTCGGACCCCTTGCCGTCGTCGGCCGCGGCGGCACGGCAACTCTCGGGCGTCGCCGCCTGGTCCGTGGCGGCCATCCTGTCGTGGTAGCACGTCTTGAAGGCGCGGATCACCTGGTCCTGGGCGTCGGCCGGGAGGTGTGCGGCGGACATCTCCGCCCTCAGCTCGGGAGCGACCCGGTCCACCATGCCGGAGGACTGGGTCCCCAGCAGCGAGAAGAAGACGACGCCGAGGATCGCGATCCCCGCCGACGCACCGACCTGGGTGATGGCGTTGACCAGGCCGGAGGCCGACCCGATCTCCCGTGGTTCCACGGCCGCGAGGACGATACCGAACAGCGACGAGACCACGGCGCCCATCCCCAGACCCGCGACGAGCAGGCTGGGCATCAGCTGCCAGGACGTGGCGTGCAGGCCCTGGTGGTGCAGGGTCAGGATGACTCCGGTGAAGGCCGCGGCCATGACCAGCGCGCCGAGGCTGAGGAGCTTGCGGCCGAGCCTTGGGGCGAGCACCGCCCCGGAAACACCCGACCCCACCGCCATGCCCAGCGACCAGGGCAGCGCGGTGAGTCCCGCGTGCATGATCTCGAAGCCGCGCCCGATCTGGAGGTACAGCATGAAGACGAAGAAGAACCCGATCAGCGCGGCGAAGAACAGGAACGCGATGACCAGGCCGCCGTTGAAGGGCACCTTGCGGAACAGGCTCATCTCGACCAGCGGGGAGCGCTGGGCGCGGCCCTTGCGGATCTGGACGACGGCGAACAGGGCGAAGACGGGAACCGACGCGGCCATGGACAGGTAGGTCCACAGCGGCCACCCGAGGTCCCGGCCCTTGAGCAGGGGGAACATCACGAGCAGCATCGCCGTGGTGACCAGCAGGCTGCCCACCACGTCCACCCGCTGGGCATGCTCCGACCTGGTGTTCCGCACGAACAGGGCCGCACCGACGAGAGCGATGGCACCGACCGGGATGTTCACCAGGAAGATCGACCGCCACTCCAGGCCGAACACGTCGGCCTTGATCAGCAGTGCGCCCAGCATGGGGCCGCTGACCACGGCGAGGCCGGAGACCCCGCCGAACATACCGCCGACCATGGCCCCTTCCTTGGGCGGGAACGTCGCCATGAGCGTGGACAGCACCTGGGGCACCATGAGCGCGGCGGCAGCGCCCTGGAGCAGCCGGGCGACGATCAGCATCGCCGGATCCTGCGCCGCGCCGCAGAGCGCCGAGAACACGACGAAGCCGGCTACGCCGAGCACGAACAGGTTCTTGCGGCCGAAGATGTCCCCCAGCCGGCTGCCGGTGATCAGGACCAGCGCGAACGCGAGCGCATAGCCCGAAGCCACCCACTGCGCATCGGAGTTGCTGACACCGAGATCCCGCTGGAGCGACGGGATGGCCACATTGACGATGGTCCCGTCCAGCAGGTCCATGAAGCTCGCCAGCAGCAGGGCGACGAGCGCCCACCATCGCCGCGCGCTCCGGGCCTGCCCGCCGTTCGGTTCGGCGGACACCCCTGACTCAGCTGTAGTCACGTCGGTCTCCTTGCTCGGTCATCCCCTGACCGGGGAGGACACGTAATAGACACGTAAGGAAGGGGTGGGAGCACGACGGCCGCCCGGATCGCCTGCGCATCCTAGCTGCCCATCTTCGGGTAGTTTGACCGCCCCGCAGGCATTGAAAACCACCCTGCTAGAGTGTATTTTGATTTGCGAGCTAAGATATTAGGAGGGCTTGAGTAAGCATGTCAACCGATCTGCCATCCAGGGACGAACTCGTCGGGGCGCTCTCCTGGAAGATGCGCCGGCTCAGCGCCGAGACGGTGCTGTTCCACCAGCGG
This sequence comes from Streptomyces sp. NPDC028722, assembly GCF_040637655.1. NCBI lineage: Bacteria > Bacillati > Actinomycetota > Actinomycetes > Kitasatosporales > Streptomycetaceae > Streptomyces > Streptomyces sp. NPDC028722. Next base: position 54,155 of record NZ_JBEZWU010000023.1, read on the forward strand.
ATCGCCGACCGCCTCGGCATCAACGCCACCGACCTGAAGTGCCTCGACCTCGCCGCCGGCCCCGAACCGCTCACCGCCGGCCGGCTGGCCGAGGTCTCCGGGCTCACCTCCGGCTCGATCACCGGTGTGGTCAACCGACTGGAGAGGGCGGGGCTCGTACGCCGGGAGCAGGACCCGAACGACCGCCGCAAAGTGATCATCACCGTCAGCCCGGACGTGCCGTCCCGCGTCGCCGGACTCTTCGGCTCGATCACGACCTCGATGCTCGATCTCTGCGCGCGCTACGAGGACCACGAGATCGCACTGGTCCTGGACTTCATCAGCCACGCGACCGAGACCACCCACGCGGAGGCGATGAAGCTCAGGCAAGGCTTCGAACAACCCGCTGCCCGCAACTGACACCGGGGTGCCGCAGTACCGGCCACCGGCCGCCTCGTCGGGGACACGGGCGCCCCGTGAGCGACGAACCCCCAGGGGCCACACGGACCGCGGACGCCGACTTGTGCGAATCGGAGGACCTTTATGAAGCACATGCAGATCGACCGGCCCCAGCGCATGACCCTGCAAGGAGTGACGGCCGTCCGCTCCTTCGTCGTGCGCGGCCGCCTTCAGGTGATCGGCACGAACGACGACTTCGTGACGCTGGAGGTCGCGGAACTCGACCGGCATCCGTTACGCCTCCAGATCGACGACGGACTGCTCTTCCTCGGCCACCAGGGCACCGACTGGCGGCAGCTCGTCAAGGGCCGACTGAGCCGGCGCCACGGGCAGCGCGTCGTCATGTCGCTCGCCGTACCGCGTCACTGCAAGCTCGACCTGTGGTCGGTCCAGGCGGAGGTCGCGGTGCTCGACAGCGCCACCGAGGTCCATGTGCACAACGGTGGCGGCGGAACGACGCTGAACCTGTTGTCGGGCCAGGTCGACGTGGAGACGTCCTCCGGCCATGTGGACGCCATCGATCTGAGCGGCGACGTGGACATCAGATCGGTGTCGGGAGCCGTCGCGTTGTCCGCCGCGCCCCGTCCGACACGCAACCTCAAACTGTCCAGCGTCTCAGGTGATCTGAGCATCCGGTTACCGGAGGACGCCGACGTCAGGGTCACTCTGGAATCCATGAACGGACGGGTCTCCAGCCAGTTCAGCAGTGTCAGCCCGGTTAAGATGCCGATGCAGCACAGAGCCCGAGGGGATCTCGGCCGCGGCAGCGCGTCGGTGTGGGCCAACAGCGTCTCCGGCCGGATCGCACTGCTCAAGGGCGGCTTCGAGGAAGGCGGCATCGCGGACTAGGAGTGGTGGAGCGGATGAGTGACAGCCGCCGATTCGCCTACGGTGAGGTCCGGTTCCACCTGCTCGACGAGCTGGCCCGGCGCCCGCGGCACGGTTACGAGCTGCTCACCGCGCTGAGCGAGAAGTTCGGTGGTGCCTACCGGCCCTCTCCCGGCACCGTGTATCCGAGGCTGCGCCGGCTCGAGGCCGAGGGACTCGTCCGTCACGAGCTGGTCCGGGGCCGGAAGGTCTACCACCTCACCGACGCGGGCCGACAGGAACTGGAGCAGGCCCGGGCCGGCACCGACTCCGGTCCCCGCCCGGGGGCGAGCGATCACGACACGGCAGAGGCGTCGGCGACAGCCGCGGGCGGCCTCAGCGAGTCCATCCGGAAGGACGTCGAGGCGATCGTGCGGGACTTCCGTGAGCAGTTCCAGGCGGCGACGGGTCGTCCCACCGACACTTCCGACGATCAGAACTGGTTCACCTGGGCCGGCTGGGCCTCCCCCGGTGCACAGCCGACCGGCCGGGAACGTCTGCGGCAGCGGCTGGGCGAGGTCACCGCAGCGGCCCAGGACCTGCTCGCGGAGGAATCCGTGCCGGATGACATCCTGCGGCAGGCAGCACGTCTGCTCGCCGAGACGGCCGACGCGCTGCGCGCCCTTCCGCCCCAGGACTGACCGGGCCCGGGTCCATCGTCGGGATCAGGAGCCCGAAGGAGCCCGAGAAGGTGCCTTGGCGACCGGGCACCCGGCCGGGCCCGAGGCGGTCCGAACAGTAAGAACACCTGGCCTGCGACGGGCCGGTGCCCCGCATCGGACCGGGGCGGCCCCAGGCCCGTACCGCTCACCTACGGGGAGAGGAAGGTGATCTTCAGGTGGCCGGTGGTCGGCCAGGGGGACGGTCCAGGCCCGTGCTGCGGCAACAACTGCGGGTGAATTCGGCGTCGTTGCCCTGGACCGGCTGCGCAACGACATGTCCGCGGCCACGATCCCGGCCGAACCCGAGGGAAGTGCTACCCGCCGGAACCGACCACATCGGCGGTGCAGTTGAGCCGCTCACCTCATGGCTTTGGGCGCGGGACCGGTCCCCTGTCCTGCCTGCCGGTCACCCCCGGACGCCGCCGCCACGCCGGTCCTGGCCTGCCTGGCCCGGCGCGCCTGCGGCGGCGGACCACTGGCGGCCAGCGACAGGATCGTGTTCACCATCGAGGCCACGGAGGCGAGGGCCGTATCGAGGCACTCGTTCCGGAGGTTCTCCCCGCACCGGGCGGCGCCCGCGCCGGGCCGCTCTCCGGCCGCGGGCTGCGGCAGATCGTCCCGGGCCCGGCCGACCTCTACGGCCCGGCCCCGGCCGCGGTACGCGCGGCGCGACGGCACCTCGTACCCCCCGTCGTTCCGCCCACCTGAACCGGTCTTCCGTGTCAGCGGTTCCACCATGCCTCCGCAGTGCCGAAGTTCGCCTGTACACAGAGTTCAACGGATGGCTGGGAACCTTCTGGAGCATCGGTCGCCGCTCGGTCATCGGCAGCGACGACCGCCGCCCCTGACCGGCAATCGGTGCCACCGCCGAAGCTGATGGGCCGGACGAATGCGGCCCTCCGCAGGGTCGTGTGGGGCACGCCGCCGCTCGGCGGCGCCCTGGGCGGGGTACGGCCCGCGCTCTGGCCGGCGCTCATCGGTTTCCGGGCGGCCGGCTGGTGCGTGCTCTTCTCCTCGCTGCGCCACATGCGCGATGCCCCCGCCCCCACCCGCTTGCCCGTGCCGGTGTCCGTCATCGACGAGCCGCGCGGTGAACGGTGTCATCGACGAGCCGCGCGGCGAGACGACCATGCCGGATACGCACCGGCTCGCTTTGCACGGTTGCGGAAACGTAAGCATCTTCGGGGTCGCGGCGTCCGGCGCGGTGCCGGGCGGCCGGAACGGCGGCCGGCTGCCCCATCGCATCCGATTTCCCTGGTTCCGGTGTGCGAGGAGAACGAGTGGGTAGGTGGGCCGACCGGATGCTTCCGCCCGTCACCGCAAGGGCTCACATCACGCGATGTTTCCGATCGCGACCCAGAGTGGCGGGCCAGCAAGGAGGAGATCATGAAGTTGACGCGACGGATCGCGGTCGCAGGTGCTTGTGCCGCGCTCGCCGGAGGCGCTGTGCTGGCCGGCGGGAGCCCGGCGCTGGCGGCTGCTCCTCGGGCGGCCGGGCACCTGCCGGTCCACGGCACCACGGGACACACCTGCCATCACCACACCGCCCGCCAGGCCACCGATCCGTGGATCGCGGACCAGCTGGCCACTTTCTATCCCTCGTCCACCCAGCGGGCAGCCGTGTTCGACCCCTGGGTGAAGGACCAGCTGGCCCTGTTCCCTCCCGCCTCTCGGTAGGCCCGCCGCCTGAGCACAGGGGTGCTCCCCTGGTGACCCTGTGCGGGAGGCCGTACAGCGTGTGACGGTCGGGCAGCGTTCCGGCAGGGCGTGTCCATCCGTCCACGACATCGGTGACTGTCCGAGGCCGCACGGGATACCAGCAGGTCATGACGTTGTTTACCGCAGTGCGTGACATGGACCGCCGTTTGACCAAGCGCGTGGCCGCCTGGCAGGAACCCCACCTCCACCGGACGCTCTCGGCGGTGGAGGAAGCCGCGGAAAGCTCCAAGCTGTGGTGCGGCGCGGCCGTGGTGATGGCCTGCACCGGCGGACGGCGGGGCCGGAAGGCCGCGATGACGGGTCTGGCGGCTCTCGCCCTGGCACAGTTTCTGTCCAACGGCGTGTGCAAGCAGGTGACCGGCCGGCCCCGTCCGCCCGAGGAATGGATCCCGCACGACGAGGTCGAGGACCGGCCCGATTCCTCGTCGTTCCCGTCCGGGCACACCGCGGCCGCGGTGGCCTTCACCGCGGCGCTGATCCCCTCGTGGCCGCCGGCCGGAGCAGCGTGTGCGGTGCCGGCCGCCCTGGTCGCCGTCGAGCGGGTGCAGTCAGGCGCCCACTACCCCAGCGATGTCGCCGCCGGTGCCGCCATCGGACTCGTCAGTGCCTGGCTGGTCCGGCGCCTCCCGTGGCCGGCGGTGCGCGTGCGGCGGTGACAGGGAGGGGATGCGCTGGGCCGTCCAGGAAGGGTCGGGCGGCATCGGGTCGCCGCCGCCGGGGCCGGCAGCCGTCGTGCTCAGCGTCCGCCCTCGGCCAGGACGGCGGCCAGGAGTCCCGGGAAGCGGGCGTCGAGGTCGGCCCGGCGCAGGGTCATCAGTCGGGCCTTTCCCGCTCGGCGGGTCTGGGTGATCCCGGCCTCGCGCAGGATGCGCCAGTGATTGGACAAGGTCGATCTGGGCACCTCCACGCCGTCCGGGCTGCACGTGCTCTCGCCGGTTTCGGCCATCCGGCGGACCAGCGCGAGCCGGACCGGGTCACCCAAGGCGTGGAGTACTGCCGCCAGGTCCAGATCGGCATGTCCGTACTGTCCCACCGGTTCTCCTCGTACTCATCCGTGTACTAGCCGTAGTATGCAGATCACTTCGATGTTTCGGGAAACACGGAATGATCCAGGAGATGACCGTGCCGGTGCTCGCCACGTTCGCCCGCGTCTACGTCGACGACCTGGACGCGGCACTGCCGACCTTCGTCGAGCTCACCGGGGAGCAGCCACGGCTGCGGTTCACCTACCGCGACCTGGACCTCGCGACGGTCGGCGGCTATCTGCTTCTCGCGGGTTCGGAGGAGGCCCTCGCCCCCTACCGCGGCACCCACGCCACCACGATCGTCGAGTCCATCGACCACGTCCTGCGGATCGCCGAGCAGCACGGCGGAGAGATCCTCGACGGACCCAACGAGGTCCCCACCGGCCGCAATCTGACCGTGCGGCATCCCGGAGGCGCGACCATCGAGTACGTGCAGTTCCACGCCACCGCACGCTCTACGCTCGCGTGAGTCGGCCGGTCCGCCGCCCGGTCGGTCCAGAACCCGTACACCCGGCGGTGCCGTCCTGACCGGTGCCCAGCGATCGACTGCCACGTTCGAGTGATCCGGCCGGGTTCCGCTGACGTTCGCGGGCGGCGGAATGGAGGGTGCAGTCGTCGGTGTGGTCTCACGGCGTCGAAGGACGTCCTGGACGGACGGGTGTGGGGTTCGGTGGATGTCGTGCGGCGGTCGGCGGCGGCAGGCCGGGTGGTGGTGTGGGAGGAGTCGGCCCGTGACGGGGCGCAGGCCAAGACGCTCATGACACCCGAGTCCCGGGTACGGCTGGCCCGCGCGACGGGCCGGGTCTTCGGGGCGGACGGTCCCCGGCACGTGGTGTTCGCCGCCGGGTTCCCCGCGGTCTGCGGTGAGGAGTTCGAGGCCGTGCGCCGGGTCGCGGTGGAGGCCGAGGGCGCCGTCAGTGTCGCCGCGGTGTGCCGGGGGGCGCGGCCGGATGTGGAGCAGGCCCTCGTGTCGGTGCGGGGCAGCCGGCACGCGCGGGTGATGGTGGTGGTGCCCGCCTCCGACGCGATGGCTCACGCCATGGTTCACCGTACGGCCGCCGAGGCGTTGCAGACCGGCCTGGACCTGGTGAAACAGGCGCGCGATCAGGATGACGAGGTGGCGGTCGACGTGTGCCTGGCGGACGCCTCCCGTGCCGATGCCGCCGTCATGGCGCGCTTCGCCCGGACCGCGACGAACGCGGGCGCGGGCCTGATCGTGCTGGCCGACACCGTCGGCGCCCAGTTACCGGACGACTGCGGCCGGATGTTCACCCAGGTGCGGTCCGCGGCCGGTGCGGACGTGGTGCTCGCCTCCCACCCGCACAACGACCTCGGGCTCGCGCTGGCCAACACCCTCCAGGCGCTGTCCGCCGGAGTCCGGGTGGTCGCAAGCTCGTGGCTCGGCATCGCCGAACGGGCCGGCATGGTCGCCACCGAACAACTGCTGTTCCTCCTCGCCCGCCACCCCGACCGGTTCGTCGACGGGACCACACCCTGGTGGACGGCCCCCGACCTGACCCGCCTGCCAGGCATCGCCCGGATGGTGGCTGCCGCGACCGGGGTGCCGTTGAGCGTCACCAACCCCATCGTCGGCACCGGAGTGGGCACCATCTCCACCGGCACACCCTTCGTCCACCCCGAACTGTTCCAGCCGTTCGACCCTCACGACGTCCTGGGCATCGAGCCGCACGTGCTTCTCACCCAGCTGGCCAGCGCTCGTGTCGTCACCGCGGTCGCCGCCCGTCTCGGCCACACCCTCGACCGGGACCAGGCCCGCGCGGCGATGTCCTGGGCGAAGGCCCGTGCCTTCCGCACCGGCCGAGCCGTCATCGAGGACGCCGCGTTCGCCGCCTACCTGGACGGCCTCACCCGCACCACCCTGAGCCCCTCGTGACCGCCGCCGGCACCCCGCCGAGGCGCACACCCGTCCCGCTCGAGGACGCCCGGCGAGCCCTGCGGGACGGGGCGGCCGTCGTCCTGCCCAACCCGGCGCCGCTCACCCAGGTCGTCACCGCCTGCCGGGCCCGTGCCGTCAACGAGGCCAAGGGCCGGCCCGCCGGCCGGCCGGTCGCCCTGTGGGCCCACCACCCCGACACCCTGCGCGCCCTCGGCCACGTCTGGGAACTCGGTCCCGGCGAAGGAGCTGTGGCGCGGTGGCTGCTCGCCCATGAGCACCTCACCGTCCTGGTACGGGTGCGCGACACCGCGGCCGCTCCCGCCTGGACGGGACCTGCTCTGAAAGACGGCTGGATGCTGCTGTTCGGCGCCCGCTGGCAGCCGCTGCGGCCCCTGCTCGACGAGCACCCGGTGCTGTACGTCAGCAGCGCCAACCGCACCGGGCAGCCGCCCGCCGCCACCACGGACGAGGCCCTGGACATGTTCCCCGCCCGCGTCCCCGTCCTCGAACCGCCGGAACCGGACGGGCCGCACACGGCGGCGGCCGGGAAGGCCCGACGGGCGACGACCACCGTGCGCCTCCATTCCGGGGGCCGCCTGGAGTTGCACCGTCCCGGCGCCCAGGACCAGGGCCGCGTCCGCCCGGACGACTACCTGCCGGAACTCCGTTCGCGTTACGCGGCAGCCCTGGCGAGGAGCGGTACGGGTGAAGCGGCCACCCGGTCTCCCGCCCGCGGATCGTGAACGCGGTACGGTCGCGGACGCCGCCGGGCCCGTCACCACAGAGCACAGCCCCGCGCCGACATGCGGGAGCCGCACGGTCGTTCGCCCCTCCCAGGACACCGGCGTGACACCACCGCGCCGGGAACGTCTGTCCCGCGGATCCCCCGATCGGTGATTCGCGCCTCGACCGGGGCGGAGCGTCCTCATCCTGGTAGCGAGACCGGGCCTGACACCCCGGCGGCGCCAGCCCGGCGCTCACACCTTCACCGGACCCGCTCGCGCAGCGCGTCCGCGGCCCGTGGGCGTGAGCGAGGGCTGCGGGCCCCTCCCCCACGACCTCCGGAGTACGACACGTGACCCACCGTACGCGCGCCGCGCTGTCCGCCCTGGCGCTGGCGCTGACCGCCTCGCTCACCCCGGCCCCCGCAGCGACGGCCGCACCCGGCCACGACCGCCGCACGGCGGCCGCGGAAGCCCGTCCGGACCCCTGCACCGGCGAGTACCAGGACGACGCCCGGCTGGGTCCGAAGCACCTGCCCCGCCCCTGGGAGGCCCCGGTCGGCCCGCTGCTGAGGAACTACCGGCGCACCGGCGGCCTTTCCGCGGGGGCGTTCCTGGCCAGGTACTGGAAGGACGAGGACCCGCAGGGCCCCGCCGGGTGGAAGTACCCGCCCGACGACGGATTCGCCGAGACCAACGGACAGGTCGACAAGCACGTGGAGGTGCTGGAGCCCGGGGAGGACCTGGACCGCTTCGGCTCCGAGTACGGCTCCTACCTCGCCCCCGCCGGCGATCCCTACGCCGAGCGGGCCCTGCCTCCGCAGAACCTCGACACCCGTGACCCGAAGTATCCCTGCGACTACCACCGTTACATCGTCGAGGAGCCCTTCCCCGTCTGGCAGGGCCGCATCGCCCCCTGGTTCGGGCAGCCCGGCGGCGGCCGGCAGATCAAGCTCGACCCCGCCCTGCTCGACCCGGGTGACGGCCGGCGCCTGAACGTCGCATGGCTCCTGGACAACGGCTACCTCGCCCCCGCCGCGGCCTGAGCGCCCCCGCCGGTGAACCGCCACACCCTGGCGACCGTCCTGCGCGCCCTCGGCGTGCAGGACGGTCACTACTACCTCCAGGACGTCCATGAACCCGCCCCCCTGCCCACCGACTTCCTCTACCTGCGCCGCTCCCCCGCCGACCCCGACCGGTGGGACGTCGGCGCCTGCGAGCGCGGTGCCTGGGAGACGATCAGCCTGCACCTGCACGAGGAGGACGCCTGCACACACCTGCTGCGTCTCCTGACCGGCAACTGAGCGCCGGACCGGAGCACTTCGGTGTGGTGCCGCCCGGGTCAGCCGGCCGCGGCCGGCAGCACGTGGTCGCCGAGCTTGTCCGTGCTCAGGCACAGCGAGCAGACGAGCGCCTCGTGAGTGGCGCAGGCGGCCAGGTCCGGGCGTTCGTACGACTGGTGGCAGACGTGGCAGTCCAGGGTGACGGCGCTCGGGTTGCCGTCCGCGTCCAGCAGGGGCTCGGCGATGCCGTCGTCGGTGCGGCGGAGGTAGTAGCGGCCCCTGGTGACGACGGCCATGAGGGGGGTGAGGGCGAAGGCGAGCACCGCCGCGGCGACGGGAGAGTACGGCTGGAGCGTGTCGCCCAGCAGGTGGAAGTACATGGCGATCGACAGGCCGGAGGCGGCGACGAACGCGACGACGCCGACCGGGTTGACCGCGTAGAGCATGCCCCGGCGGAACTCCGGCCGGAGCGGGGAGAGTTTCAGCAGGTACTTGTTGACGCCGATGTCCGTCGCCACGGTGACGACCCAGGCGATGGCACAGTTCGAGTAGAAGCCCAGGATGCCGTTGAGGAAGCTGAACATGTCGGCCTCCATCAGGGCGAGCGCGAAGCCCACGTTGACCAGGACGAACACCATGCGTCCGGGGTAGTGCCCGGTGACCCGCGTGAAGGAGTTCGTCCAGGCCAGTGACCCGGAGTACGCGTTCGTCACGTTGATCTTGATCTGGCTGATGACCACCAGGACCACGGCCAGCGGCAGGACCATCCAGGAGGGCATCATCGCGTCGAAGGCGCCACGGAACTGCTGGATCGGCTCGGGCGCGGCGTCCGGACCGACCTTCGCGAGGATGTAGACGGCGAGGAAGACGCCTATGGCCTGCTTGAGAGCGCCGAGCACCACCCAGCCGGGACCGGCCATGACCACGGCGATCCACCATGTGCGCCGGTTCGCCTCGGTCCTGGGGGGCATGAAGCGCAGGTAGTCGATCTGCTCGCCGATCTGCGCGATGAGGGACAGGCACACGCCGGCGCCGAGCAGGACCGAGGCGGTGTCGACGCCGCCGTGGCCGTCCGTGCCTGCGTAGGCGAGGAAGCGGTCCACGGTGCCGGGGTCGGTGGCGATGAGGTGGACCAGTGGGCCGACCATCAGCAGCAGCCAGACCGGGGTCGTCCACACCTGGAGCTTGCTGAGCGCCTTCATGCCGTGGACGACCAGCGGGATGACCATCAGCGTGGACACCAAGTAGCCGAGCCACAGCGGCAGTCCGAGGCCGAGCCTGAGGCCCTGGGCCATGATCGAGCCTTCGAGGGCGAAGAAGATGAAGGTGAAGCTGGCGAAGATGACGCTGGTCAGGATCGAGCCGTAGTAGCCGAAGCCGGCGCCGCGGGTGATCAGGTCGAGGTCGATGTTGTAGCGGGCGCCGTAGTACGCGAGCGGGAAGCCGGTGATGAAGACGACCACGGCGGCCACGGCTATGGCCACGAGGGCGTTGCCGGTGCCGTGTGCCAGACCGATACCGGCTCCGATGGAGAAGTCGGCCATGTAGGCGATGCCGCCGAGCGCGGTCGTCGCCACGACCATCGGGGTCCAGCGGCGGTAACTGCGCGGAGCGAAGCGGAGGGTGTAGTCCTCCAGCGTCTCCCTGGCCGCCTGGTCCCCGGTGGGTCGGGTCGCGCCTGTCGCTGTCGGCCGTGACTCGGTGGTGCTCATGCAAGTGCCTCCCGATGATGCTGCTGCGGGTGCGTGGTGCGGGTACTCGGTGTGGGAGGAGCCGCCGTCGGCGTCTTCGGCGGGAGCGGGAGAGCCGGCTGACCGCCATGGGGGGTGTACGGCTGTGGTCCCACGGCCGGTCACGCTAGAGAGGGGTTGTTACCCGCCGTTCCCGCCGGTGTGAACGGGGCGTTTCCGCGGTGCGGTGCCGGCGGACGGGACCACCACGTCGTGCTGGTGCGGGCCGCGCCCATGTGGTTATCTGGCTCCATGACCGTGCTCGTGACCCGCCGCCACGTCGATTACGTGCGTGTCACCACCACGGGGTGTCCCACCGAGAGCTGACGTCCGCGCCGCAGGCCCCGATCAGCCTCCTTCTCGACGCTCCGCGCCGACCGCCGCCTCACCCGGCTCCAAGCGCCGCGCGCCTGCGGTCGGTCGGCCTCCCCTCAGTTCCGTACCCGGAGCGACCCGGGCCCCGCGTCGCCCCCTTTTCCGCACCCCGCTTTCCGCACCCCGTGCATGTCCTCTTCCGCACACCGAGCACCGCCGCACCCGCGCGAGGGAGAACCATGAGCCAGCCGATCGACTCCGTCACCGCCGGCCACACCCCCGACGACGAACCCGCCGGCCCCGACACGTCGGCGTGGTCGTTCGAGACCAAGCAGATCCACGCAGGTGCCGTGCCGGATCCGACGACCGGCGCCCGGGCCACGCCCATCTACCAGACGACGTCGTTCGTGTTCCGGGACACGCAGCACGCCGCCGACCTGTTCTCGCTGGCCGAGCCGGGCAACATCTACACCCGCATCCACAACCCCACCCAGGACGTCTTCGAGCAGCGCGTCGCCGCTCTGGAGGGCGGCGTCGCGGCCGTGGCACTGTCCTCCGGGCAGGCGGCCGAGACCCTGGCGATCCTCACGCTGGCCGGTGCCGGCGACCACGTCGTGTCCAGCACGTCGCTGTACGGCGGCACGTACAACCTGTTCCGGCACACGCTGCCGAGACTGGGCATCGAGGTCTCCTTCGTCGACGACCCGGACGACGCCGAGGCCTGGCGGGCGGCGGTCCGGCCGAACACGAAGGCGCTCTTCGCGGAGACGCTCGGCAATCCGCGCGGCAACGTGCTCGACGTGCGGGCGGTCGCGGACGTCGCCCGTGAGGCGGGCGTGCCGCTGATCGTGGACAACACCGTACCGACCCCCTATCTCCTGCGGCCCCTGGAGCACGGCGCGGACATCGTCGTCCACTCGGCGACCAAGTTCCTGGGCGGGCACGGCACGGCCGTCGCGGGTGTCGTCGTCGACGGCGGTACGTTCGACTTCGGGGCGCACGCCGACCGGTTCCCCGACTTCACCGAGCCCGACCCGAGCTACCACGGCCTCCGGTACTGGCCCGCGCTCGGCCCGGGCGCCTTCGCGATCAAACTCCGGGTCCAGCTGCTCCGCGACCTCGGGCCCGCCCTCTCGCCGCACTCCGCGTTCCTGCTGCTCCAGGGCGTAGAAACGCTCAGCCTGCGCATCGAACGGCACTCCGCGAACGCCCAGGCCCTGGCCGAATGGCTGGAGCGGCGCGACGAGGTCGCGGCCGTGCACTACCCGGGCCTGCCGTCCAACCGCTGGTACGACGCGGCGCGGCGCTACCTGCCGCGCGGCGCGGGCGCGGTGCTGTCCTTCGAGCTGCGGGACGGCGTCGAGGCCGGCAAACGGTTCGTGGACGGCGTCGAGCTGTTCAGTCACCTCGCCAACATCGGTGACGTGCGCAGCCTGATCATCCACCCGGCGTCCACCACGCACAGCCAGCTCGACGAGCGGCAGCTCGCGGCCACCGGCACCTCCCCCGGCCTGGTGCGGCTGTCGGTCGGCCTCGAGAACCTCGCCGACCTCAAGGCGGACCTGGAGGCCGGGTTCCGCGCGGCGAAGGGCGCGGCCGGGGGCGCTGCCAGGGGCGCGTCCTGAGCACCGTACTGACGCCCTCGGAGGTTCCCCTTCCGCCGGCCACCGGCGCCTGGCGGGAGGGGGACCCGCCGGGGCGTCGCCAGTGGTACGTGCGCGGGACACCCCTCGCGCTGGAGGCGGGCGGCGAACTGCCGGACGTACGGCTCGCGTTCGAGACGTGGGGACGGCTCGCACCGGACCGTTCCAACGCCGTCCTCGTGCTGCACGCGCTCACCGGCGACAGCCATGCCGCCGGCCCCGCCGAGCCCGGACATCCCACCCCCGGCTGGTGGGACGGGCTCGTCGGCCCCGGGCGCGCGCTCGACACCGACCGCTGGTTCGTCGTCGCGCCGAACGTGCTCGGCGGCTGCCAGGGCAGCACCGGGCCGTCCTCCCCACGTCCGGACGGGCGGGCCTGGGGCGGCGGCTTCCCGTTCCTGACGCAGCGCGACCAGGTCGCGGCCGAGGCCGGCCTGGCCGACGCGCTGGGCATCGACCGCTGGGCGCTGGTGGCCGGCGGCTCGATGGGCGGGATGCGGGCGCTGGAGTGGGCCGTGTCGTATCCGGAGCGGACGGACGCGCTGCTGCTGCTGGCCACGACCGCCGCGGCGAGTGCCGAGCAGATCGCCTGGGCCGGCCTCCAGCTCCACGCCATCCGCTCCGACCCGCACTGGCAGGGCGGCCACTATCACGGCACCGGTCGTGGGCCGCACGCCGGCCTGGGACTGGCCCGCCGGCTCGCCCACGTCACCTACCGCAGCGAGCCGGAACTCCAGGTCCGCTTCGGCCGTGCCGCACAGGACGCGGAGGACCCGTGGAACGGCGGCCGGTACCGGGTCGAGTCCTACCTGGACCACCACGCGGACAAGCTGGTACGCCGTTTCGACGCCGGCAGCTACGTCGTGCTGTCCGAGGCGATGAACAGCCATGACGTCGGCCGTGGTCGCGGCGGTGTGCGGGCCGCACTGCGCCGGGTGTCCGCCAGGACCGTCGTCGCCGCGATCGATACCGACCGTCTCTATCCGCCGTCGCAGCAGGCGGAGCTGGCGGCGGGAATCACCGGCGCGGACCGGCTCCGGGTGGTCGGATCCCCGTACGGTCACGACGGTTTCCTCATCGAGGCGGAGCAGGTCGCCGCGCTGGTGGGCGAACTCGTACCGTAGGCCTCGCCTGCCGGCCGGGCGGGGTGGGGCGCCCGTGTCGGGGGGCGCGGATGCGCTCGGCGCGGAGGTGGGAGCGGCCGGCGTGGCGGACCAGGACCGAGTGGGTGCCTTCCGGCGTGCCGGGTGGTGTCCTGCGGCCGCCGTACGCGCGCCGCCTCCTAGCCTCGGGCGCATGCTGGGGCTTCCTGCTCACCTCCGTGCCTGCCTGTCCGACCCCGACGGGTCGCTCACCGGGACCGCGAAAGTACACGCGGCCACCTGGGAAGAGCTGTCCGACGGCTGTCTCCGCGAGCGCGCCACCCGTGAGGGGACCGCGTTCGTGCCTTACGACGCGGTGGGCGACCACGACGCGTTCGTGGCCGGACTCCGGGAGACGCGGTGATCACTCATCCCAGTTTCACGGTCGAGCCGTGGTGCCTGCGCGAGACCGAGCTGAGTCTCGACCTGCTCGCCCAGAGCGAGTCGGTGTTCGCCTTGTCCAACGGGCACCTGGGGTGGCGTGGGAACCTCGACGAGGGCGAACCGCACGGTCTGCCCGGCGCGTATCTCAACGGCGTGTACGAGCGGCATCCGCTGCCGTACGCGGAAGCGGGCTACGGCTATCCCGAGTCCGGCCAGACGATGATCAACGTCACCGACGGCAAGATCATCCGGCTGCTGGTGGACGACCACCCGTGCGATCTGCGGTACGGCCGGCTGGTGGCGCACGAACGGGTCCTGGACTTCCGCTCCGGTGTGCTCAGCCGCACCGCGCGGTGGACCTCGCCCGGCGGTCGCACGGTCCGGATCTCCTCGCACCGGCTCGTGTCCTTCACCCAGCGCGCGGTCGCCGCGATCATGTACGAGGTGGAGCCGACCGACGGGGCGGCCTCGGTGGCCGTTCAGTCCGAGCTGGTCGCCAACGAGCAGCTGCCCCGCTTCACCGGTGACCCGCGCGTCGCCGCGGTGACCGAGTCACCGCTGGTCCCCGAGGAGCATTTCGCACAGGAGACCCGGCTGCGGCTCGTGCACCGCACCACCCACAGCGGGCTGCGGGTCGCGGCGGCGGCCGACCACCTGGTGGAGGGACCCGAGAGCACGCGATGGACGGCGCAGAGCGAGCCCGACGTCAGCCGTCTGACGGTGACCGCCGACCTGGAGCCCGGCCGGCCGTTGCGGCTGGTCAAGTTCGTGGCCTACGGCTGGTCCGGGGAGCGTTCGCTGCCGGCCGTGCACGATCAGGTGGACGCGGCGGTGGCCGCCGCGGTCAGCACCGGCTGGGAGGGGGTGCTCGCCGAGCAACGGGCTTACCTGGACCGCTTCTGGGCCGGTGCGGACGTCGAGGTGGAGGGTGACGCCGAGATCCAGCAGGCGGTGCGGTTCGCTCTCTTCCATGTGCTCCAGGCGGCCGCCCGGGGCGAGAACCGGGCGATCCCCGCGAAGGGTCTGACCGGCACCGGGTACGACGGACACTCGTTCTGGGACACCGAGTCCTACGTGCTGCCGGTCCTGACGTTCACCGCGCCGGAGACCGTCGCGCCGGCGCTGAGATGGCGGCACCGGACGCTGCCCGCGGCGCGGGAACGCGCGCGCCAACTGGGGCTGGCCGGGGCGACGTTCCCCTGGCGGACCATCGACGGCGCCGAATGCTCCGCCTACTGGCCCGCCGGGACGGCCGCCTTCCATGTCAACGCGGACATCGCCATGGCCGTCGGTCGGTACGTGACGGTGACCGGGGACGAGGACTTCGAGCGTGCCGAGGGGCTCGATCTCCTCGTGTACACCGCACGGTTGTGGCACTCCCTCGGCCACCACGACGCGGAGGGCGTCTTCCACATCGACGGGGTCACCGGCCCGGACGAGTACAGCGCCTTCTCCCGGGACAACCTGTACACCAACCTGATGGCCCGGCGGAACCTGCTCGACGCGGCGGACGCGGCCGTGCGCCATCCGGACCGGGCCGCGGAACTCGGGGTCGACGAGGAGGAGGCCGCGATGTGGCGGGACGCCGCCGCCCGCATGGCGGTGCCGTACAACGAGTCCCTCGGCGTCCACGAGCAGTCGGCCGGTTTCACCGCCTTCCAGCGCTGGGACTTCGAGGCGACCCCGCCCGACGCCTATCCCCTGCTGCTGCACTACCCCTACTTCGACCTGTACCGCAAGCAGGTGGTGAAGCAGGCCGACCTGGTGCTGGCGATGATGGAGTGCCCGGACGCCTTCACGGAGGAGCAGAAGGCACGCAACTTCGCCTACTACGAGGCGCTCACCGTCCGCGACTCCTCCCTGTCGGCGAGCTGCCAGGCGGTGCTCGCCGCCGAGACCGGGCACCTGCGGCTGGCCTACGCCTATCTGGGCGAGGCCGCGCTGATGGACCTGGACGATCTGGAGCACAACACCCGTGACGGGCTGCACATCGCCTCGCTCGCCGGGACGTGGATCGCCCTGGTCGGGGGCTTCGGTGGTCTGCGCCGGTACGCCGGCGAGGACGGGAAGCCGGGCCGGCTGGCGTTCACGCCGCGCCTGCCGGAGGCGCTGTCCAGGGTGGCGTTCACCGTGCTGGTACGCGGACGCAGGCTGAAGGTCGACATCGGCCGGTCGCACACGCGGTACCGGCTGGTGGAAGGGGAACCGCTGGTCGTACTGCACCACGGGGAGCCGGTGACCGTGTCCGCCGGCGCGCCGGTGGTCTGCCGGACGCCGCCGGTGCCCGCCCGGCCCGAGCCCCAGCAGCCGCCGGGACGCCGTCCGCTGGGCCTGTCCGCCGGGGAGGAGACCCGGGCGGGGACGCCCGAGTAGGACGGCGGAGCGTGCCACGCGGCCGGCAGGTGCGTACGGACGACCGCGCGGCGGTGACGGCCGGGACCGCACGGCTGTACGCGTCACCCGCGTTCGCCGGTCCCGGCCGGCTCCCGCTGGGCCCGGTTCCGCACCTGCGTGCGGACCGAGTCGACCTGATGGTCTCGGCGGCCCGTACGGCACCGGCAGCCGGGCCGGCGTCGCCGCCGGTGGCGTCCGGGGGCGTCGGTGGCCTGTGGAGGGAAGGACAGTTCTGTCGATGACTGACCGCACACCGGGATCCCGGGCCGGGATCCGTGGCTTTCGCCCGGGCGACGGCCCGCAGGTGGTCGAGGCGTGGCGCCGGAGCGCGCCGGCCGACCCCATCAGCCCCGACCGGTTCCGCTCCCTGGTGCTGCTCGACGCCAACTTCGACCCGGAGGGGCTCCGGGTCGCCGTCGACGGTGACCGCGTCGTCGGCGTCGCCTACGCGGTGCGCCGTCTGACGCCGGTGACCGGCACCGACCTGGAGCCGGAGCAGGGCTGGATCCCGTTCTTCTTCGTGGCCCCGGCCGCCCGCGGGCGGGGTCTCGGCCGCCGGCTGCTGACCGACGCCCTCGACTGGCTGCACGGCCACGGCCGCACCCGGGTGGACTTCTCCTCGTACACCCCGAACTACCACCTGCCCGGTCTGGACGCCGAGACGTATCCGGAAGCGGCCGGACTCCTCGGGTCCCTGGGCTTTCGTACGCTGTACGAGGCGGCGGCGATGGACCGGAGTCTGGTCGGCTATCGCTTCCCGCAGGAGGTCGCGGCCCGTCTCGACGGGCTGACGGCGCGGGGGTACCGGTTCGCCACCCCGTCCGACGACGACCTGGTGGAACTGGTCGCGCTCGCCGGGAACCACTTCAGCCCGGACTGGGCACGCGCGATCCGGGAGTGCCTGGCGGCGGGCACACCGCTCGACCGGATCGTGGCCGTCCGGGACCCTTCGGGCCGCATGGTCGGCTGGGCGATGCACGGCGCGTACGAGTCGGCGGACGAGCGGTTCGGCCCGTTCGGTGTGCTGGAGGAGATGCGCGGCACCGGGATCGGCAGGATCCTGCTCCACCTGGTCCTGGAGCGGATGCGGGCGCGCGGCGCGCACGGCGCGTGGTTCCTGTGGACCGGTGAGCGCTCCCCGGCGGGCCACCTGTACCGCGGGACCGGTTTCACCACGACCCGAGTGTTCCGGGTGCTGCGCCGGGAGGCCGCCCGGTGAGGCCGGTACGCCGCACGGCCGGCCCGAGCCGGCGCCGTTTCGCGCTGGCGCTGCCCTCGGCGCTGCTGGCCTGCGGGTGCGCCGCCCCCCGCCGGGGCACCGGCCGGCCCGGGGACCCGATCGTGCTCACCCTGCTCTCCCACTACGCGAGCGGGGCGCTCAAGGACGCCCTGCAAGGCCCGGTCGACGAGTGGAACGCCACCCACGACCGGGTCAAGGTGCGGACGGAGGCCGTGGAGTTCGGTGATCTGCTGACCACGCTGATGGTCCGGCAGGCCGCGGGCCAGGGCGCCGACATCATCCACCCGTACTGCCTGTGGACCGGCCAGCTCGTCCGGGCCGGCGTCCTGCGTCCCGCACCGCCCGAGCACGCCCGGGAGATCACGCGCGGCTACCGCGCCGCCGCGGTCGGTGCCGCGTCGGTGGGCGGCACGGTCTACGGCTACCCGACCGAGGTGCAGACGTACGCCCTCTACTACAACAAGCGGCTGCTGCGCGCGGCGGGCGTCGACGGCCCGCCGCGCACCTGGCGGGAGCTGGAGGAGGCGGCCCACCGCACCACCAGGCGCGACCGGTACGGCAACACGCTTGTGCAGGGCTTCGGGCTGTCGACCGTCGACGACGCGACCACGGTCGGGCAGACCCTCGCCCTGCTCAACGCTGCCGGGGGGACGTTCGTCTCCGCGGACGGCCGGGGCACCGTCATCGACTCGCCGGCCGGCCGGGCCGTGTTCGACCTGGAGCGCCGGCTGGTCGCCACCGGTGCCAGCGCGCCCGGCGTCAACGTCTACAAGGCATTCCCGTCCGGGCAGGCGGCCATGGTGGTCGGCGCGGGCTGGTGGACCGCGGACCTGAAGACTTTGATGGGCGCGGCCTACCGCGATGTCGGAGTCGCACCGCTGCCCCTCCACGAGGCGCACGACGCGCGCGCCACGCTCGCCACCGGCTTCCTGCTGGGCGTCAACACCGCCAGTGAACACCCGGGTGAGGCCTGGGAGTTCCTGCGCTGGCTGAACACCGGGAAGATGCGGGTGCCCGGCGCCGGGAAGGACGCGACAGCGACCCGGATGAGCCTGCTCCAGGTGTCCGTCGGCTCCCTGACCGGCCGTGCCGACGACATGCGGGCGCTCCTCGGCAAGGGCAGCGACCCGAATCTGCGCCCGTTCCGGGAGGCGCTCGCGTACGCGGTGCCGGAGCCGAACGTGCCGGGCGCGCAGCAGGCCAAGTCGCTGCTGCGCAAGAACATCGAGGCGTTGTGGACGGGTCAGCGGTCGACCGACGAGGCACTGCGCGCGATCCGCCGTCAGGTCGATCAGGAGGTGGCCCGCTCATGGTGAACACCCTGGCGCCGGAGGCGACCGAGCGGCCGGACGGCCCGCGGGCCACCGGGCCCGCCGGTGGCGGCCGTGACCGTACCCGGCGCCCGCACCGCCGCCAGGCCGCCGTCGCCTATCTCTTCCTGGCGCCCGCACTGCTGTTCTTCGCCGTCTTCCTGGTCCTGCCGCTGGGTTTCGCGCTGCTGCTGTCGACGTCCCGCTGGGCCGGGTTCGACCTCGGCGGCATCCGTCCGGTGGGCCTGGACAACTTCGCCGGCCTCTTCGCGGACGGTTCGACGTTCCTGGTGCCGATCCTCACCAACACGCTGCTGTTCGCCCTGGGTACGGTGGCCCTCGCGCTCGCCGGGTCCGTGCTCGTCGCGACGTGCATCGACAAGCTGCGGTTCCAGGGGCTGTGGCGCACCCTGTACTTCCTGCCGATCGTCACGACCGTCGTCGCCGTGGGCAACGTGTGGAAGTACATGTACGAGCCGGGCGGGCTGGTCAACGGCGTCCTCAACGCCTGCGGGCTCGCTTCGGTGGCGTTCCTCCAGGACCCGGACACCGCGCTGCCCTCGGTCGTGGTCGTACAGGCCTGGGCGTCGGCCGGCTCGGCGATCCTCGTGCTGACCGCCGGACTGAAGTCCGTTCCCCGGTCGTACTACGAGGCCGCCGCGCTCGACGGCGCCGGGCCGGCCACCGTCTTCTGGCGGATCACCCTGCCGTTGCTGCGGCCGTCCCTGCTGTTCGTGTGCATCACCCAGTTCCTCACCGGTCTCCAGTCGTTCGCGCTGATCATCGTGATGACCAAGGGCGGGCCGGGTGACGCGACGAACGTGGCCGCGCTGGAGATGTACCGGCAGGCCTTCACGTACGGCGACTGGGGCACTGCGAGCGCCGCCGCGTTCGTCCTGTTCCTGGTGGTCCTCGTGGTCACCCTGGCCCAGTTGTGGATCTTCCGGCGCAAGGGGGAGGACGCGTGATCCGACGCCGTTTCCCGTGGCTGTCGTATCTGGTGGTCGTGACCGGCGCCGTGCTGACGGTGGTGCCGTTCCTCGACATGGTGATGACGTCCTTCAAGGGGCCCGGCGAGTCCGGCACACTGCCGTACCGGTTCCTGCCCGAGGCGTTCGACCTGTCCAACTACCGGGCGGCGGTGGCGCAGCTGGACCTGCCGGTGCTCTTCCGCAACAGCGTCGTCGCCACCGCCCTGATCACCGGATCGGTGCTGCTCACGTCGTCACTCGCCGGCTACGCACTGGCCAAACTCCGCTTTCCCGGCCGGGACTTCGTCTTCCGCCTGGTGCTGTCGACGATGATGTTCCCGCCGTTCCTCTTCTTCGTCCCGCACTTCCTGATCCTGGTGCACTGGCCGCTGGCGGGCGGCAACGACCCGTTCGGACGCGGTGGCGCGGGCCTGACCGTCAGCATCGTCGCGCTCGCCGTGCCCTTCCTCGTCAACGGCTTCGGTATCTTCCTGACGCGTCAGTTCATGATCTCAATCCCCGACGAGGTCCTGGAGGCCGCGCGCATCGACGGGGCCGGCGAGTTCGCCGTGTGGTGGCGGATCGTGGTGCCGCAGACCAAACCGGTCCTGGTGACGCTCGGTCTGCTGACCTTCGTCGACGCGTGGAACGAGTACATCTGGGCGCTGCTCGTCTCGACCGCCGACCCGGAAGTGATGACCCTGCCCGTCGGCATCCAACTCCTCCAGGACCACGTCGACCCGGCTCGCACGATGCCCGTCGTCATGGCCGGCCTCGTCCTGAGCATCCTGCCGGTGCTGGTCCTCTTCCTGCTGCTCCAGAAGTACTACATCCGCGGCGTCATGCTCAGCGGCCTGAAGTGACGAGCGGGCGGACGGCCCGGCCGCCTCGTGCGCCGCGCGACGGCGGTGGATCAGGTCGCGGTGGCGAGCGCGACGAGGTGCCGGGCCGTGCCGGCGGGATCGACGGTCTGGTGGAGATGCGCGCCGGGCAGGTGCGCCACCCGCCAGCCGCGTGCGCGCGCCTCGGCGGAAACGTCGTCGTACGGCGGCCCGAACAGCAGGTAGGAGCAGGGATGGTCGTCCCAGCCGGCCGGGACCGGGATGCGCTGCTCGTAGTAGGACAGCGGGAGGGTGGGCTGCTCCTCGACGACGGTCCGCCGCACCACCGGATCGGCGAACATGGGGGCCACGTCGGCCTCGTCCCACCAGTCGGTCCACCGCGGCAGCCTGCCCTTCACCGCCATCGGGCGGAGGAACTCCAGGAATGCGCGGGAGGCGACAGGAGTCTGCCCCGACCGGGCGGGCAGCGCGGCGTCGACGAAGACCGAGTGGGTCACCGGACGGTCGAGGCCCGCGCGGATCGCCGGGACGAACAAGCCCGCGTTGCTGTGGGCCACCAGCGTGACGGGGCTGCCGGCCGGGGCCTGCCGGAGATCGTCGCGGACCGCGTCGACCACGCGCGGCCAGAACGGCGGCGCACCGTCGGCGATGTGCAGCAGGGACGGCACGCGTACCCGGTGTCCGGCCGCCGTCAGGTGGTGGGCCACCGGGTACCAGGCCGAGGGGCCTACGGACGGGCTGTGCACGAGAACGAAGACCGGATCCATGTGACGATGCCGGCCCCTGTTCCCGCTGCGGCGCGACAGTCTTGGCCCACAGCAGAACGCTGCGTGGCGAAAACATTCTCCGGTGTGTCGTTGCACGGATAACGCGGCGGGTTCGGGGTAGATCCACTGTGGCTCCTGTTGTCGGGAGCCGGAGCGGGCCCGTCCGTAGGGCTGCTCCCGGGTATGAACGAAGGATCAACTGATGGCCAGCGGTACCGTGAAGTGGTTCAACGCAGAGAAGGGCTTCGGCTTCATCTCCCAGGACGGAGGAGGCCCGGACGTCTTCGCGCACTACTCCGAGATCCAGGGCAGCGGCTACCGGGAGCTCACCGAAGGGGAACACGTCACCTTCGACATCGGGCAGGGGCAGAAGGGTCCGCAGGCTCAGAACATCGTCCGCGGCTGACCGGGCGTAGCGAGCGGGAATGAGGCGGCTGCCGGTACGGGCAGCCGCTTCGTCATGTCAGCGGGGCGATCGTCCGCACGGAGCGTGACGCGGGCTTCAGACGCGGTGGCCCTGGGCCGCCAGCCATCTGTGGACGCTCTCCTTGTCCGCCGGTGTGATGCGGGCCGGGCCGTCGACCTCCGGTCCCTCGTCGTCGTTGAAACCGGTGTCGGTGATCCGTGCGGTCACCCACGTGGCCAGGTCCTGCGCGGTGTCCTCGGTCAGCGAACCGCCCGCCCAGTCCTTCCGGACCCGCTGGGCGGCACTCGGATCATGGCGTTCCATCTCCTCCAGCCAGACCGGCAGCAGCCGGTCGACGGTCTGCCGGTCGGACCGGGAAGGGTCCTGTCCCTCATGTGCTGTCATGCGGGGCCGGGTTTCCCCGCAGCTTCGGGTGACACCTGTGTGCCCTGATCACCGGCGTCCGGCGGTCGCCCACGAGCCGGGGACCCGGTCGGTGCCGGAGTCCTCCTTGCCGGAGTCCTCCTTGTACGTCAGCACGGGTGCCCACCCGGTGGCCGGGTCGGCCCACTCGCGTCGCTCTCCCTCCACACGTAGACGTGCCACAGCCGGCCGAGTACGGCGTCTGTCGTGCGGCCGGCGGGAATCGGTGCCGCGTTTCCGTCCCAGCACCCCGCGGCCCGGGACCCTTTCGGCCGCGGATGTGTGCAAGGGTGGAAGGGCACGAACCAGCCTGGTTCTGTCGCTGAGGCTTCGGAGACTCTACGCACGGGCCCGGCACGCCCTACCTGGTGCCACCGCGGCTTTCAGGGCCGGACTTCGCGCGGCATCCGCCGCGCGCTCGACAGTGATCTCGATCGTCGGCGAGGGCTGCCACCCCTGAGACATCGGGGTAGGGCCTGTGGACAAGCCGTACAGCACACACCTGGCTGTGTGGGGCGGCACAGCCGTACTCACCCTGTGCCGCGTCCGGCGCGCCTGGGGGCCGAACCACTCCGAGCTGGCCCTGCGTTACGCCCTGAGCAGCCTGCCCGACGGGGCCGAGGTGATCGTGCTCGACCTCGACCACGGCCCCCGCGCCGCCCACGACTGCGACCGCGTGCTGGGCATCGTGCACGGGTACGCCGTGGAGCATGCCCTGCATATGGTGTCCATCGGCACACCGCTCCTGACGGAACCACCGGTCCTGCGCCACGCACCACACCTGGCCGGGATCGGACACGGCTCGGGCGACAGCGCGGAACTCGCCCTGTCCGAGGCACTGGGCACCGCCGCACTCGTCCAGCGGGCCGAGGGAATCCGCATGGCCCGCCGCGGTACCCACCCCTGCCGGCCCTGAGCCAAGCACCTACCGCCGCGCCCGGGCCGGCCCGGTGGCGGTGGTCGGCGTCGCTCGTTCTCCGGGTCTCACCCACGGGATGCGGCGGGCCCGGGCGGCCGGGGCCACGCACGCGACGGTCGCCTGCCTGGGCGCGCCGGGCCGTCCCGAGGCGCGCGGGCTCTGCTACGGTCTCGGATTCCGGGAGCTGTCGCGGGACGCATCGCTGATCAGGACGAAGGCCGGCACCGCGGGCTGAGGACCGGTCCTCTCGCTCAGGCCGCGCTCTTCTTCCGGCGGCGCCCGCTGGGGGCGAGGGCGTCGATGAGTTCCTCGCGGCTCATCCTCGACCGGCCGGCAACGTCCTGCTCGGTCGCCCGCTGGTACAGCTCCGCCTTGCTCAGCTGCTGCAACTCGCTGCCGGCGCCGCCGCGTCCGCGGGCCCGCGCCGATGCCGCGCCGGCCTTCCTGGGCGGAGCCTTACGCGAGGGTGTCTTCGGCGTCGTCCTGCTCGACGCGGAGGCGCGGGCGGCCTTGCGGGGAGCGGACTTCTCCTTCCGCTCCGCCCCGGACTCCTCCTCCCCCGCGTCGCCGCCGGAGCGGGCGGTCCGCAGGCTGTTTTCGAGGACCTTCATCAGGTCGATGACGTCGGTCGCTTCCGGGGGCCCCTCCGCCGTGGTGATCTCCTGGCCCTCGGCCTTGGCCGTGACCAGCTCCCGCACCTTGTCCTGGTAGGTGTCGCGGTAGCGGCCCGGCTCCCAGTCGGTGCTGAGGGCATCGACCAGCTGGAGCGCCATGTCCAGCTGTTTGCCGCGCCCGGCCTTCTCCTGGGCCGAGGACAGCTCGGGCAGTTCCTCGCCCGGGTCCCGGACCTCGTCCGCCCAGTGCAGCGTTTGCAGGACCAGCACGTCGTCCTCCGCCCGCAAGGCGGTCAGGTACTGCTTGTTGCGCATGACGAAGGTGGCGATGCCCACCTTGTCCGCCTCGGCCAGGGCCGCGCGCAGCAGCTCGTAGACCTTCGTGTACTCCTTGCCGCGCGGGGCGATGTAGTAGGTGCGGTCGAAGTACACCGGCTCGATCCGGTCCAGCTCGACGAAGTCGGTGATGTCGATGGTCTTGGAGCGGCCCGGCGCGATCTCGTCCAGTTCATCTGGTTCGACGACGACGTACTCGCCCTCGCCGACCTCGTAACCCTTGACGATGTCACCGGTGCCGACCTCGTCGCCGGTGCGCTCGTTCACCCGCCGGTTGCGGATCCGGTCACTCGTGCCGCGCTGCAACTGGTGGAAGTGGACGGTGTGGTCCTGGGTGGCGGTGTACAGGCCCACGGGTACGGTGACGAGCCCGAAGGTGATCACGCCTGTCCAGATCGCCCGCGCCATGACCCTGCTCCGTCCCGTCCGCCCAGCGCCGCCGCTGGATCCGCCTTCCCGTGCGTCCACGCTCGCACCACCACCGCTCCCCCGCGCGCCGGACCACCCCGGCAGACACCCGAACGGCGGTGGGCGTACGCCGTGATGCTCCGGCCGTCTCAGTAGGCGACGGACATCCGCGCGCGGGGATGCGCGGCCTGTTCGAGTTCGTCGACGAACGCGAGGGCGAAGTCCTCGGCACTGATGGCGCTGTTGCCGTCGGCGTCGGTGATCAGCTGGTCGCCGCCGGTCCGGAAGACGCCCGTGCGTTCGCCGGGGGCGATCATGGCCGCGGGAGAGACGGAGGTCCACTCCAGGTCGGCGACCTCGGCCAGGGCGTCGAGGAGGTCGGCGTGCGCGAGAGCCTCGCCCTGGTACTCCGCGGGGAAGCCGGGGGCGTCCATCAGACGCGCACCGCCGTCCGTGCGCAGCGAGCCCGCACCGCCGACGAGGGCGACCCGTCGCACACCGCCCCTGCGCACGCCCTCCAGGAATGCCTCGTTCAGGGCCGCGAACGGCTTGCGGGGGTCGCTGCCGTCCCTGGGCGGCACGAGCGCGGACACCACCGCGTCCGCGCCCCTGACCACATCCGCCACCTGCTCCGGAGCGCTCGCGTCCGCAGCCGCTGCCGTGAGCAGGGCATGGTCCAGCGGCGCCGCACCGGAGCGCGAGGCGGCCACCACGTGGTGACCGCGGCGAACGGCCTCGGCGGCGATACGGCGTCCGATCATGCCGGTGGCACCGAACACAACGATGTTCATGGGGTACTCCTGCGTCGTGGAATCTCATGGCCGTCCTCGGGGGACGACGGCCGGAAGGCGGGCACCGTCGCGGACACGATCCGGACACGTTTCGGGGCTCGGACACCGCCCGCACTCGGGCACACGTCCAAGCTATGAGCTGGGAAGACGTCGAGCCGGGTACGGTGACGACCGATGATGGTCAAAAACGGACAGCATGGGAGCGGAACCGGGAGAGCGATTCGTGAGGTTCCCTTCACGCCCCCCGCGGGAGTCCCCTCCGGCGTGGAGGTCATGTCCTTCGCGCTGCTGCGGTCGCGGCTGCCGGCGCGGAGTCTGACCGGGCCGCAACGGCCCTCCTTCCACCACCTGCTCGCCCCCACGCGGGGCGTACTGCGGCACTCGGTCGACTTCACCGGTTATGTGATGAGGCCGGGCACCTGGCTGTGGGTGCGCCCCGGACAGGTCCAGCAGTGGCACGCCATGGACGCGACCGAGGGCACGGCCGTCCTGTTCGAGGCCTCGTTCCTCGACGCGGCCACGGCCACCGCCGCCCGCCTGGACGATCCGTACGCGGCGGTCGGACTCGAGCCCGACGCGCGGGAAGGCCGCCGGCTGGACATGGCCCGCGACCATCTGAGAGAGGAGTTCGAGGCCTTCGGACGCCTGCCGCTCAGCGTGCACACCGCCGCGCTGCGGCATCTGCTCGCCGTCCTCGTCCTGCGCCTGTCCCACCTCGGCCCGTCGGCGGGCGGCCCGCAGGCCGAGCCCGACGAGACGTTCCTGCGCTTCCGTGACGCGGTGGAGGAGGACTTCTTCCGCACCCGGCGGGTGGAGGACTACGCCCGCCGCCTCGGCTACTCGCCGCGCACGCTGACCCGCGCGTCCCTGGCGGCCGCGGGGGTCGGCGCCAAGGAGTTCATCGACCGGCGCCTGGTACTGGAGGCCAAACGCCTCCTGGCCCACGGCGACCAGAGCGCCGCACGGATATCCCGGCAGCTGGGGTTCTCCAGTGCCACCAACTTCAGCAAGTACTTCCAGGAGCGGACCGGACAGAGCCCCATCGGTTTCCGCACCACCATCCGCGGCCTCCCGCCCGCCGGCGGCTGACGAGCGGCGCCGCTGCCCGTGGTGACGGCTGGCCGGAACCTGTCGTTTCTCCGCCGCCGGCACCTCGTTGTAGATGCCATGTACGTCTGGTCCCGGCGTCAGGCCGTTCAGGAGGTAGCCGCACCGTGCTGAAGCTCGTGGAACGCGAGGGTGTCCCGCTCGCCCTCACCCGGCGTGCGGGTTCCGGCAGACCGTTGCTGATCGTGCCCGGTGTCATGGCCGACGCCGCCGCGTGGCAACCGGTCGTGGACGCACTGGACGTGGCGGGGCCGGTCTATGTGCTGAACCGGCGGGGACGCGAGCCCAGCGGCGCGCTCGGGCCGGGCTACTCGATGCGTACCGAGATCGACGACCTGGTCCGCGTCCTCGAGGAACTGGTCGCCGCCGAGGACGCGGACCGGGGGGTGGACCTGTTCGGCTGGAGCTTCGGTGGACTGCTCGCGCTGGAGGCGGCGGCGCGGCACCCGCGGACCGTCCACTCGCTCACCCTCTACGAACCGGTCGTGCGGCCCTTCGGGCGGGATGCGCTGGCGGCGTTGCGGAGGGCGGCCGAGGCGAACGATCTGGACCGCGCCGTGGAGATCGTGAACCGGGACGTGTCCGGGTTCTCGGAGGAGTACGTGGCGCGACTGCGCCGCAGCCCCGCCTGGGAGACCCTCAAACCGCTGGCCGCCCCGCTGGCCAGTGAACTGACCGCTCTCAACGACCACCCTGTCGATCTGTCGGCGTTCGGTGCCCTGGACCTCCCCGTCACGCTGCTGCTGGGAGGCGAGAACGCTGACGTACCGCCGTACGGGGACGTGTTCGCCGTGATCGCCTCGGCCCTGCCCCGTGCCCGCGTCGTCACCATGCCGGGCCAGGGCCACCTCGCGCACGCGCAGGACCCGGAGGGTCTGGCCCGTCACATCGGGCAGGCGCTCCGGAGGGCCGGCCGCCCCGGCTCGGGGGCCGGTCCGTCGGGAGCCGGTCCGTCGGGAGCCGGTCCGTCGGGGGCCGGTCCGTCGTGACGGGGCGGATGCCGGGCGCGTGCGGGGACGACGGCGTCGTGCGGCCGGCCCGCGGGTGCGGACGCCGCCGTGTCGACCCGGTGGCGTCCGCACCGTACCGGACCGCCGACGCGTTCCTCGTACCGTGCCGTCGGGCGGCGCGCGCAGCCGGCCGGTCGGCCCGGTCAGCCGCCCGCTCCCCCGTCGGCCACCAGGGGGCCGCGGGGCGGCGCCGCCGGTGGCCCGGCGGTCAGCGAGGGCAGCGTGGCCTGCCAGAAGCGGTCGAGCACCTCGGGCATCTCCTGGGCCGCACCCGGTTGGCGGGAGAGGATCTGCACGCCGATGGTGACGGCGAGGACGGTGGCGACGATGCCGTCGACGGCGACACCCGGCGCGAGGCTTCCGTCGCTCCGCGCGTCCTCCAGCAGCCGCAGCAGAAGAGCGGCCAGCCGGCGGCGCAGGACCGGAACACTCCCTTCCGCCCGGTCGCAGCTGACCTGGAACCCGGCCCGCACGACCACGTCCCGGCTGAGCAGGCCGGCGAGCTCACGGGTGGTGTCCACCAGGACCGTCAGCGCCGGGCCGGCCCCGCCCGCCGATGCGGTGGCGAGCCGGTCGAGGGCCCGCTGCGCCTCCTGCTCCAGCGCGGAGGCCAGCGTGTCCTTGTCGGCGAAGTGGAAGTAGACCGCGCCGACGGAGAGGCCGGCCGCCTCGCTCACCTTGGCGAGTGTCGCGGCCTTCAGACCGTGGCGGTCCACCACCAGGGCCGCGGCCCGGATGATGGACTCGCGTGACCGGACGGCGCGTTGCTGTCGTGGCACAGGAGGTCAGTTTCCTCTCCTGCCGAGCGGACCGTCCGCCGCCTCGGGAGCGAGCGGACCGGGTCGGGTGCCGGACGGAGCCGCCAGCACGGCGGCGCCCATGAGCAGTGCGGCTCCGGCCGCGGCCGGAGCCTGCTGGCTCGCCGCCTCCCCCGTCAGCGCGTCCAGGGCGAGCGCCCCCAGCACCTGACCGGTGATCATCCCGAGCCCTGCGGCCAGGACGACCACGCAGCCGAGCAGGCCGCCGGTGTAGTGCCACGGTGGGCCGGGTCGGGGCCGGTCCAGCCGGGAGAACACCGCGAGCGCCGCCACGGCGGCCGCCATCAGGGCGGTGCCGGCGGCGAAACTGAGGAGGACCGCCGGGTAGGGGTGCTTCCCGGCGGCTTCGTCCACCCGGCCGTTCACCGCCATCTGCCAGGACAGGGCGCAGCCCGCGAGGAACGGCAGGACGGCGAGTGCGAGCGTACGGTCCGCGTCCGGGGTGGCCAGCACCGGAAGGGCGACGGCGCACACGGCGAGCAGGCCGCCCGCGAGCCGGCGCGCGGTGGCACGGCGTGGCGCGCCCGGGCCCAGGCCGAGGTGGTCCATCGCCACTCCGCACAGTGTCTGGCCCGAGACGAGTGCGAGCGTGTAGGAGGCGGGGCCCAGCGCGGCGGCGGTCAGCGCCTGCGTCAGGACCATGCTGCCGCCCGCGACGCCGCCCAGGCAGTGCCACGGCCGCAGGGCGCGGGAGCGCAGCGCGGCGAGCAGTGCGGTGAACGCCGGCCGCAGTCCTGACAGGACGCATGCCGCCGCGGCGGCGACGCCCAGGCTGAGCGTGTTGGACCAGGCGGCCGCGGCCACGGGCCCGGCGTGTTCGCCGAGTCTTCCGTTGACCACGGACTCCAGCGCGAGCGCACCGCCCCCGGCGACGGCCCCCGCCAGCGGCAGGGCGCCGGTGCGGGCCGCGCTCGGCGGGGGCACGGTCCCTCGGCGCGGCCGGGACGGCGGTCCCGCGTCGCCGTGGTGGGTCCGGGCGCGCGATGTACGCGAGGGCGGCATGGGACTCCCGGTGGTGAGGATCGGCGGGTGACTCGCGTTCGGCGTCTCGCGTCGGCGGCCGGAGGTCTTGTCTCGGAGGCCTCCGCGGCCGGGACGCGGGTCAGCCGGGCGGCGGAAATGCCTCCAGGGCCCGCCCGATGTCCTGGTGCGAGACATCGCGGTGCGTGATCATGCGGACGCCGTTGTCGGTGGGAACGGTGAGCACACCGCGCCCGGCGAGCACCGAGACGGTGTGCACCGGGTCGTCGGCCGGCAGCATGACGATGTTGGTCTGCGGCATGTCCGTCCTCCACCCGCGGTCGGCCAGCCCGGCGGCGAGCAGCCGGGCGTGTTCGTGGTCCTCGGCGAGGCGGCCGGCGTGCTCCAGGGCGACGAGGCCGGCCGCTGCCAGGATGCCGCCCTGCCGGACGCCGCCCCCGAGCATCTTGCGGACCCTGCGCGCCTCCCGTACGAATTCCGTGCCGCCCGCCAGCACGGAACCCACCGGCGCGCCCAGACCCTTGCTCAGGCAGACCTGGACGGTGTCCGCTCCCGCGGCCAGCTCCGCGGGGGGCACGTCGAGGGCCACCGCGGCGTTCCAGAGGCGGGCGCCGTCGAGGTGGACGAGCAGCCCGGCCTCGTGAGCGGTGTCGGCCAGCCGACGGTGCTGCGCCGGAGTGGTGACCGTGCCCCCCGCCGCGTTGTGGGTGTTCTCCAGGCACAGCAGCCGGTCCCGCAGTGCGAAGTACGGTCCGCCGCGGCTGACCGCCCGGGTGATGTCGGACGGGCCGGGCACTCCGGGGCCGGCGGTCCAGGGCAGTGCGCGGGGCATGCCGCCGGCGAGCCAGGCGGCCGTACCGACCTCCTGGTCCAGGATGTGCGCGCGGTCGGGGGCGAGGAAGCGGTCGCCGCGTTCGAGGTGCACGCACAGCGCGATCAGGTTGCCCATCGAGCCGCTGGGCACCCACAGCGCGTCCTGGGTGCCGAGGATCGCCGCGACCCGCTCCTCCAGGGCCCGCATGGTGGGGTCGCCGTCGAGGACGTCGTCGCCGACCTCGGCGCGGGCCATGGCCTCGCGCATCCGGGCGTCGGGCCGGGTGACCGTGTCGGACCGCAGGTCGACCGGCGGTCCGGCCGGTGATGCTGTCATGGATGCCTCCGGTAGGGGGTGCGGCGGACACCGGGGACGTGGGTCCCGGCGGTTACTGGGGCCGGGCGACGCGGTACCGGGTCATCAGCAGGGCGGCGCCCACGCTGAAGCCGGCACCGAGGAACATCACCGCGGAGGGGCCGGACGCGTCCACGAACCAGCCGCCGGCCAGCGCGCCCAGCGCGATGGAGACGTTGAAGGCGCAGATGTACAGCGAGGTCGCCGCCTCGGGGGCCTTGGGGGCGCTGGCGAAGACGAGGGTCTGGAGGCAGACGGGAAGCGCCGTGTACGCGATGCCCCACACCAGGAGCAGGATCACCGTGCCCGGATGCCACCGGCCGTTGACCACCAGCAGGACGACGGCCGCGGCGAGCAGCAGGATGCAGGTGAGCGTGGTGGCGCGCAGCGCCCGCCCCGCCGCGGCGCCGCCCGCGAAGTTGCCGACGACACCGGCCACGCCGTACAGGAGCAGCAGTGCGCTGACCCAGTGGGAGGGGATGCCGGCGTCCTGTTCGAGGAACGGTGTGACGTAGGTGTAGGCGGCGAAGTGGCCGATCACCATGGCGGCCGTGACGAGGGTGGCGATGCGGAGGTTGCCGTCCCGCAGCAGCCGGGGCAGTTCCGCCAGGCGCACCACGGCGCGCGGCGCGAGGGGCGGCAGGAGGAAGGCCGCCGCGGCGAGGATCAGGACACCGATCCCGGAGATCGCCCAGAACGCGGTGCGCCAGCCGGACAGGCTCCCCAGGAAGGTGCCGAACGGCACGCCGACCACGGAGGCGATGGAAATGCCGCTGAAGACGACCGCCGTGGCGCGCACGGCCTGGGCGGGTGGCACCAGGCGGATGGCGATGCTCGCGGCGATCGACCACATCACCCCGTGGGCGAAACCGGTCAGCAGCCGCGACACCATGAGGACGGCGTACGACGACGACAGCGCGGTGAAGGCGTTGCCGGCGACGAAGACCGCGAGGACCAGCATCAGCAGCAGGCGGCGGTCGAGCCGGCGGGTCGCCACGGTCAGGACGGGTGCGAAGAAGCCGGCGATGGCGCCGTACAGGGTCACCGACAGGCCGACGGTGCCCTCGGAGACGCTCAGGTCGCGGCTCATCGCGGGGAGCAGTCCGATGGGGACCATCTCCGTGGTGGTGAAGGCGAAGACGCCCATGCCGACGGCGACGACGGCCAGCCAGCTGCGCATCGGGCCGAGGAGGGCGGCGGGCGCGGCCGGCCGCCCGGGGTCGTCGGCGTCGGCGGCGGGGGACGGGGCGTCCGTGTCCTGGCGGGAGGGGGGCGAGGGGGTCACGTGGATCTCCGGGTCAAACGGTGGTGGGCGGGGTGCCGGCGGACGGCGCGGACAGCAGGCGCGCGGCTTGCCGGAAGGGCTCCAGCGGCGGGTGGAAGAGGACGGCGCCGGCGTGGCCGCCGTCGCGCAGCGTCGCGCCGAGGTGGATCGCGGGAACGATCCCGGTCTCGGCGACCCGCGTCACGTCGATGCCGCAGGGCGTGCCGCGGTAGGCGAGGGCGGGGATGCGGTAGTCGGGGTGTTCCCGCAGGGTGATCCCGTACATGCGCTCGGTGAGGCGGATCATCTCCTGCGGTGTGCCGGCGGAGTGGTCCTGGAGCGGCATGGCGGCCGCGGCCGCCATGCCGCCGAGGCCGACGGTCTCCGTGATCAGGCTCTCGCCGCCCACGTACGCGAGGTCGTCGGTGGTCCAGCCGTCGTAGAGCCGGCCGCGCAGCGTGGACACCGGTGGGAGGGGGGCGGTGAACCAGCGGTCGCCGAGACCGGAGACCCGGAGGCCGAACTCCTTCTCGTTGAGGTTCATCGCGGTGACGAGCGTGCTGCCGGGGATGCCGGAGGCGCTGTCGGCGGCGGCCTTCCCGGCCGCCATCACGAAGTGCAGGAAGAGGTACTCGGCCGAGCGCAGGTAGGCGGCGAGCGCCCGGTGGCGTTCCTCGACGCCGTTGTGGGACAGGTCGAGTACGGCGTCGAGCACCGCGGCCCGCAGCATCGCGGCGGCGGCCTTGTGCCGGCTGTGCAGGTCGTCGCCCATGGTCAGGGCCCGGCGGATGAGCGGGCCGAGCGGCAGCCCGCCCATGCGGTCCAGGGCCTCGGCGAGCGCGGGTGACACGACGTCGCAGACGTGTCGCAGGCGGGTGTCGACCCCGTCGTCCCAGACCCCGAAGGTGAGCGAGGCCCGGTCGGGGCCCTCGTTCATCCGGCAGAACGCGTGCCGGCCGGAGGTCTCGTCGCGGACGACGGCCACCGGCATCGACGCCGTGCAGACGCCGGTGAGGGAGCCGACCGTCGCGTGGTCGTGGGAGGGGCGCAGCGCGATCGTGCCGTCGGTGAGCAGGGCGTCGGCCTCGGCCTCGTCCCGGGCCAGTCCCTCGTGGAGCGCGGCCCCGATGACGGCGCGGCGCTGGCCGCCCTCGTACCGCTTCCAGGGCATCGGCGGCCCGGAGAGCAGGATGGTCCGGGGGGTCATGCCGGGGACGACCTCGCCGGCGGGAGCGACGGTCTCCAGCACCGGGCGGGCTCCGACGAGGCGCGCCACCGCCTGCGCGTTCGCCGCGTCTCGCGCGGTGCGGGTGCCGGCACCGGCTCCGGGCGCGGTGGCGGGACGGCCGGTCACCGTACGGCCTCCCCGGTGGGCGCCGGAGTCGCCGCGGGCGCGTCGGTCGCGGCGGCGGGCGGGACGGTGTGGATGGTCACCCGTCGGGCGGCCTCGTGCGCGGCGCGGTCGAGGTCGGCGTCGAGGGGGCCGTCCAGTACGACGGAGACGGACCGCCCCTGGGAGTCGGACTGGTCGCCGAGCAGGTCGCCGCGGTGGCGGCTCACCAGGACCGCGTGGTCCCGGGGCGGTGCGCCCTGCGCGGCTGGCGGCAGGTCGGGCCACCGGCCATGTTCGCTGACCCAGTGGACCGGTGCCGCCTCGGCGGTCACGTCCGCCAGGAGTCCGCGGGGGTGGTCGAGGTAGACCTGCCGGGCCCGGCGCCGGGGCGGTGCGGTGGCCGGCTCGGTGCCGAGCGCGAGGTCGAGCAGGGCGGCGTCCAGGTCCATGCCGGTGGCCAGGCGCCACAGGCGGGTGATGGCGTCGCCGGGCGGACGCGCCGCGGCCTCCATCAGCACGACGTGGTTCCGGGCGGTCAGCCGGAACTCGGCGTGGCTCATGCCGGTGCCGAAGTCCACGGCCCGGAGGAACTCCGTGTTGGCGTCGAGCAGCAGGCTCTCCTGCGCCGGGGTGAGGTGGGGGGCGGGTGAGGTGTGCCCGGTCTCGGTGAAGAAGGACGTGCCGGACTCGTTGGTGTCCTTCGCCGTGATGCCCGCCCAGAGCACGGCGCCGTCACGCACGAGGCTCTCCACGGAGAACTCGGCGCCGGCGATCCGTTCCTCCAGCAGCAGCAGTTCGCCGGGGCCGTAGCCGGGCAGCAGCGGGGGGAGGGCGTGCGGTCCGGTGATCGCGCGGACGCCGGAACTGGACATCCGGGAGGCCGGTTTGAGGACGGCGGGGAAGGTGTCCCAGCCTTCCGGTGCCGTGCTGCGGGCCGGGTCGAGCAGGGTCCAGCGCGGTGCCAGGGCGGGGGCGGCCAGCCGCTGGAGCAGCTTGTTGCGGCAGACGCGCGCGGCGTGGGTGCCGGGGCCGGGCAGCCCGAGTGTCTCGGCGAGAGCGCCGGCGGCCTCCACGAAGACCTCTCCGACGTTCAGGACGGCGCGCACCTGCCGGTCGCGCAGCCAGGGCGCCACGCCGTGCAGCAGGGTGTCGAGCGAGGTGTCCGTGACGTGCCGGACGTCGTCGTCGGCGAGGCGGGAGAGCGGGTGGCGCGGGTCGCGGCGGTGCCGGGCCAGTTCGTCGGCGGGTGTCTCGGGTCCGAAGACGAACAGCGGGGTCAGCCCGCGTCGTCCGGCCGCGTCCAGCAGCCGCAGGTGCTTGGCGAGGACGACCAGGTCGGTGATGACGACGACGGCGGGCCGGTGGGTGTCAGCGGCGTCCGCCCCGGGCGGCGGGCCACTGTCGCGGAAGGCGGTCATGGTTTCCCTCTGTCGGGTGCGGGGCGCGGGTGTGGCGCGCCCCGCACGGTGGTGGCCTCAGGCGGCGAGGCGCTCGGCGGTGACGGTCAGCTCGTGGACCCGGCTGCCCTCCCGGGTGCGCAGGACGACCCGGGGTTCGGGTCCGTCGGGGAAGACCTGGAGGGTGCGTTCCTCGCTCCAGCCGGCGAGGCGGTACTCGTTGTCGCCGAGATGCACGAGCGCGAAGACGCGGTCGCCGGGCAGCCGGAGCGTCATCTGGTCGCCGTCCTCGGCGAGCGTCGCCGTCTCCTGGGGCTGGTCGGCGGAGAGGGGGGTGTCGGCCTCCCACAGGTGGAAGGTGGCCGGGACGGGGAAGCGGGTGGCGAGCCGGCGCCGTTCGTCCGGGGTCTGGGGGCACTCCTGGCGGTTGAAGAGGATCTCCCCGTCGCGGAAGTACGCCTGCCAGTCCTGCGGGAACAGTGCGGCCAGGCCGGGGGTGACCAGGACGTCGATGACCAGGTGGACGCGGGGTTCGGTGCCGGTGTTCTGCACCCGGTGGGTGCGGCTGAAGTCGCCGAACCAGAACTCCCCCGGCTGCCAGCGGTGCTCCACACCGTCGAGGACGAGCACGGCGTCCGGGTTGGTCGCGACCGGCACGTGCAGCCGCGCGACGCCCCAGCGGGGCCCAAACTTGGGGTCGGTGTGGTCGATGCCGACGGTGTCGGGGCCGAGGGCCATGAACCGTACGGCGTGCAGCGGTGCGGGGATGGAGTCCAGCACCTCGCGGACGTAGGGGATGCGGTCGAGCCACACGGTGTCCGCGAAGTCCCGCGGGCCGGGGCCGCCGGGGTCGGTGCGGTCGCCGTCGCCGCCCGGACTGCGCAGGGCCAGGCACCGCCAGTCGACCTCGGTGGCGGCGCCGACGCCGTCCTCGGTGTAGATGCGCTGCTGTTCCCAGGTGTGCTCGCGTACGGAGGTGAGTTCGCGCAGCAGGCGGCCGGCGTCGAAGGCGGGCTTGAGCCGGACGCCCTCGGCCGGCATGGGCGGGGTGTTCAGGAGTGCGGCAGAGGATGACATGGGGACATTCCTTCGCGGGGGTGGGGATACGGGTACGCGGAGGGGGCCGCGGTGGCGTGCCGGGGTCAGGCGTGGGCGACGGCGGCCGTCTCGCGGGCCACGCTGTTCTCGTTCAGCTGGTGCCAGCGCTCCAGCATGTACAGCGTCCACAGTGCGTAGCTGTGCTCCGGACGGGCCCCGCGGACCAGGGAACGCAGGGCGTCCGGGTCGAAGTAGCCGCGTTCCAGGGAGGCTTCGGACAGCAGGGTGCCGCTGATGGTGCTGCGCAGCTCGGCACCGAGCCAGCTCTCCAGGGGCACGGCCAGCTCCTGTTTGCGGCGTTCCAGGATCTGCCGGGGCAGGTAGCGGGCCGCCACGCGTTTGAGGGGCGCCTTCTCGTGCGCGCCGATCAGCTTGCGGGCCGCGGGGACGCGGGTGACGTAGTCGATGAGCCGGTGGTCGAGGAGCGGGCTGCGGGGTTCGACGGAGTGGGCCATCGACATCCTGTCGATCTTCACCAGTTGCGCGTCGGACAGCCAGAATCCGCTGTCGACCTGCATGGCACGGTCCAGGTCCGGGACCGCGGGGTCCGTGCGGCCGAAACGCGCCCGGAGGTAGTTGTGGGGGTGGCCCGGGATCCGGTCGGCGAAGCCGGCGGCGTACAGCCGGTTCTTGAGCGGCCCGGGTACGCCGTCCACGAGGACGCTCTCGTAGCGGTCGGCGAGGTCACCGCCGCTGCGCAGGTCGCGCAGGCGCTGGTAGCGGCCGTACCCGCAGAAGATCTCGTCGGATCCGTCGCCGGTCAGGACCACGGTGACATGCTGCCTCGCCAGCTTGTACATGCAGGACGCGGCGATCGCGGAGGGGAACGCGTAGGGCTCTCCCATGTGGGTGAGGATGGTGTCGACGGCCTCCTTCGCGTCCGAGGCGCCGATCCGGTAGACGTGGTGGCGGGTGCCGCAGTGCTCGGCGACGGCGCGGGCGTACACGGACTCGTCGAACGCCTCGTTCTCGAAGCCGACGGAGAAGGTGTGGATCGGCCGGCCGAGCTGGCGGGTGGCCATGGCGACCACCAGGCTGGAGTCGAGCCCGCCGCTGAGCATGGCCCCGAGCGGCACCTCCGACTCCAGCCGGTCGTGCACCGCCTGCTGGAGCAGGGCGTCGATCCGGTCGTCGATCTCCTGTTCCGGCGTGTCGGTCAGCTCGGCGGTGAAGGCGAACTGCCAGTAGGTGCGGCGGCGTTCGGGGCGGCCCCGCTCGAAGACCAGCACGGTCGCCGGCTCCAGCCTGCGTACCTGCCGGTAGATGGTGTGGGGTGCGGGCACCACCCGGTAGCTGAGGTACTGGTCGACGGCGACGGGGTCGGTGTCCCGGCTGATGCCGGGGTGCAGCATCAGTGCGGGCAGTTCCGAGGCGAAGGCGACGCCGCCGCCGTCGGGTGCCGCGTAGAACAGGGGTTTCTTGCCGACCCGGTCGGTGGCCAGGAGGAGCCGGCCCGCGCGGGTGTCGTAGAGGGCCACGGCGAACATGCCGTGCAGCCGCTCGACGAACCGTTCGCCCAGTTCCTGGTAGAGATGCGGGAGTATCTGGGCGTCGCTGCCGCCGCGCACCGGGCGGCCCCGGGCGGCGAGGAGCGCGCGCAGCTCCTGGTGGTTGTAGATCTCACCGTTGAGGACGCACACGACGGTGCCGTCGTCGCTGAAGACGGGCTGGGAGCCGTCGTGCAGACCGATGACCTTCAGCCGGCACATGGCCAGGGCTGCCTCGGCGGTGGCGAAGGAACCCGTCTCGTCGGGGCCGCGGTGCGCCATGGCGGCGCAGGCGGCCGGCGCGTAGGGAGCGTGGACGGACGTGTGTCCCAGGGACACCGTTCCGGCGATTCCGCACACCGGTCAGCCCTCCTTCAGGTCGAGGCGGCGCTTGGCGTGTCCGGACCGCAGCCCGTCCGGTGGGACGGCCCTCACGCGGACCGGCCCGACCAGCCCCGACGCGATCATCTGGGCGACGTCCGGGGCCTGCCGGTCGATGGCGGTGCGGACGGCGGCGAGCTGTCCGTCGCCGATCGTGTCGGCGACGACCCGGATGACCAGGCCGTCGTCGTCCGCCGCTTCGAAGGGGCGGCCGGGGAAGACCTCGGCCATGATCTGGGTGAGGTCGTGGTTGCTGATCCGTTCGCCGTGCTTGAGGTCGCCGGCGAGGCGTCCGTCGATGCGTTCGAAGGCGAACACCTCGCGGCCCGCGTGGCGGAGACGGCGCAGTCCGGTGACGGCGTCGCCGGTCACGTAGCGGACGGCCGGGAAGTAGCTGCGGGCGAAGGAGGTGAGGAGCAGCGCCCCGCTGCCTTCCCGCCGGGACGGGACCCGGTCGTGCTCGGTGAGGCCGGGCAGGTCCTCGGGAGGCAGTACCTCGGGCAGGATGTGGTCGTGGAAGTGGTAGAGGCCGGTGTCCGCGCACGAGTACGCGATGGCGCCGATCTCGATGGAGCCGAACACGTCCAGGACGTCCCCGGGGCGCAGGCCGAAGCGTTCGGCGACGTGGGCGCGCCAGGCCGGCGGGGCGACGTCGCCCACGACCATGATCTTGCGGGGCCGGATGTCCAGGCCGGGGCTGGCCTGGAGGAGCCGGTCGAGGATCATCGGCATCGTGAAGAACACCTGCGGCTGCCACGCGTTGAGCTTCTTCACGTGCTCGTCCACCGGCCGGGTGAAGTCGATGTCGTGCGCCTCGAAACCGAGTTCGAGGAAGACGCGGCGTGCCGAGGCCGCGGCGTGGCCGGTGCCGAGGTCGGCGACCGCGACGGCGCCGCGCGGCACGTCCTGGGTGAACTCGCCGAACAGGGCGCGCCGTTGGGCGACGTAGGCGTCGTCGTCGGCGGGCGAGTAGAGGATGCGCTTGCGCTGTCCGCCGGAGGTGCCGGAGGTGAGGTAGGCGGAGGCGTCCGGCAGCTGCGGGTGCTCCGCGGTGTAGTAGTGCGCGCCGAGCAGACCGGTGCCGACGAGGGGGAGGTCGGAGGAGTCTCCGGAGCCCAGGGCGCCGCGGCGCAGGAGCAGGTCGCGGTACCAGGGGAAGCGCTGGGCGTGGCCGGCCGCGAGGGCGGCCAGTTCCGCGGCGCGGGCGGGGGCCTGGGCGGGGGCGGGGGCCCGAAGGGCGGTGGCGGTGATGTGGGGCATGACGGGGTGCCTTTCGTCGGGCGGGCGGGTGAGCGCGTGCGTCAGCTCCAGCGCTGTGTCTCGCCGAAGAAGCCCGGCACGGAGACGGCGAGGTCCTTCTCGACGGCCTGCCGGTAGAGGCGGTGTCCGACCGCGAGGTCGAGGACGCCGAGCCCGAAGGGTGAGAAGATCCGCGGCCGGTCGGCTGCCGGGGTGATCTCGCCGCGCAGCACCTGCGCGAGGGTGCCGTCGATGAACTCGCGGTGTCCGTAGAGTTGTTCGGCCAGGTGGGGTGAGGTGTCGGCGGTCAGGCAGTGGTCGACGTCGTCGAGGATGTTCTGCGCGCCGGCGACGAGTTCGGGGCCCAGGTCCCGCAGGGAGATGTTCAGCACGGTCTGTCCGGGGGCGAAGGTGTCGGCCCGGGTGACCCAGGGTTCGGGCGCCGTGGTGGCGAAGACGACGATGTCGGCGTCGGCCGTGGCGCGTGCGAAGGAGTCCTCCTGCTCGGCCCGGTAGCCGAGCCCGGCGATGCGCCGGGTGAGGGCGGCGGCGTAGGAGGCTTCCCGGTCGTGCACGACGAAGCGGCCCACGGACCACGACTGGGCGGCGAAGAATTCGGCGATGTTGCGCGCGATGACGCCCGCTCCGACCACGCACACACGGTCCGCCGTACGTCCGCCGGTGAGTTCCTGGGCGCCCAGGACGGCCGACGCGGCGGTGCGGGCGGAGCTGATCTGTGACGCCTCCAGGCAGGCGAAGGGGTAGCCCGTCTCGTAGTCGTTGAGGAGCAGCGTGGCGGAGGCGCGGGGGATGTTCCGTTCGATGTTGCGGGGGTAGCTGGCTATCCACTTGATGCCGGAGACGCTGTGGTCGCCGCCGAGGTGGGCGGGCAGTGCGATGATGCGGGCGTCCGGCTTCTGCGGGAAGCGCAGGAAGTAGCTGTTGGGGTTGACCGAGTCACCGGCGTCGTGGGTGAGGTAGGCGGAGCGGACCGTCTCGACGATGTCGGGGCGCGAGACGTCGATGAGGGCGCGCAGGGCGGCGCCGCCCACCACGTGGAAGTCGAACATGGGGGTCTCTTCTCTCGTCAACGGTGGGTGGGGTGTGCCGGCGGCTGGTCAGACGGCCACGGGTTGCGTGCGGGTGCCGTCGAGGACGTCGCTGCCGAGGGTGGCGGCGACCCACATGTCGTCGTAGATCGTCTGGGCGTAGCGGTCGCCCATGTCCGGGGAGAGCGCCACGACGCGCGAGTCCGCGGGGATCCGGGCGGCGATCGTCTCCAGTGCCGCGAGCACGGATCCGGTGGATCCTCCCACGGGCAGGCCGTGTTCGCGGGCCAGGCGCCGGCACATGCGGACGGCGTCGGACTCCTCGACGAGGACGACGTCGTCCACCTGGTCGGGCCGGCACAGTTCGGGGCGGCGGCTGGTGCCGAGACCGGGGATGTGGCGCGGGCCGGGGGGACCGCCGAAGGTGACCGATCCGGTGGTGTCCACCGCGATGATCCGGGTCCACGGCGAGAACGCCCGGAAGTGCCGTGTGCAGCCCATGAGCGTGCCGGTGGTGCCGGCGCCGACGACCAGGACGTCGACGTGCCCGATGTTCTTCAGGATCGAGGTCGCGGTGCGCCGCGCGTGGGCCTGGGCGTTGGCGGGGTTGGCGTACTGGTTGAGCCACACCAGGCCCGGGTCGGCGTCGGTCATCTCGCGGATGCGGGCGATCCGGGTGCCGAGGTAGCCGCCGTTGCGGTCCCGTCGGGTGACCTGTACGACCTCGGCGCCGAGGGCCCGGATGAGGGCGAGGCTCTGCGGGGAGACGTTCGGGTCGGTCACGCAGGTGAAGTGGTATCCGCGGGCCGCGGCGATGACGGAGAGGGCGATGCCGAGGCTGCCGGAGGAGGACTCCACGATGCGGCCGCCGGGCCACAGCCTGCCCCTGCGTTCGGCGTCCTCGACCATGCCCAGCGCGGACTTGAGTTTCACCGATCCCGCCGGGTTCATCCCCTCCAGCTTGAGGAAGAGGTGGCTGTCGGGGAGGAGGCCGTCGAGTTCCAGGAAGACGTCGTCGGTCACGATGTCGCAGGCGCGCTGGTAGATCATCGGTTCTCCTGCTGTCCGTTCGGCGGGGTGCGGGTCGCGCCGTCGCCGGGCCGGTGCGGGTCCGGCCGGGCGGTGGCGAGACGGCGCAGGAAGAGGGCTTCGGCATGGGCCAGGGCGGCGATCTCCGCCGGGCTGACGCTTTCGTCGGTGCCGTGGATGTTCGACGGCGGGTCCTCGACGCCGCAGAGGATGATCTCGGCGTCGGGGTAGAGCGTCCGGAAGGCGGAGCAGACGGCGATGGAGCCGCCGGCCCCGACCTCCAGGG
Source organism: Streptomyces sp. NPDC028722 (assembly GCF_040637655.1). Lineage (NCBI taxonomy): Bacteria > Bacillati > Actinomycetota > Actinomycetes > Kitasatosporales > Streptomycetaceae > Streptomyces > Streptomyces sp. NPDC028722. The sequence continues at coordinate 95,050 of NZ_JBEZWU010000023.1, forward strand.
GCTGGGTGCCGAAGGCGTCGCGCAGGGCGTCGCGCATGACGGCGTGGGCTGTTCCGCCGGTGTCCGCGAGGAAGGACGGGCCGCTGGTGACGCGCCGGATGTCCAGGTGCGCTCCCCAGGGTGTGCGGGCGCGCAGATGGGCGGCGAGCGCCTCGTGGACCCGGGAGACGTCCGCGCCGGGCGGGGTCCGGACACTGAGGAGCGCCTTGGCCGACGGCAGGAGCGCGGGTACGGCGTCGTCGAGGGGCGGTGACTGCACGGCGAGCACGGTGACGGAGGGCAGGTTCCACAGCCGGTCGGCGATGGTGCCGGCGCCCAGGAGGGCGACGCCGTCCAGTACGCCGGCCTCGGCGCGGAAGTCGGCCTCGGTGTACCGCGCGGTGTTCTCCCGCGGGGCCGCCGCGGCGGTCTCCGGTCCGGGGAGGCACGGGGTGCCCTGGCTGTCGTGCAATGTGGCCAGCAGGCTGATCAGGGCGGTCAGCGCGTCGGGGGTGGGCCCGCCGTACTGGCCCGAGTGCAGGGTCCTGGACAGGGTGGAGATCTCGACCTCCACCACGGCCATGCCGCGCAGGGACGTGGTGACGGTGGGGGTGCCCGAGGCGGCGTTCCCGGTGTCCGCGACGACGACGACGTCCGGTGTGGGCAGGTCCGGGTGCGCGCGCAGCAGTTTCTCCAGGTCGGCGTCGCCGGGCTCCTCGCAGCCGTCGACGACGACGACGAGGTCGAGGCCGGGGTACGGCTCGTCGGACAGGGCGTCCCGGAGTGCGCGCAGGGCGGTGAGGTGCATGACGACGTTGCCCTTGCAGTCCGCGCTGCCGCGGCCGTACCAGCGGCCGTCGCGTTCGGTCAGCTCGAACGGGGGTGAGCTCCAGGCGGTCTCGTCCTGTGCGGACACGACGTCGTAATGGGCGTAGAGCGCCACGGTCGGCGCTCCCGGTGGTCCGGGGCGGCGGGCGTAGACCGTCTCGGTGCCGTCCTCGAAGGGGAGCAGCCGGATCTCGGGGAGGCCGGCGTCCGCGAGCAGGGCGGCGATCCGGCGGGCCGCGCGGTGGAAGTGGTCCAGGGAGGGGGTGCGGGCGACGGTGCGCAGCGCGACCAGTTCCGCGAGGTCCTCGCGGGCTCTGGGCATCAGTGCACGCACGGTCGCGGCTGTGGGGGCAGCTGACATGGGGGTCTCCGGCGATGCGGGTGCGGTCGCTCAGGCGGCGGTGGGCGCGGGGCGGAGCAGCGGATCCAGTTCCGCGAGGACCTTCTGGACGACCTCCCGTCCGGCCCTGAGCTGTGCGTCGTGCGTGCCGGCTCCCAGGTGCGGGGTGCCGAGCACGTTCGGCAGGGCCAGCAGCGGTGAGCGGCCCGGGGGTTCGGTGGCGAAGACGTCCAGTGCCGCGCCGGCCGGCCGGCCCTCGCGCAGTGCCCGGGCGAGGGCGTCCTCGTCGACGATGCCGCCGCGGGAGGTGTTGACCAGGAGCGCGGTCGGTTTCATCAGGGCCAGTTCGCGGGCGCCGACGAGTCCCGTGGTCTGCGGGGTCTTCGGCAGGTGGAGGGTGACGACGTCGCTGGAGGCGAGCAGTTCGTCGAGCCCGGTGGCGCGCACGTCGCCGCCGATGGTGTCCGCGTACGGGTCGTGGGCGAGGATGCGCATGTCGAACGCGGCCAGCCGACGCGCGACCTGCCGGCCGACCCGGCCGTAACCGACGATGCCGAGGGTCCGGCCCGCGAGTTCGGCGCCGACGAAGTCGGACCGGCGCCATTCCCCGTCCGTCAGGGAGTGCGTCGCGGCCTTGACGTGGCGCACCGAGGCGACGATGAGGCCCACGGTGAGTTCGGCGACGCTGACGGTGTTGGAGCCGGGGGCGTTGACCACGGTGATGCCGCGGGCCCGGGCGGTGACGGTGTCCACGTTGTCGAGGCCGACGCCCGCTCGTGCGACGACGCGCAGCCGTGGCGCTCGGTCGAGCACCTCGGCGTCGACCCGGGTACCGCTGCGGATGATCAGGGCATCGGCGTCCGGCAGGACCGCGAACAGGGCCGGGCGGTCGCGGCCGTCGACGTGCCGTACCTCGCACGTGACCTCAAGGGCGGCGACGGTGTCGCCGGGCAGTGCGTCACTCACGACCACGATCGGTGAGGGCACGGTTCTCTCCTTGGAAGGGGGACAGGATCGCGCTTCTAAGCCAAACGTTTGGTTTGTTTCATGAAAAGCCTAACGTTCGGATTGTTTTTCGTGGAGGTTTCCGGAGTGTGTCCTGTGTCACTCCCCCGGCTTCCCGTGCGCGCCGGAGCCCGGGTCAGAGCAACTGCTCCCGGTACCACGCGGCGTGGGCCGCCAGGCCCGCGGGCAGTGCGGTCTCCGGGGCGCAGCCGCCCACGGTGCGCAGCCGGGTCGCGTCGAACCAGTGGTCGACCCCGAACAGGTCCAGGAGGTGGCCGTCGCACCCGGCGGCGACCAGTTCCTCCCGGGCCCGTTCGAACGGCTGGTCACCGCGCACCAGCGGGAAGCCGAGGTGCCGGTGCGTCGCCGCGACCAGCTCGCGCAGACTGACCGGCCGGGGCGGACACGCGTGGAAGACGCCGGCCGCCTGCCGCGCCGGCGCGGTCACCGCCAGGTGGGTGAGCGCGGCGGCGAGACTGCCGACCTCCGTGAGCGACAGCAGCGCCGAGCCCTTCTCCGGCAGCCCCGAGCGCAGGGCACGCAGCATCCGCAGCAGGCCCGTCATCACCCACCGGTCACCCCGGCCGTATACGAGATAGGGCCGCAGGACCGCGCCGCCCGCCCCGAGCGTGAGCCGCTCGCCGGCCAGGCGGCTGCGGCTGGTCGCCGAGACGGGCCGCGGCTCCGCCTCACCCTCGGCCGTCCCCCGGAAGGGCCCGTTGCCGTACACGGCCGCGGTGCTCAGGTGGACGAACCCGTGCACACCCGCCCGCCGGGCCTCGGCCAGCAGATGGCGGGTGCCGTCGGCGTTCACCGCGAGGCAGCGCTGCTCGTCCTTGCCTATGTACGAGGCGAGGTGCAGCACGCGGTCCACACCGCGGCAGATACCGCGCAGGGACGCCGGGTCGGTCAGGTCACCGTCCACGACCTCGATGTGCCGCCCCCGCAGCGGGGCACGCCGGTGGGCCAGTACGCGCACCCGCGCTCCCTCGGCCCGCAGGAGCGGCAGGACCGTGCCGCCGATGAACCCGGACCCGCCGGTGACCAGGACGCAGGGGCGGTTCACCGGGAGGCGCCGCCCGACGGTACCGGCGTGCCGTGGACGGCGAGTGCGCACTCGTAGACGAGGGCGCCGTCCTGCTCCGCGGTCACCCGCACCTCGCGGGCGCCGTCGCTGTCGGACAGCCGCGCCCGGACCAGGCAGGGGGCGTCGAACTCCACGTAACTGTGGAAGTGGTTGGTCATCACGGGCAGCAGGGCCGCGCCGGGGCCTGCGAGGCGTTGCGCGGCCTGCCGCGCGGCCTCCATCAGGAGCATCCCTGGTACGTGGTCGGTGGGGTGGTCGAAGAGGGTGGGGTGCGCCCGGTTGACGCGCAGCGGCCAGACTCCCTCGCGCGCGTCCTGGGCGCCGCGGTCCGCCGGCGGCCGGCCGAGCACCACGTCGGCCTCGACGGCCCGGCCGACCTCGCGGGGAGGGACGGGCGCGGGCGGTTCGGGCAGACTGCCGGGCACCTCGGCGTGCGCGCCCCGCAGCCGCCGGTAGACGGCGGGCCGCAGACAGTTGAGGGTCATCCGGCCGCGGCCCAGGGGGACCTGCCCCCGCGCGAGGCCGACCTCCATCGTCATGCCCGCGAGGTGGCCGCCGCGGGAGGTCACGTCGGTGCAGTCGACGGTCAGTTCCACGTCGGCCGGGTGGCCGTCGAGCGCGAGGGCGTCCGCGCGGAGGTCGATGCTCAGCTCCGTCATGAGCGTCGGATGATCGCGGGGCAGGTCGTAGAAGAGGTGACTGACGAGGGAGGACGTCTGGCGGATACTCTCGGCGGCCAGCAGCGGATCGTGCCAGCGCCCGCCGACGGGCCGGTAGAAGCCGTGGCCGCGCGGCCACTGGGCTCCTACGGCGAAGCGGTCCGGGCCGAGGCGTATGCCGTCGGTGAGCAGCACCTCCCCGATCGCTCTCCGGTGGACGAGATCGCGGGGGGCCGTCTGCTCGAAGGAGAGGGGGCGTGGGCGTCCGGTGAGCGACGTGGTGCGGGTGGTGCGGGCCAAGGGCTCGGAAAGGTCGACCGACATGTCACGCGGCTCCTGTCTACGCTGCTTCCCAGGGGCAGCGCTCAGCGGCCCGCCGGGTGCAGATGGTAAGGAACGACTGTTGAGCCATACAATACCCAACGTACGTTTTGTTTTATGGGCATGCAACCAGTCACTTCATGAACCTGACATGTCCGGGAACGAGGTCAGCACACGATGGCGCAACAGGAACGAGCGATCGAAACCAGGCGAAGGCTCCTGGTCGGCGCGGCCAAGGTCTTCGACGAACGGGGCTACGCGGCGACCAGCATCAACGAGATCCAGGAGCGCAGTGGCGTCACCAAAGGGGCCATGTACTTCCACTTCAAGTCCAAGGAGGAGATCGCGCGAGGGGTGATGGCCGCCCAGACCGAGGTCCCGGTCGAACCCCGCACGCCGTCGGTGTCCCCCTTGCAGCAGGTCATCGACCTCACCCATCTCCTGGCCCAACGGCTGCGCACGGACGTCCTGTTCCGCGCGAGCATAAGGCTCACGGTGGAGCGCGGCACCTTCCAGACGAACGACTCCGACCTGTACGACTGGTGGCTGCGGGCCTTCGGCCGGGAACTGGTGCGCGCCCAGGGCGCCGGAGAACTCCGGGAGGACGTCGTTCCGGAGGACGTGGCGGCGAGCGTGGTCGGTTCCTTCACCGGCATCCAGATGCTCTCCCACGTCAAGTGCGGCCTCAGCGATCTGCACGAGCGCCTGTCGCTGTGGTGGCAGCAGATCCTCCCGGGCATCGCGACGCCGGAAGCGGTGCGCAGGGCGTTGCCGGCGGGGTCACCGGAACTCGGTCTGACCGGCGACGGGGGCTGACGGCCCGACAGAGCGGTAAGGCCGGGGCCGGGACATGGTGTTCCCGGCCGGGGGAACCGGCCACCGGGCAGCCGCCTCCCCCTCAAGACTTCCCGAAGCGGCCCCTCGTGGTGTTCCGAGCGGCCGTGTCCCGCGCCTGCACCTGCCGGCGTCGTCCCCCTCCTACCGGTGTCCCCGGCGTCCCCGGCGTCCCCGGTGCCCCCGGTGCCCCCGGCGGCGGCCGAGCCGCGGCGCACCGCCGTTCGTCCTGTCGTGGCCGTAGCATGACCGTCAGGCGGTGCCGAACAGGTCACTGACCGTCGTGGCGATCTTCCTGCGCCACGCGCCCGTACCGGTGGACCGGAGTGCCGGCTCCGCGGTGTCCCGGTATCCGGCCGGTTCCGCCCAGTCGGGAGGCATGTCGCCGTCCACCAGGAACTCCAGCAGCATCGGCCCCCTCCCGGCGAGCGCCTCCTGCCAGACGGGGGCCACCTGGCCGGGCCGCTCGCACCGGATGGCGGGCAGACCGAGAAGACCGGCGTAGTCCGTGTAGGACACGGCGGGCACCTCCCCGGTGGCCGGGATCCGCGGATCGCCGGCGGCCGTCCGGCGCTCCCAGGTCAGCCGGCTGAGGTCCCCATTGTTCAGGACGCAGAAGAGCGTGGGCGGCAGATCGGCGAGGCGTTCGAGGTGCCGGCGCACGGTGATCAGCTCGTTCATGCCGCCGGCTTGGAGGGCCCCGTCGCCGATCAGGGCGACCACCGAACGTTCGGGGAAGGCCAGGCGGGCCGCCAGGGCGTAGGGCACGGCGGCGCCGGGGGTGCCCAGATGCCGCGAGAGGGCCGCGCGCATGCCGTCGCGCAGCTGGAGGTGCCGGGTCCACCAGTCCAGGGCCGTCCCCGAGTCGGTGACGACGACGGCCCGGTCCGGCAGCCGCGCGGACAGCTCGGCGACCACGGAGCGGGGGCTGACGGCCATGCCGAAGAAGCGTCGCGCCTTGGTCCGCCCCTCCGCGTGCCATTCCCGTACCGCCTCCTCGACACCGGCGCGCCACCGGCGGTCGGCCTTGGGCCGGAGCAGGGGACGGAGGGCGTCCAGCGCCGTGGCGACGTGCCCCGTCAGCCGCGCGGCGGACGGCACCATGGCGGCCACGGGGCAGGCGCCGGAGTCCGCGTCGACGGAGACGACGTGCCGTGAGCCGGTGTCCGGCAGCAGACCGGTGTCGAAGTCGTGCGCCCCGACCAGCAGCAGGGTGTCGCAGTCGCGGACCAGGGCGGCGGCGGGCGCGCTGCCGAGGGTGGCGGCCACTCCCGTGACATGGGGGACGTCGTCCGGCAGGACGTCGCGGCCCAGGGGGGTCTTGGCGATACCCGCGCCGAGCAGTTCCGCGACGTCCCTGACCACGCCGGCCGCTTCGGCGGCGTCCGGACCGACGACGACGGCGACCCGGCGGCCGTCGTTCAGCAGGTCCGCCGCTCGCCGCACCTGCCGGTCCGGCGGTCGCACCGGCGGGCTCAGGTAGAGGAGGGACGCGGTGGCCTCCTGGTCACCGTGCGGCCAGGGCGGCGCCTCGGCCGCCAGCACGGCGCGGGGCAGGACGAGCGTGGCCACTCCCCTGCCGCTCACCGCGGCGCGCAGCGCCCGGTCCAGCGCGTCCGCGACGAGAGCCGGGTCGGTGACCCGTTCGGAGTACTCGGACACCTGGGCGAAGAGCTGGGAGGCGGGGACGGCGCGCCGCCGGTCGCTCACGCCCGGGGGCACCGGCTCCTCCCCCACCACCGCCAGCACCGGACTGCGGTCGAGCGCCGCGTCGTACAGGCCGCTGAGCAGGCGCAGTGCGCCGGGTCCGGACGGGGCCAGGCAACAGCCCGTCCTCCGGGTGAGCTTGGCATGGGCGCAGGCCATCAGCGCGGCCGACTCCTCCTGCCGTGCCTGTACGAACTCGGGCGGCGGCGAGTCGCCGGTGAGCGCGGTGACCAGGGGGTCCACGGCGACGCCCGGCACGCCGAACACCCGGTCCACGTCCCAGGCACGCAGACGCGCCGCGACGAACTGGGCGACGCCGGTCACGTGACCTCCCGCAGCGTTCTGGGCCGATCCGTCGTCCGGCCGGGTAGCCCCGGGAGCGCGCCGCAAACCGGGACCGGCGTTCCCGCGGGCCCCCTGTCGGGGGTCCCCCCGCCGCGATTTCGGCCGCGCGTGCCGGGGGGACCCGTGCCAGGCTCGGAAGCGAGCGGTGAACGGTCGGACGCGGTGCGCAGTCGGCAGGGCCGGGCGGAGGAGGGCGATCACAGCGTGACGGTGTCTCCCGAGGACGGGCCGGCCCGTCCCGTGTCGCGCGGGGAACGCGTGGTGAGCGCGCTCGACAGACGGCTGCCGGTCGCCTCGGCGGGCAAACAGTTCCTGCGCAAGGCCTTCCCCGACCACTGGTCGTTCCTGCTCGGCGAGATCGCCCTCTACAGCCTGCTGGTGCTGGTGGTCACGGGCGTCTTCCTGACCTTCTTCTTCCACCCCGACATGACGGAGCGGCCGTACACCGGCTCCTACCTTCCGCTGGAGGGCGTGATCACGTCGGAGGCGTACGCCTCGGTACTGCACATCAGTTTCGAGGTGCGCGGGGGCCTGCTGATGCGGCAGGTCCACCACTGGGCCGCGCTGGTGTTCGTCGCCGCGATCGGCGTGCACATGCTGCGGATCTTCTTCACCGGCGCCTTCCGGCGGCCCCGGGAGGTGAACTGGACGATCGGCGTGACCATGTTCATGCTGGCGCTGCTGGAGGGCTTCTGCGGCTACTCGCTCCCGGACGACCTGCTGTCGGGCACCGGTCTGCGCACGGCCCAGGGCATCGTGCTGTCGATCCCGGTCGTCGGCACGTACCTGGCGTTCCTCGTCTTCGGCGGCCAGGTCCCCGGGCACGAGATCATCCCGCGCCTGTACGTGGCCCACATCCTGCTGCTGCCCGGGCTGCTGCTGGCGCTCGTGGTGGTCCACCTGGCGTTCGTCGTCCACCAGAAGCACACCCAGTGGGCCCGGCCCGGCCGGACCAACCGCAACGTGGTCGGCAAGGCGTTCTTCCCGCAGTACACGGCCAAGTCCGTCGGCCTGCTCCTCGTCGCCGCGGGCGTGCTCACGCTGATGTCCGCGGTGATGCAGATCAACCCGGTGTGGAGCTTCGGCCCCTACCGTGCCGACCAGGTGTCCATCGACGCGCAGCCCGACTGGTACGTGGGTTTCCTGGAGGGTGCTCTGCGCCTGATGCCCGGCGCGGAGACCGACGTCGCCGGCCACACGATCGTCTGGGACGTCCTCCTGCCGGCCGTGGTGCTGCCCATGACGCTGTTCCTCGTGCTGTACGCCTATCCGTTCTTCGAGCGGTGGATCACCGGGCCGGGCCCCGAGCAGCACCTGTGCGACCGCCCGCGCAACCAGCCCACCCGCACCGCGCTGGGTGCCGCCGCCGTCTCCGCGTACGCCGTGCTGCTCATGGCGGGCGGGCAGGACGTCATGGTGCACGTCTTCGACGTCCGGCTGGAGGTGCTGACGTACACCTTCCGTACCGCGCTGTTCGTGGTGCCGTTCGTCGCCTACCACGCCGCGAAACGGGCGTGCCTGGGGTTGCAGGCGGCCGACCGGCGGCGTCTGCTGGAGGGACGGGCGACCGGCGAGGTGCGGCGTGGCCCGGAGGGCGGCTACCAGGAGGCGCGGACGCTGCTGCCGGCGTCCGAGGCCTACCTCATCCTCGTGCGCGACGTGCCACGGCCACGGGCTCACGGCACGGAGGTGTGGCGCTGGTTCCACAAGCACCGGATCCGCAACGCGCTCAGCCGGTGGTACTTCGGCAAGCGGGTGGAACTGCCCGCCACCGAGGGGCAGCGCCACCGTGTCGAGATGGTGCGGGCCGCGCCGGGGACGGCGGAGGAGAGTGACGGGTGAGCGAGGAGACCGGGAAATGACGGACGACACCGCCGCACGGACGGCCCGGGAGGACGGGGCCGCGTCGCGGGAGAACCTGCTCTCCGGTCCGCAGCCGGACGTGGCACGGGCGGCCGGGTACGCCGACGCCCCGCCCCGCATGGGGTTCTTCACCGACACCTCGGTGTGCATCGGCTGCAAGGCGTGCGAGGTGGCGTGCAAGGAGTGGAACGCCGTCCCCGAGGACGGCCTCGAACTGACCGGCATGTCGTACGACAACACGCAGGGCCTCGGCGCCGACACCTGGCGGCACGTCGCCTTCATCGAGCAGCGCAAGCCGCTCGGCGGACAGGAGCCCGGGGCCGGGCACGAGGACGTCGACGTGTTCGCCGCCGCGTCGGTCCTGGGCACCGGCCCGGCCTCGCCCGGCCCGGGGGCCACCACTCCCCCGCCGGGTGCGGCCCCTGCGGGCGCCCCGGCCGGGGAGATCTCCCCGGTGTCCCCCGACGGCCGCACCGAACTGCGCTGGCTGATGGCCTCCGACGTGTGCAAGCACTGCACGCACGCCGCCTGCCTCGACGTGTGCCCCACCGGCTCGCTGTTCCGCACCGAGTTCGGCACGGTCGTCGTCCAGGAGGACATCTGCAACGGCTGCGGTTACTGCGTGCCCGCCTGCCCGTACGGCGTCATCGACCAGCGCCGGGACGACGGACGGGCGTGGAAGTGCACCCTGTGCTACGACCGTCTCGGCGTGGGTATGGAGCCGGCCTGCGCCAAGTCCTGTCCGACCGACTCCATCCAGTTCGGCCCGCTGGACGAGCTGCGGGACCGGGCCGCCGCCCGGGTCGCCCAGCTGCACGCGGCCGGTGTCACGGACGCGCGGCTGTACGGCGAGGACCCCGAGGACGGCGTCGGCGGCGACGGGGCGTTCTTCCTGCTGCTGGACGAGCCGGAGGTCTACGGCCTGCCGCCCGACCCGGTCGTCACCACCCGTGACCTGCCGGCCATGTGGCGGCACGCGGCGGCGGCGGCCGTCTCGCTCGCCGCGCTGGCCGCCGCCAGCTTCGTCAGGAGGCCGCGATGACCGGTTCCGATGTCACCCGGGACGGTGTGGAGGGCGCGCGTCCCGGGCGTGACGCCCTCACCGGCGCGCATGCGGGGCGCCGGCGGCGCCGCGGGCGCGGGCGTGGTGAGCGGGCGATGGTGCCCGACGCCGAGTTCTCCTCGTACTACGGCAAGCCGATCCTGAACAAACCGACCTGGAAGCCCCTGGACATCGCGGGCTACCTCTACCTGGGCGGACTCGCCGGCGCGTCGTCGCTGCTGGGCGCCGGGGCGCACGTCACCGGCCGGCCGGCGCTGGCCCGGACGGCGAAGACCGGGGCGGCGGGCGCGATCTCCCTCTCCCTGGTCGCGCTGGTGCACGACCTGGGCCGGCCCGCCCGTTTCCTCAACATGCTCCGGGTGTTCAAGCCGACCTCCCCCATGAGTGTGGGGTCGTGGCTGCTGATGGGCTACGCGCCGCTGGCCCTGGCCGCCGCCGCGACCGACGTCGCCGGCCGGTACCGCCTAGTGGGCGCCGCCGCGACCGCGTCCGCCGCCGTGCTCGGGCCGGCCGTCGCCACCTACACCGCCGTGCTGATCTCCGACACCGCCGTGCCGTCGTGGCACGAGGGGCACCGGGAGATGCCGTTCGTCTTCGCCGGGTCGGGCGCCACCGCGGCGGCGGGGCTGGCGCTGGCCTGCGTACCGCCGGGGCAGACCGGTCCGGCGCGCCGCCTGGCCGTTCTCGGCGCCGCGCTCGAACTGGGCTCGTTCCAGCTGATGAAGGGGCGGATGGGGCTGGCGGCCGAGCCGCTGGAGCGGGGCAGGCCGCACGCGCTGCTGCGCGCCGCGGAAGCGCTGACCATCGGGGGTACCGTGCTGGGGGCGTACGCCGGCAGGCGGAGCCGGGTGTCCGCCGCCGTGGCGGGTGCGGCGCTGCTGGCCGGTTCCGCGGCCCTGCGGTTCGGGATCTTCCACGCGGGGGTGGCCTCGGCCGAGGACCCCAAGTACACGGTCGTGCCCCAGCGGGAGCGGCTTGCAGCCGGTTCGCTCTCCGCCCCGGCCGGGTCCGGCACCGCCGGGTCCGGGTCCTGACGCGGGGCCGCGTCGGCGCGGGAGGCGGCGCCGTCCGCGGCCCCGGGACACCGGGGTGGGAGGCGGAGCGGTCCGCCGGTCCCGCCGTCAGTCAGGGGAGGCGCGGTGCGCCTCCGGGGGTGGGTGGCGCCAGGGCGTCGGCCGCCGCGGCCAGCCGCTCCTCCCGCCGCGCCCAGGACCAGGTGACGCCGGCGGCGGTGACGCTCAGGGGCAGCATGCCGACGATCATGGCGATGCCCTCCGCCGACTGCCCCGTGGCGATGACACCGACCGCGGGCAGGTCGAGCAGCGGGGCCGCCAGGAAGAGGTACAGGCACCGGCCCGGATCGCTGAGGCGGTGCCGGGTCCGGGCCACGACCGGCACCCAGAACAGCACGGCGCCCACGAGCAGCACCGGCTCCGTCACGAGCGGTCCGGCACCGGGCGCCAGGCCCACCGGGCCGCCGAGGACCGCCCAGGCGTGCAGCAGGACCAGCAGCGGCAGGGTGACGCCCGGAGGCAGACTGATCCGCTCCCACAACGGGCTACGGCGCACCAGCCGCATGACGCCCGGCACCGCGGCGGCGAGGGTGAGGCCCGACCAGGCCATGAGGGCCACGGACGACAGCTGCGTCAGGTGCCCGGAGTGAGCCGTCCCGGTCACGGTGATCACTCCTCCCGGGCCGTCGTGCCGCGCACCGCGAGGGCCACCGCGACGCCCAGCAGGGGGATGGCCAGGGCCAGCAGCCACGGACCGTAGACGAACGTGAGGGCCACCAGCACACAGCCCAGCCCGGCCGGCAGCGCAGCGGCGGCACCGCGGTCCGGCACCCGGTAGCGGACGTGCTGCTCGGGTCCCCAGCGGGACGACAGCAGTACGAGCACGCCGGCCAGTTCGATGCCGAGCACGGCACCGCCCCACAGCCAGTACACCAGCGCGCTCTCGCCGTACACCGCGAGCACCGCCAGCAGCAGTGCGTTGAACACGCCCCAGCCGGCGACGACCACGAACGGCAGGTGACGCTTCACGACCGGCTCCCCTCCCCCGCCCTCTCCCGCTGCCGCCGCTGCCGCAGGTCCAGCAGCGGGGCGAAGCTCGTGATCGGGGGAACGGGGCGCTCGGGGGTGAAGTTGTACCGGGGCGGCGGCGAGGAGGTCGCCCATTCCAGGGAGTGCCCTTCCCACGGGTCGTCCGGGGCCGGTTCGGCGCGGCCGTGCGCGCGCCGGCGCAGGGTCCACAGGATGTTCACGACGAACACGGCCGTACCGGCGGCGAGGAAGGCGGCCCCGATGCTGGAGAGCAGGTTCATCAGGGCGAACCCGTCGAACGCCGCGTACGTCACCACGCGGCGCGGCATGCCCTCGTAGCCGAGGGCGAACATCGGCAGGAAGGTCAGGTTGGTGCCGGTCACGAGCAGCCAGAAGTGCAGCCGGCCACCGCGCTCGTCGAACATCACGCCGGTCACCTTGGGAAACCAGAAGTACACCGCCGCGAACAGCCCGAAGGCGCTGCCGGCGAACAGGACGTAGTGCAGGTGGGCCACGACGAAGTAGCTGTCGGTGACGTGGTAGTCGATCACCGGGGTGCCGACCATGATGCCGGTCAGCCCGCCGATCAGGAACTGCGGGACGAAGGCGAGGGCGAACAGCATCGGCGTACGGAACCGCAGGCGTCCGCCGAGGAGGGTGCCCAGCATGCCGAAGTACTCCACACCGGCGGGAACGAGCAGGGCGATGGAGGTCAGCGAGTAGTAGTCGTTGGCCGCCTGCCCGGTGGCGAACATGTGGTGGCCCCACACGCTCATCGACAGCGCGGCGAACACCAGCAGCGACAGGACGGTGCCCGTGTAGCCGAAGAAGCGGCGCCCGGAGAAGACGGCGAGCACCTCCGCCACCGCGGCCAGGTAGGGGAAGAACATCACGTAGACCACGGGGTGGCCGTAGAACCAGAACAGGTGCTGGTAGCCGATGTTCCAGGTGTTCGACGCGAAGACGGACGGGTCGGCGCGTCCGGCGGCGAGCAGGATCAGCGCGGCCAGCAGGGCGGGGAACGCGCCGATCACCATCAGGCAGGTGGCGATCATCGACCAGGAGAACACCGGCAGGCGCAGCATGGTCATGCCCTGCGTGCGCTTGCGCAGCACCGTCCACAGGACCGCCCAGCCCATGACGATGGTTCCGGTGGTCGCGAGGAAGACCCCGGCGATCCACAGGTCGGGGCCGGCGCCGGGCGAGTGGTCGCTGTCCGCCATCGGCGGGTAGGAGAACCAGCCGTCGGCGTGGGCTCCGCTCGGGGTGGCGAAGCCCGCCAGCATGACGACGGCGCCGAACACGTAGAGCCAGTAGCCCAGCAGTGTCAGCCGGGGAATGGCGATGCCGGGGGCGCCGATCTGGAGGGGCACCAGGTACACGCCCATCCCGATCGCGAACGGCGTGAGCACCAGGTAGATCATGCCGGAGCCGTGGATGGTGAACAGCTGGTTGTAGGTGTGGGCGTCGACCAGGTGCTGTTCGGGCCGGGCGAGCTGGGTCCGCATGATGAGCGCGAGGACGCCCACCAGCACGAACAGGACCAGCGACGTGCCGATGGTCAGGAGCCCGATCCGTTTGTGGTCGGTGCTCGTCACCCAGCCCGCCCAGCTGCCGGGCGGGACCGGCTTGCCCGTGGTCTCCCGCACGGTGCCGGGCGGCGCCGCGGTCATGCCGCTCCCTGTCCGCCGCCGCCGTGCAGCCACCGGTCGTACTTCTCGGGCGACACGGCCCTGACCCAGAAGTGCATCTCGTAGTGCCGCTCCCCGCAGAACTCGGCGCACTTGCCCAGCCACCGGCCCTGCCGGTCCATCGTGAGGGTGAAGGTGTTCACGTGGTGGGGGAAGGCGTCCATCTTGTAGCGCAGGTCCGGGATCCACAGCGAGTGGATCACGTCACGGGAGGTCAGGCGCAGCTGTACGGGGCGGCCGGTCGGCACCACCAGGGTCGGCAGGTGACCGCCCCGGCAGGTGTCCGAGACGCTGCGCCGCTCGGCGGCCTGGGGGTGGGCGAAGGTCCAGCACCACTGGAAACCGGTGACGTCGACGCGTACGGGCGGACGGTCGGCGGCCTGGTGCTCGCGGTGGTTCTGCCACGCCGTCCAGGACACCAGGAACACGGCGAAGGCGCCCAGCACGCCGACGTAGTAGGCCTCCAGCCGTGGCCGCTCCGCCCGCCGGGACGCGGTCACCCGCCGGGAGGCACGCCGCCTGATCAGGGCGTAGCCGAACACGGCCAGCACGAGGACGAACACCACGCCCGCGACGACCGACTCCAGTGCGAAGACGTCGCCGAAGATGTGACGCTGTTTCACCGCGTCGCCCTTCCCGCCGGGTCAGCGGCCCGGTGCCGCGGGCGGCGGTCCGGATACGGCCGCCCTGCCGCTGCGTGAGGACACCTCGGAACCATCCGATCACTCCCGTCTCGCGTCGGGGCCGGGCCATGGGCGGACATTACGGGCGGGCCGTGCGTTCCGCGAGCGGACACACCGCTGGGCGGAGTGCCCGCGAAGCGCCGACTGCGACCCGTTCCGTGCGATTGCGGCGGCTCGGTGACGCGGTGTCGGCCCGGGGGTGAGCGTGGCCGGCCGGGTGTGTCGGGAGGGCGCGGGGCGGGCAGTCATGACGTCCGCCGGTCGGGGAGCAGCCGCCCCTCGCCCCACCCGTCCCTCGCCCCACCCGTCCCTCGACCCGCCGTTCGCTGGAGCCCCGATGTGGAAGCGCGGAAGGAAGCGCCGGAAGGACGCGCGGCGCGTCGAGCTGTGCGACCTGTGCGACCTGTGCGCCGCGGTCATCGCGGCCGACGAGGCCGTACGCGGGTACGTAGCGGACTCCTCCGCCGTGCACGCCACCCTGGACTGGTTCGACGGCCTCCGCCTCCTGACCGCCTGCGGCGAGGAGCATCTCGCACGTCTGCGGGAGGAGTACCGGCGTCGCCCGTTCGTGCGGGAGGAGCTGTGGGCCGCGAAGATCACCCGGGTTCTGACCAGCGGTCCGCCGGCCCTCGGCCTCGTGGAGCTGGCCTGCCGCACCGGTCTGCACGAGTCGGAGATCCGGCGCGCCCTCGCCTGGCACGACCGGCACCGGCGGGAGCGGGGCGGCGGCCCTCCGTGAGGCGGTGCGCGCAGTTCGGGCCCCGCCACGGCGGGTACCCGCGGCCGTGGTGAGAAGGGGGAGAAGGGAACCGGTGCCATGCCCACGCAGAAGCAGGTGCGGCGGCTGCTGGCCGACGGTCTCGGCTACGAGGAGGCCGGGCGCCGCCTCGGCATACCGGCGGGACAGGCGTTCCTGATCGCCACCGGGCTGCCCGCGGACGGCGGTGACACGCTCACCACCGAGGAACAGCACCGCCCCGGTATGCCCCAGGAGTCCACCCAGCACCTGGTGAACCCGGCGGCGGAGAACCCGACCGGCAAACCGGCCGTACGCGCGTGGCTGCGGGCCCGGGCCCACGGCGACGCCCAGATGCGCCGGGCCGCGCGGTCCCACGATGCCTGACCGCCGGGCCTGCCCGGAGGCGGGCGGCCGCCCGGGAGCCGCCGGGCAACGGCGGTCCGCCTCCGGATGCCGTGCCCGCCCGCCCGCGGGACAATCGGCAGTGCGGAGGGTGACTGAACGGCGGGCGGACGGGTACCCCCGGCCGCATCGAGTACGACGGGAAAGGCGGGCGTGATGGGTGTACGCACCTGGATCGACTCCTGGCCGGTCTACCGCCAGCTGAAGGGGACGGACCCCCTGGGCCGGGGGGCCGCGGCCAAGAGCGGCCCCAGCGAGCGGCTGCGCCCGCGGGTCGCCTCCGCGGACCGGGTGGTGAAGTCCGTCTGCCCGTACTGCGCGGTCGGCTGCGGCCAGAACGTGTACGTCGAGGACGAGCGCGTCACGCAGATCGAGGGCGACCCCGACTCCCCCATCTCGCGCGGCCGGCTGTGCCCCAAGGGCGCCGCCAGCCTGCAACTGACCACCGGCGACGCCCGCGAACACCACGTCCTGTACCGGCGCCCGCACGGCACCGACTGGGAGCGGCTGGACCTCGACACGGCGATGGACATGATCGCCGACCGGGTGATCGAGTCGCGCCGGACCGGCTGGCAGTGGGAGGTCGACGAGACCCGCACCCGGCGCACCCTGGGCATCGCGAGCCTGGGCGGCGCCACACTCGACAACGAAGAGAACTACCTGCTCAAGAAGCTGTTCACCGCCCTGGGAGCGATCCAGATCGAGAACCAGGCGCGCGTTTGACACTCCTCCACCGTTCCCGGTCTGGGAACCTCGTTCGGACGCGGCGGCGCGACCACCTTCCAGCAGGACCTCCAGCACGCCGACTGCATCGTCATCCAGGGCTCGAACATGGCCGAGTGCCATCCGGTCGGGTTCCAGTGGGTGATGGAGGCCAAGGCGCGGGGCGCGAAGGTGATCCACGTCGACCCGCGGTTCACCCGCACCAGTGCGCTGGCCGACCTGCACGTGCCGCTGCGCGCGGGCACGGACATCGCGTTCCTCGGCGGGATCATCAACTACGTCCTGCGGAACGACAAGTCCTTCCGCGAGTACGTCGTCGCGTACACCAACGGCCCCATGGTGCTGAGCGAGGACTTCCGCGACACCGAGGATCTCGACGGAGTCTTCTCCGGACTGGATACCGACACCCGCAGCTACGACAACGAGACCTGGCAGTACGCGGGCACCGAGGTCCAGGCCGCCTCCGGCGAGCGGGACCAGGAGTACGACAAGCGCACCGACGGCGGCAGCACGGTGACCGACGCGGCACGCGGCGAGTCCCACGGCTCCGGCGGCGCGGCGCTCCCCGAGGGCGAGCCCGAGCGGGACGAGACGCTCACCCACCCGCGCTGTGTGTTCCAGGTCCTCAAGCGGCACTACGCCCGGTATACCCCGGAGATGGTCGAGCAGATCTGCGGGGTCCCCGAGGACATCTTCCGCCAGGTGTGCGAACTGGTCACGGACAACTCCGGGCGCGAACGGACCACCGCGTTCGCCTACGCGGTCGGCTGGACGCAGCACACCACCGGCGTGCAGTACATCCGCGCCGCCTCCGTGCTCCAGAGCCTCCTGGGGAACATCGGCCGGCCCGGCGGCGGCATCCTCGCCCTGCGCGGGCACGCCTCGATCCAGGGCTCGACGGACATCCCCACGCTGTTCAACCTGCTGCCGGGCTACATCCCCATGCGGCACGCCCACCGGCGGGAGACCCTGGACACCTTCGTGGCGGCCGAGGCGGCACACAAGGGCTACTGGGGCAACATGCGGTCCTACCTGGTCAGCCTGCTCAAGGCGTACTGGGGAGGGGTCGCCACCGAGGAGAACGAGTTCTGCTTCGACTACCTGCCGAGGCTCACGGGTTCGCACTCCACCTACGAGACGGTCATGGCCCAGCTGGACGGGATCTGCAAGGGCTACTTCCTCATCGGCGAGAACCCCACGGTCGGCTCCGCCGACGCCAAGATGCAGCGCCTCGGCATGGCCGAGCTGGACTGGCTGGTCGTCCGGGACTTCTCGCTGATCGAGTCGGCCACCTGGTGGAAGGACGGCCCGGAGATCGAGACCGGCGAGCTGCGCACCGAGGACATCGGGACCGAGGTGTTCTTCCTGCCGGCGGCCGCGCACACCGAGAAGGACGGCTCCTTCACCAACACCCAGCGGCTGCTCCAGTGGCACCACCAGGCGGTCGAGCCGCCCGGCGAGGCGCGCAGCGACCTGTGGTTCGCCTACCACCTGGGCCGCATCATCCGGGAGAAGCTCGCCGCGTCCACCGACGAGATGGACCGGCCGGTGCTCGACCTGACCTGGGACTACCCCACCAAGGGGGAACACGCCGAACCGGAGGCCGAGGCCGTCCTCGCCGAGATCAACGGCTACGACGCTCAGGGCGAGCCGCTCACCTCGTACGAGCAGCTGAAGGACGACGGCTCGACCGCCTGCGGCTGCTGGATCTACTGCGGGGTCTACGCCGACGGCGTCAACCAGGCGGCCCGCCGCAAACCCGGCAAGGAACAGAACTGGGTGGCCAACGAGTGGGGCTGGGCCTGGCCCGCCAACCGCCGCATCCTGTACAACCGCGCCTCGGCCGACCCGGACGGCAAGCCGTGGAGCGAACGCAAGGCACTGGTGTGGTGGGACGAGGAGAAGGGCTCGTGGTCCGGGCACGACATCCCGGACTTCAAGGCCGACAAGTCGCCCCGGCACCGGCCGCCGCCGGACGCGACCGGACCGGAAGCCCTGTCGGGCACCGACGCGTTCATCATGCAGGCGGACGGCAAGGCGTGGCTGTACGCGCCGTCGGGGCTCACCGACGGCCCGCTGCCCACCCACTACGAACCGCAGGACTCGCCGTACCCGAACCTGCTGTACGGCCGGCAGCGCAACCCGGTACGGCAGTTGCTGCCGCCGCACCCCGACAACCGCTACCAGCCCAGCGGCACCGAGCCCGGCTCGGAGGTGTTCCCGTACGTGGCCACCACCTACCGGCTCACCGAGCACCACACCGCGGGCGGCATGTCCCGCTGGCAGCCCTACCTGGCGGAACTGCAACCCGAGTTCTTCTGCGAGGTGTCGCCCGAACTGGCCGCCGAACGCGGTCTGGAGCACACCGGCTGGGCGACGATCGTGAGCGCGCGCGGGGTCATCGAGGCACGGGTGCTGGTGACCGACCGCGTGCCGCCGCTCACGGTGCACGGACGCCCTCTCTACCAGGTCGGACTGCCCTACCACTGGGGACCGAACGGCTACACCACGGGAGACGCGGCCAACGAACTGCTGCACATGTCCCTCGACCCCAACACCCACATCCAGGAGACCAAGGCCTTCGCCGTCGACATCCGCGCGGGACGCCGGCCACGGGGACCGGCCGCCCCGGAGCTGGTGCGCGCCTACCGGGCCCGCGCGGGCATCGACGAGCACACCGGAACCGAACTCTGATGTGCACGCCTCCCGGTGTGCCGGCCGGCCCGGTGCGGCGGGTGGCGTGGCGGTCGCGCGGGTGTGGGTACTCGCCGGGGTGCGCGGGAAAGCGCGCACACCGGCTGTGGAGGTGCTGACGATGCGGACCGGACTGCTGAGGGCCATCGGAGCGGCGACCTGCGCCTACGGGATCGCCACCGCGTACCGTCCGGGCTGCTGGCGCGCCCCTGCGGGCTGGTGGACCCGGACGGCCGGGTGGGTCCGCACACCGCCATGGTCCTGCGCCCGCTGGCCTGGCGGGACGCCGCCACCGGCCTGGCGATGCTCGTCGCCCCCCAGGGGCCGGCCCTGGTCACGGCCACCACCCTGCGCATCGCCTCCGACGTCGGTGACGCCCTGCTCCTCGGCCCCGTCCTGCCCGGCCGCGTCCGCCGTGCCGGGGCGGCCGTCAGCGCCCTGGGCTGGGCCGCCCTGACGGTCGCGGGCCTCGTCGGCAGGGACCGGCACGCCACGGCGATGTACTGACAGGGCGGGGCAGACGGCACGTCGTCCAGCCGTCCGTCCGCGGGTCAGGCCGGGGGGAAGCGGGCGGCGAGCAGGGCCCGGTCGTCGGGGAAGGCGGCGTCGGGCTGGTGGTGCAGGAAGCGGTCGCAGAGTTCGGCGAGGCCGAGCCCGGCGGTGACGCGGGCGCACGCGGTCAGCCTCTCCAGCCCGACGGTGATGACCTCGCGGCGGCGTTCGACCAGGCCGTCGGTGTAGAGCAGGAGGGTGTCGTCCTCGGCGAGGGTGCGGGCCGCCTGCCGGTAGCCGAAGCCGTGGACGGGGCCCAGGGGCGGGTTGGTGGCCCCGTCGAGGTAGGTGCTGGTGCCGTCGGCGTGGACGAGCAGGGGCGGCGGGTGCCCGGCGGCGGCGTAGGCCAGGGTGCGGGTGGGACGGTGGAAGACGAGGTAGCAGGCGGTGGCCATCCGGCCGGGGTGGTAGCGGCCCAGGAAGGTGTTGAGTTCGTCGAGGACCGAGGTGGGCCGGGCGCCGTAGCGCGGGACGATGTTGCGCAGGGCGGCGGTGATCTGCGCCATGACGGTGGCCTCGCGCAGTCCGTGCCCGGCGACGTCCCCGATGCTCAGGCCGATGTGATCGGCGTCCACGTCGTAGACGTCGTACCAGTCGCCGCCGACGGAGAGCAGGTCGCCGCCGGGGGCGTAGCAGGTGGCGGCGTCGAGGCCGGGGAGGACCGGCAGGCGTGGCAGCAGGCTGCGCTGGAGGCGTTCGGCGACCTGGTGCTCGTGTTCGTGCAGTCCGGCGCGGCGCAGGGCCTGGGCGATCTGCTGGGCCACGGCGACGGCGTGTTCCGGGGCGGCGCCCGGGTCGGCGCCGTGGATGACCAGCAGGCCCAGGTGGGTGTCGTCCGCCTCCAGCGGGAGGGTCAGCGGCGGCGGCTCCGCGGGGGACGGCGCGCGGGGCGGGGCCGGGGCGGCGGCGGGGAACGGATGGTCCAGGTCGGTCCAGTCGGCGGCGGCCGGGGAGGGGTGTTCACCGGGCTGGAGGGGCGGTACCAGGCGCGTGGAGTGCAGGCGGAGTTCCACGGCGGTGGCGCCCAGGGCGGGCAGCGCGGCGTCCTGGACCGCGCGGGAGACCTCCGTGACGGTGACCGCGGTGGCCAGGGCGGCCGTCAGGGTGTAGAGGTGCTGGAGCCGGCCGCGGGCGGCCTGTTCGGCGGCCAGCAGGCGGGCGCGTTCGGCCTCCAGGGAGCGGCGGAAGGCGAGTTCCCGGTTCAGGGCGGCGACCTGCCGGCTGAGGACGACGAACTGGTCGGCCCCGTCCAGCGGAAGCAGGTGCAGTTGAGCGGCGGGAAGCGGGCCGTCCCACCACTGGGCGCGTGCCCCGTGGCAGCGGAACCGGCGCAGGCGGCCGTCGGCGTCCTTGATGGTCAGGGCGCCGGGTACCGGGCTGCCACTGCGCAGCCAGGTGGCCAGGTGGGCGCGCAGCAGCTCGGCGTCCGTGCTGTCCACGTCGAACAGGCAGGCGCCCGGGGTGAGCCGGCTGTCGCTTCTGTGTGCCGCGGGGTTGGCGGCCAGGATGCGGCCGTCGGCCGCGCACAGCAGTACCGGGTGGGGCAGTGGTCTGGTGATGGCCCCGAACAGGCCAAGGCTCATGGCGTGACGGACGGATCGCCGAAGTACTCGCGGCCGGCGGCGGTTTCCACGCTGGTGTCCGGGACCAGGTGCACCACGACCCGGCAGCCCGCGTCGCCGCGGGCGAGGGTCTGCTCCAGTTCCACGCGCGCGTAGCCGAGGTTGCGGGCGGCGACGGTGCCGAAGACGTTGGACGTCATCATGCACATCGACTCCCGGCCGACCACCTTCTCCGCGAACGGGCACACCCGGTTGCCCAGGACGATCTTCGTGGCGTCCTGATCGATGACGTGGAAGTCGCCCTTGATACGGCGCTTGAGGTCCACCAGCGCCTCGGCGACCTGTTCACCGCTGAGCCGGTCCACACCGAGGGCCTTGAGGTACATCTCGTCGATCTGCGTGCCGACCGCCTGACCGACCACGCTGATGTACCCCGAGGCCTCCTCCAGGCCGATCACCGACTCCAGGGCCGTCGCCAGCTCGCGCACCAGCGTCCGCAGGAAAACGTCACGGTCCAGCGCGATGTCCACGTCCGATGTGTGCTCCATGCCCACCCTCACCCGTCGTGCCGCACAGTACGGCCACAGTCCGTGACGGCACCGTCGCCGCCACCGCCGATGACAGGCATCAGTGTGCCAGTACCGGCGCCGCGAGTGGTCGACGGGCATCGGATGTGCCGTGGTCACGGCGGGTGGACGGGCCGCGGGCGGCCGGGCCGCGACGGAACGGGCCGCGGGCGGGCCGGCGTTCGGCGGCGGGCCGCGAGGCCGCCCCACCCCGGACGGGGCGCAGACCAGCCGGCCGCGAACGTCGCACCTCTGTGAACGCCGCCCGCACCGGGGAGCGGGTGATGCTCCGTTACTCGTTGGGCTCCGTGGCGCTGATGTCCGCCAGGGCGGAGTCGGTGTCGCGTTCGACGGCGAGGTCCCCCAGGGAGACGATGCCGACCGGACGGCCGTCCTCGACCACCGGCAGCCGCCGCACGGCGTGCTCGCGCATCAGCTCGACGGCCCGGCTGATGTCGTCGTCCGGCGAGACGCTGACCAGGTCCTCGCTGCACGCCTCGGCGACACTGCGCTCCGCGATGTCCCCGCCCTCGCACACCACGCGCACCACCAGGTCCCGGTCGGTGACCAGTCCGCGCAGCGTCTCGTCCTCCGCGACCAGGACGACACCGATGCCCTCGTCCCGCATCAGACGGGCGACGTCCACCACCGAGGTCTGCGGTCCCACCGCCACCGGCGCGGCCGTCATGATGTCGCGCACCTTGTTCACTGCCATGGGCTCTCCTCCACACGTCCACGCCGGCACGACCGCGCGATGAGCGCTCACCGGCCCCGGTTGCCCGTACCCGTACGACGCCGCCGGCTCCCGCACCGGGGCCGCTTTACCCTCCGATGGCAGCGCTCCGGGGCCCGGGCAGCGGCCCGCGGTCACCCGGTCGGCGGGAGGCGTACGGGCCGGTCAGGCGTCAATGGTGCGGTCGGCCGGCACGCGCACGTCCGTGATGGCGAAGCCGCTGCCCGGGCGAGGGCGATCAGCGTGCGGTCGGCCAGGGGAGGTGAGCTGTCGTTCATGGCGGACGAGTGCCCGGGCCGGGCGGTGACACGCTCGCGGGGGTCGGCCTTCCCCGGGTGCTCCGGCGCCCGTTCGCGCGACCGGTGTTTCGCCCGTACGGCGCTTGGACACCCGGCCGGCGATCACGGAAGGGTCCCGGCACGGCCCCGGGCAGTCAGTCCCGCGACAGAAGGATCGAGCCCATGGCATCGGACAGGACACCCGGAACGGCTCTGGTGACCGGGGCCTCCTCGGGAATCGGTGAGGAGTACGCGGGCCGGCTGGCGCAACGCGGCTGGAACCTGGTGCTGGTCGCCCGGCGCGCCGAGCGGCTGGACGCCCTGGCGCAGCGGCTCCGCCGGGACAGCCGGGTGGAGGTGGAGGCGCTGGTGGCGGACCTGGCCCGGCCGGCGGATCTCGCCCGGGTCGCGGAGCGGGCCGCTGGCGAGGACGTGGACCTGGTGGTGAACAACGCCGGCATCAACGGCTACGGGCCGTTCGCCGAGGTCGAACCGGCACTGCTGGGCAAGGTGCTGGAGGTGAACGTCGTGGCGCCCACGGTTCTCACCCGGGCCGCGGTCCCCGGCATGGTGCGCCGTGGCCGGGGCGCGGTGGTCAACGTGGCCTCGCTGCTGGCGTTCGCCGGCGACCTGCCGCCCGGGCCCCTCCCCCGGCGGGCCGTCTACGGCGGGACCAAGGGGTACGTGGTGACGTTCACCCGGACGCTGGCCGCCGAACTCGCCGGCACGGGCGTGCGCGTCCAGGTCGTCTGCCCCGGGCTCACGGCGACCGAGTTCCATCTCGGTACCGGTGAGGAGCCGGTCGCGGGCGAGGCCCGGGTCCATGACGAGGGCGGCATGCCCGCGGCCGACGTCGTCACCGCGTCGCTGGCGGCGCTGGACGACGGGGAGGTGGTGTGCGTGCCGGGCCTGTCGGACGCCGAGGCGGTGGCCCGCCTGTCGGCCGCGGAACTCGGCCTGCGCAGCGGCTCCGGCACCCGCGTGGCTCCCCGCTACCGCACGGCCGGGACCGACCCTGACTGACCCGCCCGCCGGAGTGTCCTCCCGGTCCCGCGCGCCGGTCCTCACCCGTCGGCGCCCGGCCGGCCGGGGTCAGATGCGCTGGTGCAGGACGGTGACGGCGCGCGGGGGCAGGACCGGCGTGCCGTCCTCGTGTGCGGGGCCGGGCGACAGGACGTCCCCCGCGACGCCGGGAAGGGGCACGGGTTCGTCGGTGCGGTTGACGAGGAAGAGGTAGCGGTCGCCGTCCCGGGCGCGCACGGCCAGTTCGACGTGGCCCCGGGCCTGTTCGGGCAGCTCGCTGCGGATCCCGGCGTGGGTGAGGAAGGCGGGCAGGAGCGCGGTGAGTCCGGCGGGGCCGAGGCGGGTGGAGACGTAGGCGGCGGAGCCCTGGCCGCTGGTGCGGCGGGTGACGGCGGGGCGCCCGGCGTGCTCTCCGCCGGTGTAGCGGGCGAGGACGTCGGTGGCGGGGTCGGTGACGGTGACGCGGTCGGTCCACAGGTCCGCGGTGAGGCCGCCGTCGAGGGTGACCCGCTCGCCGTCGGGCAGGGGCCCGAACTCCTCGACGCGGATGCCGAGCAGGTCGCGCAGGGCGCCTGGGTAGCCGCCGAGCCAGACGTGGTCGTTCTCGTCGACGATGCCGGAGAAGTACGTGGTGACCAGGTGGCCGCCGTTCTCGGCGTAGCGGGTGAGGTCCTTGGCGAGGGTGGCGGGGACGACGTGCAGCACGGGGGCGATGACCATGCGGTAGCCGTCGAGGGGGGTGCCGGCGGGGACGACGTCGGCGCGTACGCCCAGGTTGAGCAGGGCGGTGTACCAGTCGAGGGCTTCCTGGCGGTAGCGGAGCCGGGAGGTGGGGTGGGAGTCGAGTTCGCTGGCCCACCACGAGTCCCAGTCGAAGAGGACGGCGACGGGGGCTCTCTCGCGCGGGGCGCCGGCGGCGGGGGCGAGGTGGCGCAGGGTGTCGCCGAGGCCGGTGACGGAGCGGAAGAGGTCGCTGTCGGGTCCGGCGTGCGGGAGCATCGCGGAGTGGTACTTCTCGGCCCCGGCGGCGGACTGGCGCCACTGGAAGAAGCAGACGGCGTCGGCGCCGTGGGCGACGTGCAGCAGGGAGTCGCGGACGAGTTCGCCGGGGCGTTTGGCGAGGTTAACGGGCTGCCAGTTGACGGCGCTGGTGGAGTGTTCCATCAGGTACCAGGGCCGGCCGCCGGCGAGGTTGCCAGTGAGGTTGGCGGAGAAGGAGAGTTCGTCCAGGGACTGCGGGCCCGGGGTGCGGTAGTGGTCGTTGGAGACGAAGTCGACCTCGGCGGCCCAGTCGGCGTAGTTCATGCCCTTGGTCTCGCCCATGACCATGAAGTTCGTGGTGATGGGCACGTCGGGCGTGACGGAGCGCAGGATGTCGCGTTCGGCGCGCAGGTGCTCGCGCAGGGCGTCGGAGGAGAACCGCTTGAAGTCCAGCTGCTGGGTGGGGTTGGGGTGGGAGGCGGCCAGGCGGGGCGGCAGGATCTGTTCCCAGTCGCTGTAGCCCTGGGACCAGAAGGCGGTGCCCCAGGCGTGGTTGAGCTGGTCGAGGGTGGTGTAGCGGTGCCGCAGCCAGGCGCGGAAGGCGCGGGCGGCGTCGTCGGAGTAGTCATGGACGTTGTGGCAGCCCAGCTCGTTGGAGATGTGCCAGGCGGCCAGGGCGGGATGGGCGGCGTAGCGTTCGGCCATGGCCCGGGTCAGGCGCAGGGCGTGCTCGCGGAAGACCGGGGAGGTGGGACGCCAGTGCTGGCGGGCTCCGGGCCACACCGTCTCGCCGTGGCCGGTGACGGGGAGGATCTCGGGGTGGGCGGTGGTGAGCCAGGGCGGCGGTGAGGCGGTCGCCGTGGCCAGGTCGACGGCGATCCCGCCGTCGTGCAGGAGGTCCATGACCTCGTCGAGCCAGCCGAAGTCCCAGGTACCGGCGGTGGGCTGGATGCGGGCCCAGGAGAAGACGGCGAGGTTGACGATGGTGACACCGGCCTGCCGCATCAGCGCGACGTCCTCCTCCCAGACCTGCCGGGGCCACTGGTCCGGGTTGTAGTCGGCGCCGTAGGCGAAGCGGGGAGAGCCGTTGTCTCCCCGGCCGCGCAGCAGCTGGGACAGGGGGGCGGGGCGCATGCGGTTCCTTCCGGGTGCATGGGTGCGGGCGGCGGCGCCGGCCGGTGCGGGCGGCGCCGCCGGGCGGGGGCGCGGGTCAGCCGGTGCTGACGGTGAAGCCCTGCTCGTCGCCGTACTTGACGGAGGCGTCCTGCCAGGTCTTCAGGCCGGCCGAGAGCCTGGTGCCGGAGACGTAGGCCTTGCCGACGGTGTCGTTGAAGATGGAGTTGGCGTAGACCTGGTACGGCAGGTAGGACCAGTCGTCGGCGACGTTCGCGGCCGAGTCGGCGAAGACCTCGTTGGCCCGCTGCCCGCCGAAGTACGGGAACGCGGTGTCCTGGAACGCCTTGGAGTGCAGTTCCGCGGTGGTGGCCGGGAACGCGCCGTTCGCCACGCGGGTCTGCACGCCCTTGCCGGCGTCGGCGTACTCCAGGAAGGCGTACGCCAGTGCCTCGTTGTCGCCGAGTTCGGGCATGGCCAGGGCGCTGCCGCCGTTCTCGGCGGAGGCCTTGGCGCCCGCGGTCCACTGCGGCAGCGGGGCGACGCGCCAGTCACCGGAGGCGGACTTCGCGCCGGAGGCGAGGTTGGCGGGCATCCAGGCGCCGATGGCGAGGGTGGCGATGGTGCCGTCGTCCAGGCCCTTGTACCACTCGTCGGACCAGCTGGTGATCGGGGCGACCAGCTTGTCGTCGAGGAGCTTCTGCCAGGTGCCGGTGTACTTCCGGGCACCCGCGTCCGAGAAGTCGATCTTCACTTCGGTGCCGTCGACCGTGTAGGGGCGCGAACCGGCCTGCCACAGCATGCTGGTGGTGAAGCCGGCGTCACCGGCGTCGTTGGTGATGTACGCCTTGGGGTTCGCCTTGTGCAGCGCGCGGGCCGCGTCGACGTACTGGTCCCAGGTGGTGGGCACCTCGATCTTGTACTTGTCGAAGACCTTCTTGTTGTAGAACAGCGCCATCGGGCCCGAGTCCATCGGCAGGCCGTAGACACCGTCGCCGCCCGCCCTGACGCCGTTCCACGGGCCGGGGGTGAACTTGCCGGCGAGCTTGTCGGCGCCGTACGCCTTGAGATCGGTGAGTTCCTTGGTCAGGGCGTACTGGCCCATCGCGTAGTACTCGATCTGCGCGACGTCCGGGACGCCCTTCTTGGCGGAGATGGCGTTCTGGAGCGCCTTGTACTGGTCGTTCCCGGTGCCCGCGTTGACGAGGTCGACCTTGACCTTGGGGTGCGCCTTCTCGAAGTCGGCCGCCACCTGCTTGAGCGTGGGTTCCCACGCCCAGACGGTGAGGGTGCCGCCCTTCTTCAGGGCCGCCTGGATGTCCGCCTCGGAGACCGCCTTGTGGCTCGGTCCCCCGTCGTCGGAACCGCCGCAGGCGGTCGCTCCCAGGGCGAGGGCGCTGACGAGACCGATGCCGCGCAGCAGGCGGCGGGAGTGCTTGAGCATGGTCGTGCTTCCACTTCTTCGTGGCCGGAGCATGGCCGGGACCGTGACCGACGGGGAGGGTCGCAGGGGCAGGGGAAGGGGGCCGTGCGGGCGGGGCCCGTACGGGGGCGGGGGCGGGGTGGTGCGGTGCCGCGGGCTCCGCGGATGGGGGCTACTCCTTGACGCTTCCGGCGGCGAGGCCGGACTGCCAGTACTTCTGCAACAGCAGGAACGCGGCGATCAGCGGCAGGACGGTGATCAGGGAGCCGGTGATGACGAGGTGGAAGACGGGCTGCCCGCCGGCCGTCTCGGCCTGGGCGTTCCAGCTGTTCAGGCCGAGTGTGAGCGGATACCAGTCCGGGTCCTTGATCATGATCAGCGGCAGGAAGTAGTTGTTCCAGGTGGCGACCATGCTGAACAGCAGGACGGTGACGATGCCGGGCGCCAGCAGCGGAAGGGCGACCGTGAGGAAGGTGCGGGCCTCGCCGGCACCGTCGATGCGGGCGGCCTCCATCAGCTCGGCGGGAATGGCCTCGGAGGCGAACACCCACATCAGGTACAGGCCGAACGGCGAGATCAGCGACGGGATGATCACGGCCCACGGGGTGTTGGTGAGCCCCAGGTTGCTGAACATCAGGAAGGTCGGCACCGCCAGGGCCGTACCCGGGACCGCGACCGCGCCGATGACGACGGCGAACACCGCGCGCCTGCCGGGGAAGGAGAACGTGGCCAGCGCGTAACCGCCCAGGACGGCGAGGAGGGTGGCACCGCCCGCGCCCAGGACGACGTACAGCAGGGTGTTCAGCAGCCAGCGGACGAAGACGCCGTCGTGGTAGGTGAAGGTCTGGGCGATGTTGTCCCACAGCGCGAAGTGGCCGTCGAACCACAGACCGGACGAATGGGCGAGCCCCGACTGGGACTTGGTGGCGCTGATCACCAGCCAGACCAGCGGCAGCAGGCTGTAGAGCAGGACCAGGCCGGTGAGCAGCGTCAGCAGGACGCTGCGCCGGGGCCTGCCGGGGGTGTGCCGGCGGCGGCCGGCCCGCAGCCGGGGTACGGCGCCGGGGGCGCCGGGCGACGTGGCCGCGGAGCGGTCGGGGACGGTGGTGACAGGAGTGGCCATCGCCGCTTCACGCTCCCTTGCGCATGCCGCGCGTCTGGACGACATAGGCGATGACCATGGTGATCAGCCCCATGACGATGGCGACCGTCGCGGAGTAGTTGTGCTGCTGTCCGGAGAAGGAGAGCGAGTACGTGTAGTAGTTGGGGGTGTAGTCGGTGGTGATCGCGTTGCGCGCCACCGGCTGGAGGATGCTCGGTTCGTTGAAGAGCTGGAAGCTGCCGATGACGGAGAAGATCGTGGCGATGACGAGGGCGCCGCGGATGGCGGGAATCTTGATGGCGGTGATGACGCGGAACTGCCCGGCGCCGTCGATCTCGGCGGCCTCGTAGAGGGAGTGCGGGACGACCCGCAGCGCCGAGTAGAAGATCAGCATGTTGTAGCCGACGAACTCCCACGTGACGATGTTGCCGATCGAGGCCAGCACCAGGTGCGGGGAGAGCGGGTCGGGCAGCGAGACGCCGAGCGCGTCGTCGATGTCGCCGACGAGACCGAAACGGGTGCCGTACAGGAAGCCCCACATCAGGGTGGCGACGACGGCGGGCACGGCGTACGGCAGGAAGATCGCGATGCGGAAGAAATCCTTGCCGTGGAGCCGGCCGCTGTCCAGGGCCAGCGCCACCAGCAGGGCGATGCCGAGCATGACCGGCACCTGGACGCACAGGAAGAGCGAGACCCGGCCGAGCGAGGCCCAGAACTGGTCGTCGTGCAGCGCCTGCCGGTAGTTGTCCAGGCCCACGAAGGCGGTCCCGCCGATCAACCGGGTGCGGTAGAGGCTCAGATAGATCGAATACGCGATCGGGGCGAGGAAGACCAGGGCGAAGACGGTCATGAAGGGGGCGATGAAACCCCAGCCGACCAGGCCGCGGCGGTCGCGCCTTCTGGCTGCGGGCGGACGGCCTCCCGCGGCCGGCGGCGATATGACGGTCATGCTGCATCCTCGCGTCGTCGTGGGGTGCGGGGGCCCTGGCCGTCGCACGGCAGAACGGGTCCCACCGGCACGGTCTAATGTTTGCGTAAACATCGCCGGTGGCCTGATGCTTACATTCCCGGCTGGCAGCGTCAATACTTCGGGAGTCAGAACGCGCGCCCCGGCTCGCGGCGCCGGCCGGGGTGCCGTGAACAGCGGTGCGAACAGCGCCGTGAGCAGGGCCGGAGCGGTGGCGCGCGCTACTCTCGATCAGATCCGCCGCACGCAGGCCCCGCGGCGCGGCCGGCACCACAGGAAGGGCAATCGTGCACCAGGACGTGAGCGACGCGGACCAGGCCGGGCAGCCTCGTCGGCGGTCGGCGGCCGACCGGCGGCGGAGCGTCTCCATGGCCGACGTCGCCCGGGCGGCCGGGGTTTCCTCACAGACCGTCTCCCGCGTCTCCAACGGCCACGCGAACGTGGTCGAGTCGACCCGGCAGCGCGTCCTGCAAGCCATGAGGGACCTCGGCTACCGCCCCAACAGCGCCGCACGGGCCCTGAAGAGCGGGGAGTTCCGCACGCTCGGCGTCATCCTCTTCACCCTCTCCACCACCGGCAACGTGCGCACCCTGGAGGCGATCGCCACCTCCGCCGCCGAGGAGGGGTACGCCATCACGCTCATACCGGTGGCGGCGCCGAGGCAGACGGACGTGCGCGGCGCCTTCACCCGGCTCGGTGAGCTGGCCGTCGACGGGATCATCGTCATCATGGAGGTGCACCTCCTGGACGCCGCCGTCCTCAGCCTGCCGCCCAGCGTCCAGCTGGTGGTCGTCGACTCCGACGCGGGCGACCACTACAGCGTGATCGACACCGACCAGGCGGGCGGCACCCGCGCCGCCGTGCGGCACCTGCTCGACCTGGGTCACACCACCGTGGCCCATCTGGCGGGCCCCGACGGCTCGTTCGCCGCCCAGCGCCGCGCCGACGCCTGGCGTCAGGTGCTGGAGGAAGCCGGGCGCACGGTGCCGCCGCCGGTACGGGGCGACTGGTCCGCGGAGTCCGGCTACCGGGCCGGCCTGGCCCTGGCGGCCGACCCCGACTGCACGGCCGTCTTCGCCGCCAACGACCAGATGGCCCTGGGCCTGCTGCGCGCCCTGCACGAGAAGGGGCGCCGGGTTCCGGAGGACGTCAGCGTCGTGGGGTACGACGACATCCCGGAGTCGGCCTCGTTCATCCCGCCGCTGACCACCGTCCACCAGGACTTCGGCGCGGTGGGGCGGCTGTGCGTGGAGAGCGTGCTGCGGCAGATCCGCGACGACCGGCCGGAGCACGGGACGACCCTGGTCCCGACCCGCCTGGTCGTGCGCTCCAGCACCGCCCCGCCGCCCGCGCGACCCCCGGGACACCGGGCCGCGTCCACCCGCGGGGCGAGGTAACCGAGCCGCGGGGACGGCGGCTTGCGCCAGGGCGCGCCGCCGGGGTCCGGACCACCGCCGGTCCGGCCCGGCCCGCAGCGGGGTGCCGTGCCGTTCGGCCCCGCGTCACCGCCGGACCCGTGGCCCGAACCCCGGCGACCGGCCGACAGCGCCCCCGGCGGCCTACAGCCCCGCCGGCCGCCGCACTCCGGACGCGCCGACCCCACCACCGGGACGGCACCCCCCCCAGCGCAGACCGCGCAGTCCGCCCCCGGCGCCGCCGGTAGCACCTGCCCGCCGGGCGGCCCGTCACCGCCGGACGCACAGCGGCGTGTCCCGCCGGCCGGCCCCGGTGACCGACCGCCTCCTGTCCGAGCCGCTGCCTGCCGACCTCGCCCCCGGGCCACGGCCAACGCCCCGCTCCCCGCCGTCCGACTCCCGGCGGCAGCAGCGCCGTTACGCGTCGGAAACCTTGAGAGCCCCAGGAGCCGGTGCCACTCTTCCGGCTCAGAGTTTACGTAAACATCGGGCATCGAGACCGGTGGGCCTGCCGGTGCAGGGCCTTCCCCGTCGTTTGTGTTTACGTAAACACGAGCCGGTCCGCCGCCCAGCCCGCGAGTGCCGTCCTAGGCAGTGTCTTCAATTGATCTTGAGTCGTGGATCATGGTCGGGTGATACGTCGTCATGAACTGACCGACATGGAGTGGGAGTTCGTCCGGCC
>NZ_JBEZWU010000024.1:0-123077 GCF_040637655.1 Streptomyces sp. NPDC028722
GGACACCCGCCGCCTCGCCGACTGCTTCCCCGCCGTCGACTACTTCGAGAACAGCGGCCTGCCGTTCGTCATCGCCCTCAACGGCTTCGACGGCAATCAGCCGTACTCACCGGACGAGGTACGCGAGGCCCTCCAGATCGGCCCCGACACCCCCATCATCACCACCGACGCCCGCCACCGCGCGGACGCCAAGTCGGCACTGATCACCCTCGTCGAGCACGCCCTCATGGCGCGCCTGCGGTAACGCTGCCGCGCGGTCGGTGAACAAAAAAAGGGGGGTGCCCTCTCCGGTCCGGAGAGGGCACCCCCCTTTTTCTGTGCTCATGTCGTCCCCGCACGCCGAAGGGGGCCCACCCGGGCGGGTGGGCCCCCTTCGGGGACGTACGGGCTCAGTGCCAGCTGTGCGGGGCGTGGAAGCCGGGTTCGCGTTCCAGGCGGCGCCAGCCCGCCTTGGCACGGGCTCGGTGCGTGGCCGACGGCGCGGGGCGGGCGGCGGCGCGGGCCATGAGGACGGCCGTGATGGCGGCGACTTCCTCGGGCTCGGCGTGGCCCTTCTCGACGCGGATGTCAGGAGTGCTCATGGATGTCAGTCTCCGTCAGAGAGAGGTCCGC
The DNA here is from genome assembly GCF_040637655.1 of Streptomyces sp. NPDC028722. Classification (NCBI taxonomy): domain Bacteria; kingdom Bacillati; phylum Actinomycetota; class Actinomycetes; order Kitasatosporales; family Streptomycetaceae; genus Streptomyces; species Streptomyces sp. NPDC028722. The sequence goes on from NZ_JBEZWU010000024.1 coordinate 613, forward strand.
GGGATTGCCGCGGCGGGTCCGCTGGGTTACTGCGGGGGGTTGCCGTGCTTGCGGGAGGGCAGGTCGGCGTGCTTGGTGTGCAGCATCGCCAGGGACCTGATCAGGACTTCGCGGGTCTGCGCGGGGTCGATGACGTCGTCGACCAGGCCGCGCTCGGCCGCGTAGTAGGGGTGCATCAGCTCGGCCTTGTACTCCTTGACCATCTTCTGACGCATGGCCTCGGGGTCCTCGGCCTCGGCGATCTGCCGGCGGAAGATGACGTTGGCCGCGCCTTCCGCGCCCATCACGGCGATCTCGTTCGTCGGCCAGGCGTAGGTGAGGTCGGCGCCGATCGACTGGGAGTCCATGACGATGTAGGCGCCTCCGTACGCCTTGCGCAGGATGAGTGAGATCCTCGGCACGGTCGCGTTGCAGTAGGCGTACAGCAGCTTCGCGCCGTGACGGATGATTCCGCCGTGCTCCTGGTCGACACCGGGGAGGAACCCGGGGACGTCCAGGAACGTGACGATCGGGATATTGAAAGCGTCACACATCTGGACGAAGCGCGCAGCTTTTTCGCTCGCCTCGATGTCCAGGACGCCCGCCAGGACCTGGGGCTGGTTGGCGACGATGCCGACGACCTGGCCGTCGAGGCGGGCGAGGGCGCAGATGATGTTGCGGGCCCAGCGCTCGTGGACCTCCAGGTACTCGCCGTCGTCGACGATCTCCTCGATGACCTTGGCCATGTCGTACGGCCGGTTGCCGTCCGCCGGGACCAGGTCGAGCAGGACGTCGCCGCGGCGCTCCAGCGGGTCGGAGGATTCCACCCGGGGCGGGTTCTCGCGGTTGTTCTGCGGCAGGAGCGAGAGGAGGTAACGCACCTCGGCGATGCAGGTCTCCTCGTCGTCGTACGCGAAGTGGCAGACGCCGGAGGTCTCCGCGTGGACGTCGGCGCCGCCCAGGCCGTTCTGGGTGATCTCCTCGCCCGTCACCGCCTTGACCACGTCCGGGCCGGTGATGAACATCTGCGAGGTCTCGCGGACCATGAAGACGAAGTCCGTCAGGGCGGGGCTGTAGGCCGCGCCGCCCGCGCACGGGCCGAGCATCACGGAGATCTGCGGGATGACACCGGACGCCTTGGTGTTGCGCTGGAAGATGCCGCCGTACCCGGCGAGCGCGCTGACGCCCTCCTGGATGCGGGCGCCCGCGCCGTCGTTCAGGGAGACCAGCGGGGCACCGGCCGCGATGGCCATGTCCATGATCTTGTGGATCTTGGTGGCGTGGGCCTCGCCGAGCGCGCCGCCGAAGATCCGGAAGTCGTGGGCGTAGACGAAGACCGTACGGCCCTCCACCGTGCCCCAGCCGGTGATGACACCGTCGCTGTACGGCTTCTTGGCCTCCAGGCCGAAGCCGGTCGCCCGGTGCCGGCGCAGCTGCTCGACCTCCTGGAAGGACCCGGGGTCGAGGAGCAGCTCGATCCGCTCCCGCGCCGTCAGCTTGCCCTTGGCGTGCTGCGCCTCGGTCGCCTTCTCGCTGGGGCCGGCGACGGCCTGCGCACGAATCTCGTGCAGCTCGGCGACCCGCCCGCGCGCGTCCGTCGGCTCGCCGGTCGGCTCACCCGTCGTCTCTTCCAAAACGGTCATGTAGTGACCATACGAAGGAGACCAAGGAAAGCGAGCCGTTGACTCTGTACAGTCTCCGGCCCGTTTTCCTGGTACCAGTGAACAGAACCATCCCCGCATGCAGCCGTTCCGACTGCTCAGGAGGCCGGACAGTTGTAGGTGTGCCACAAAGAGATCACGCGAGAGCCACCTCACATTCGTGGGTGGCACATGCCCTCCCCGGAGTGACACGGAGCCTCAGACGGCCGTCGGCCGAAAGGACCTCGACGCCGTCGCCGGCCCGCACGACGGCACGCACCGGACGGTCCCAGACCAGTTCCAGCGGCGCTCCGGTGCGGGACGGCTCGCTGACGCGGAGGGTGGCCGTGCGGCCCCGGCGGACGACGAGCACGCTCGCGCCGGCGGAGACGGTCAGCTCCCCCACCGTACCGGCCCGCCAGAAGGTGGCCGCGGTCAGCCCCAGCCCGGGTACGGCGACGGCCTGGCCGGTGGTGTCGTTGGCGAGGACGGACAGCCGGTGCGGGGCGGCGGCCCGGGCGGCGGTCTCGGCGCGGGAGGCACCGGGCAGGACGGCGTAGGCGTACCGGGCGCCGGCCGGGTCGGTGCCGTGGTCGAGCCACAGGGTCTGCCAGCGCCGGGTGCGCCGTTCGTCGTCGCTGGTGGTGTTGATGTCCGACCAGGCGCCGGTGCGGTCCTCGCGCAGGGTGCGCAGGTCCGGCCCGGACAGCAGGACCCAGCCGCCGTGGCCCGCCAGGTGCGCCCAGTTCCGGCCCCGTACGAAGCTCTGGGTGCCGTTCTCGCCCAGGTTCCGGTTGTCCACGACCGTCTCGACCGGGACGCCGTCGGAGCAGCTGATCCCGGCGCCGAGGCAGACGACGGCGTCGGGCAGGAAGAACCAGGACTTGCGGGCCTCCAGGGTGGAGCCGAGGCCCTTGAGGTGCTGTCCGACGGCCGCGTACGTGCCGTCGGTGGTGCCGCCGACGGCGCGGACGTCCGGCCGGGGGGCGCCCCACTCGCCGCCGGCCCGGTCGGCGAGCCGCCGGGTCGACACGGTGGTGCCGGGCAGCCGGTACGGGTCGACGGTGGGCCAGTACCAGTCCGTGTACTGGTCGCCGCCGCCGCGCGGCCACCAGGAGAGCATGCCGGAGCCGGTGTGCCAGCCACGCGGGTTCTCGCCGTTGCCGCACTCGTAGTGGGCGATGCGGTCGCCGGCCATGGCGAGGGCGGCGGTGAAGCGGGGGGCGCGGTGGACGGCGCGGTCCATGGCCGGGAAGAGGCGGTGGCCGAGGGGTTCGGGGGTGGCGGGGCCGGGTGCCCGGGCGATGGCGTGCAGCCGCGCGAGGTCGGCGACCCCGAACTGGGGTGACGTCAGCAGCGGGGTGACGGTGTCCCGTTGGATCCAGCCCCGGACCAGGCCGTGCCACCGTTCCCGCTCGGCCTCGCCCGCGCCGCCCGCGAGGAGGGCTACGGCGGCGATCAGGGCGTGCCCGTGGTAGTGGTCGCTGCGCATGACTGCCAGGTCGTCGCCGCGCAGCAGGCCGCGGCTGATGGCGCGGCCGTTGACGCAGTCCATCACCAGCCCGTCGTGGATCAGGGGCGCGTAGGCGTGTTCGACACCGTCCAGGACGTTCCGCCGGCCGGGGTCCGTCACCTCCCAGTCCGAGCCGGCGAGCAGCGCGAACAGCCGCCCGAGGCCGTCGAGCAGGACCTGCCCGTAGGTGCCCGTGTAGGCGACCGAGGTGTGCTGGACGAAGGAGCCGTCGGCGTAGAGGCCGTCGCCCCGGGTGACGTACGGGAAGACGGGCGAGAGCGCGTCCCGGGCGAGGGAGATCCGGCCGGGGTCCCGGCCGAGGACGCCGCGCAGGGCGACCGAACGGCAGAGGTCGACGCGGTTGGCGCCGGTGGAGGTGCCGGAGTAGTCGGTGAGCAGGCGGTCCGGCAGGAAGTGGTCGACGGCCGCGCAGGCCGCCGCGACACGGTCCGGGCCGAGCGGGTCGTACAGGGCGGCCGTGATGTCCATGAGGAGGCGGGGGCTGCCGATCTGCCACTCCCACCAGTTGCCGTAGGGGGTGGTGCCGGGGTGGTAGACGGTGGCGGAGAGGTGGTCGAGGCCGCGGAGCACGTCGGCGAGGAGACCGGGGTCGCCGGTGGAGCCGGTGCCGTCCTGCGCGTGGGCCTGGGCCATGGTCCACAGGCGGCCGTACGAGAAGGTGATGCCGGACGGCGGGTCGAAGGGGTGGCCGGGCCAGAGGGAAGTCGGGGCGGGGGTCATGGTGGCCCGGAAGTCCCGTGCGCGCGTCCCGAGTTCCGCGAGCCGGGAGGCGTACGGCTCGGCGCCCGGGTCGTATCCCGTGCCGAGCGTGATGCCGAGCCACCGGCGGCGCAGCGCGTCGTACGGGTCGCCGTCCGCCGCCCGCGCGCCGGGCGCGGGGGCGGCGGCGAGGGCGGCGGCCAGCAGCAGTGCGCGCCGGGTCATGCGCATGGGGCCGGTCACCGCCCTCTCCGGCTCAGCAGCCGCCGCAGTTGTAGTACAGCGCGTCCCAGTGGCTGCCCTCGTCGGCGTAGACGTTGCCGGAGCCGGACTGCCACTGCGGATAGCCGTCACCGCGCAGCCCGATGTACGTGAAGTTGTTCTTGATGTACGACGTCACGCACGTGTTCTTGCCGTAGTCGAGCTTGTAGCCGTTCCAGTGCGAGTAGGTGCCGGAGGCGTGGCCGGTCTCGGTGCCGCCGGTGATGTTGAGGGCGCAGCCGCTGGCCCCCTTGAGGGTCTGGGCGCCCTGGGCGGTGGCGAGGTTGAGCTGGTCGAAGGACGTACAGGTGGAGTTGTTCCGGTCGGAGCAGTTGCCGGAGGACGACCAGGTGATGCCGGCGCTGCGGAACATCTGGGTGGCGGTCGCCTGGCTGATCTTCGTGACGGCGAACGCGTCGCTCGCGGTGCCGAGGACGGCGACGCCGGGGGCGACGACGAGGGCGAGCGCGGTCAGGGCGGAGCGGACCTTCATGGGGGTGCCTTCCTGCGGTGGGCCGTGCTTCCTGGGGGGCGGCATGTGCAGGTGGTGCAGCCAGATGGTGCCCGAGCGCTCCGCGACCGCGCCAGAGGGCGTACGCCATCACTCTTCGCGTCCGGACGACCACTTAACGGATGAAGTTGAATTCTCAACGGAATAGGTCTACCTTCGGGGTCGTCGGTTCGTTCAACTTTCAACCAAGGAGCTCGTCATGGGTATCTTCAGCCGCAAGGCCACCGCCACCGCCACCGCCACCATCGCCGCCCCCGCCCCGCAGGCCACCGCCGGCACCGACCTCACCGCGCTGAGCGGCGACTACACGATCGACCCGAGCCACAGCACGATCGGCTTCGTCGCCCGGCACGCCATGATCACCAACGTCAAGGGCGGCTTCCAGGACTTCACCGGCACCCTGCACCTGGACGGTGCCGACCCCTCCAGGTCCACCGCCACGCTCGACATCCGGATGGAGAGCATCGAGACCGGCAACGCCGACCGCGACGGCCACCTGAAGTCGGCCGACTTCTTCCGGATCGAGGAGTTCCCGGTCATGACCTTCCGCTCCACCAAGGCGGAGGCGCTCGGCGGCGACGACTACCGCATCACCGGTGACCTCTCCCTGCTCGGCGTCACCAAGTCGATCACCCTCGACCTGGAGTTCAACGGTTCCGCCACGGACCCGTTCGGCAACGAGCGCGTCGGCTTCGAGGGCAGGACCGAACTGCTGCGCTCCGAGTGGGGCCTCACCTGGAACGCGGCGCTGGAGACCGGTGGCGTCCTGGTGTCCGACAAGATCAAGCTGGCCTTCGACATCTCGGCCATCAAGAACGCCTGAACCTCCGGCGGCCCAGCCGACTTCGGAGCACTCGCCCCCTGAGCGCGCCCGCCCTCCACTCCCCCCCAAGGAGAGGGCGGGCGCTCCGGCATGCCCGGTGACCGGAGCGTCCGCCCGGACATCACGCGGCCCCCGGCTCAGGCGCGGCCGGCCCGCACCTCGAACTCACACCACACGATCTTGCCCGGGTGGCGCTCCCCCACCCCCCACTTGTCCGCCAGCGCCGCCACGAGCAGCAGTCCCCGGCCGCCCTTCGCCTCCGGATCCACCTCACGGAGCCGGACGGTACCGGGGCCGCTGTCGTGCACCTCCATCCGCAGCCGGTCCTCGGCGCGCGCGAGGTCGAACCGGACGGAGAAACCCCTGCCGGGCGGCACTCCGTGCAGCAGCGCGTTGGTCGCCAGTTCGCTCACGCACAGCAGCACGTCCTCCGCCCGCCGCCGCAGCCGCCAGTCCGTCAGCACCGCCCGGCTGAACTGCCGCGCCGACCCGACCGACCTGCGGTCCTTCCGGAAGAACGCGACGCGTGTTTCGAGGGGTTGTGTTTCCTGGTTCATGCGACGAGGGTCACGGTGCGTGACTACAGTGGGCCACCGGGTGAGGTCGTAGAGACGGGTTGTACGGCTCCACTACGAGGACGACCGTGGGGCACGGGGGAATGGCAGACGCATGCCCAAGAAAGTCAGTACCTGGCAGGCGGTCGGCGCGCTGGTCGCGCACTACCGGAAGAAGGCGCACCTCTCGCAGGAGGCGTTAGCCGAGCACGTCCACCTCCACGTCGACACCGTGGCCTCCATCGAGCAGGGGCGGCTGGCCCTCCAGCCGTACCGCGCCGAGCAGTTCGACGAGGTGCTGGAGACGGGCGGGGCGCTGACGGTCCTCCTGGAGAAGCTGCCCGTCCGGGACCGGATCGTGCAGTTCGCTCAGGGGTTGGTGGATCACGAGCAGGAGGCGCTGAGCTTCCTGTCATACGAGACTTTGGTTGTTCCGGGCCTCCTTCAGACGCCGGACTACTGCCGGACTGTCTTCGACTACCGCTATCCGGCGCTGGGCAGCGAGACTGCGGATCAATGGGTTCAGGCTCGCATGGAGCGGCAGTTGATCTGGCAGCGCGAGCAACCACCCGTCGGCCACTTCATCCTGGAGGAAGCCATTTTGCGGCGGCCGATGGGCGGCCCTTACGTCCTGCGCGAGCAGGTCCGTCAGATTCTGGAGTTCACCCGGCCGGTTCGCATGAGCGTTCAGATCATGCCGATGCAGCAGACCCCCCACGCAGCGTTGGGCGGACCCATGGTGCTGCTTGAGACTCCGGAGCATGAACGGCTGGTCTACCTGGAAGTCCAGCGCGCCAGCTTCCTCGTCGATGACCCGGAAGAGGTCAGCTACTACCACCACAAGTATGCGATGCTGCGATCTCAGGCGCTCTCCTGCGAAGAGAGCGAGCGCTTCCTGAAGGGACTGCTAGGAGAGTGATGAACACCGCAGCAGCACTGGCTTGGTTCAAGTCCAGCTACAGCAGCAGTGAGGGTGGTAACTGCCTAGAGATCGCCTGCTCCTGGCGCAAGTCGAGCTACAGCAGCAACGAGGGCGGCGACTGCGTCGAGGTGGCCGCCCACCCCGCCGCCGTTCACATCCGCGACTCCAAGGCCACCGCCGGTCCGATCCTCACCCTCTCCCCCGCCACCTGGGGCGAGTTCCTGGACGGCATCGCCCGCTGAGGCGGTCAGGCCAGCAGCGCGGCGGCTTCCCGGCGCGCCTGGCGCAGCCAGGACGCGCGCGTTTCGTCGGCCGAGTCGGTGACCGTACGGAAGACGACTCGACGGACGTCGGTGACACCCACGTACGGCAGGACGCAGGCCGCCCAGATCCTTTGCAGCGGGTCGCCGAACTCGCTCTCCTCACGGTCGGCGGGGGTGTCGGAGGTGTTCAGGACGAGCGCCCGGCCGGCCTTCAGCAGCCCGGCGGGCTCTCCGTCCGCGGTGTCCAGCTTGTACGCGACGCCGGGCGCCAGCACCCGTTGCACCCAGCCGGTGAGGACGGCGGGCGGCATGCCCCACCAGTTCGGGTGGATCAGCACCAGGGCGTCGAGGGTGGCCACCTCGGACCGGTGCAGCTCCACCTGCGCGTCCCGGGCGGGGGTGGCCGAGAGGACCGTCCCGGTCTCGTCGGGGGTCAGCGCCGGGGCGAAGCCCTCCGCGTAGAGGTCGTGCGCGAGCACGTGGCACCCGCGGTCGCCGAGTTCCGCCACGACGGCACCGAAGACAGCGTGGTTGAAGCTGCCCGGACGCGGGTGCGCCAGGTAGACCCCGATGCGCATGGTCCCTCCCCTGATCAAGCCTGATCCTCCCCGATCGGCGCGCCGCCCGCTAGAAGCCGCCGCCGAAGTCCCCTCCCCCTCCGCCGCCACCGAAGTCCCCGCCTCCGCCGCCGTCGAAGCCGCCGCCGTCGCCGAAGCCGCCGCCGAAGTCCCCGGGGTCGAAGTCCGTGCCGGAGACGTCGCCGCCCTGGTAGCCGCCGTCGAAGCCGCCGCCGAAGTCGCCGTACCCGGTGCCGTAGTCGGCGGCGTACGCGGGCGCGGCCATCATGCCACCCAGGACGGTGCCGACGAGGAGGCCGGGCAGCAGGCCGCCGCCGAAGTAGCCGCCCGCCCAGGGGCCGTAGGCCGGGCCCGCGTCCCAGTAGGGGCGGCGGCCGTACTCGGTGTCGACCTCGCGGACGGCGGGGTCGAGGCCGTCGGCCAGCCGGGTGGCGTCGGCCGCGCACACGGGGACCTGGCGGGGTGCGCCGCCGGGCGGGGTCCAGGTGGCGTCGGTGACCGAGGGGCCGTGGCGGGGGTCGAAGAAGCACGGCGGGCGGCGCTCGGGCAGGGGGCGGCCCTCGCGGCGGGCGGCCAGCCGGGCGAGGGAGAAGCGGCCGTCCTCCAGGGCCTCGGTGACCGTCCGGACGTCCTCCGGGCGCCGGGCCGCGGCCATCCGCTGCTTCGCGGTCTCGTAGGCGTCCAGGGCGCTCGCGTAGTCGGCGCGCATCGCGTCGTCGGCGCCCGGTTCGGAGGGCCGGAAGTCCAGGCGGTCGAGTTCCTCGCCGAAGGCGGTGATGTCCTCGTCCACGACGACCCGGAGCCGGTCCAGGGCGGCCCGCTGCTCCTCCTCGCGACGGCGGCGGTTGCGGCGGACCAGCGCGTAGGCGCCCGCGCCACCGGCGACCACCACCGCGCCGGCCGTGATCAGTCCCGTGTCGGAGACGCCGCCCCCGCCGTCCGTGCCGCCCCAGCTGCTGGGAGCGTGGCCGCCCATGTTGGCCAGGGCGCGGTCGGTGAAGTCGGTCAGCTGGGCCTTGGCGTCCTCGCCCTGGACGCTGGCGACCAGGTTCTTGCGGGCCGTGACCGACATGACGCTCACGTCGGCGCGGGCGTCGAAGCGGTCGCCGAGGCGGACGCCGTAGAGGCCGGTGACCCCGGTGGCGGCGCGCAGCTTGTAGAAGAGCTTCTCGGTGCTGTAGCCGGCCGGGAGGACGGCGACGAACAGGGGTTTGTCCGCGTCCTCGATCCGCCGGGCGAGCGTGTCGGCGTCCGCGGCGGACAGCTGGTCCCTGGCCGCCGGGTCGACGTAGACGGGGCTCTCGCGCAGGGCCCGGGCGATGGTGGAGACGCTGGTGTCCGCCCTCGCCGCGGGCGCGAACGCGGTCGCCGCCATCAGGGCCAGGACGGCCAGCAGCAGGGCGGGGAGGCTTCGGGTCCGCAGCACGGCCTTCATACTCCGAAAGTACCCCGAAAGTGCCCGAGGCCTCCCCGCACCGTTCATTCGTGCCGCTGTGGTCTCACGCCGCGCGGTAGGCCTGCGCCAGTTTCTCCACCGCCTTCCCGTACCTGCCCGTCAGGAGCAGGTGGTCGGCGTCGGCGAAGGGCTTGGCCACGGCCTCGGTGAGGTGGCCGTCCGCCTTGCGCTGGACGAGCAGCCGTGCCGTGTCCACCAGGGCGCGGCCGGCCCGGTCGTCGCCGTGGCGTTCGGCCGCGGCGGCGCGGGCGGCGAGGCCGCGCAGGGTGGCGGTGCCGCCCTCCGGGACAGGGGTGCGGGTGGTCAGGCCCCAGCCGTAGGGGTACTGCGGGTCGTACGACGCGTCACCGACGTTGATCGGCAGCTGCGCCTCCGACTTCGGCCAGGTGACGGGGAGCTGCCCGGTGAAGGGGCGGCGGCCGTACAGGACGTCGGCGACGCCCTCGCCCTCGGTGCCCGGCAGCCAGGAGGCGACCAGGGCGTCGATCCGGTCCAGCCGGTCGCCCAGGATCTGCGGCCGGCCGGAGACGATCAGCACCGCGCACTTCATGGCCGCGCAGACCTTGTCCACGGCGGCCTGGTCGGCGGCGGACAACCGCAGGTCGTGGCCGTTGCCGACGTCGCCGACGCCCTCCGCGTACGGGGTCTCGCCGACCACGACCACACCGGCGTCGTAGCCGCCGGTCGGGGCGGAGGCGTCCTTGGAGTAGGTGACGTCCCCGCCCGCCGCGCGCAGGCCCTGGAGGACGGTCGTGCCGGGCACGGTGTTCCCGGAGGCGCCCTGCCAGGTGAGGGTCCAGCCGCCGGTCTGGTTGCCGATGTCGTCGGCGTTGGACCCGGCGACGTACACCTTCTGCGACTTCTTCAGCGGCAGCAGGCCGCCCGCGTTCTTCAGCAGCACCTGCGACTCGGCGGCGGCCCGGCGGGCGACCTCCCGGTGTGCGGGCGAGCCGATCCGCGCGGCGCCGCTCGTGTCGGCGTACGGGTGCTCGAAGAGGCCGAGGCGGAACTTCTGGGTGAGGATGCGGGAGACGGCGTCGTCGATCCGGGCCTCGCTGATCCGGCCCGCCCGCACCTCGTCGGTGAGCGTGCTGGTGAAGTCCTTGTAGGAGTACGGCACCATCATCATGTCCAGGCCCGCGTCGACGGACGTGCGGACGTGGGACGCGTAGTCGCCGGGGAGCTGGTCGATGGCGTTCCAGTCGCTGATGACGAAGCCGTCGAAGCCAAGCCGGTCCTTGAGGACACCGTTGATCATGTCGCCGCGGGCGTGCATCTTCACCGCGCCCTTGCCGTCGCCGGCGATGTCCAGGGAGGAGTACGACGGCATGACCGTGCCGACGCCCCGGTCGACGGCCGTGCGGTACGGCGCGAGGTGGATGTCCGCGAGCTGCTCGCGGGTGACGTGGGTGACACCCTGGTCGATGGTGTACGTCCCGGTGGTCGAGGAGCCGTACGCGGTGCCGCCGTCGGCCACGAAGTGCTTGGCCGTGGCGAGGACCTTGTCGTCGCGCTTCAGGTCCCGTCCGTCGGCGCGGCCCTGGAGGCCCTGGATGACGGTCTCCATGGACTCGACGAGGGCCGGGTCCTCACCGAAGGACTCGTAGGCGCGGCCCCAGCGTTCGTCGCGGCTCACGCACAGGCAGGGCGCGAAGTCCCAGGGGACGCCGGTGGCGCGGACCTCGGCGGCCGTCACCGAGCCGGCCTCCTGGGCGAGTCGCGGGTCACGGGTCGCGCCGATGCCGATGTTGTGCGGCATGACCGTGGCGCCGGACAGGTTGTTGTGCCCGTGGACGGCGTCCACGCCGTAGATGAGCGGGATCTGGAAGCGGGTCGCCTGCGCGCGGAGCTGGAAGCCGTCGATCATCCGGGCCCAGGCCTCGGGGGTGTTGGGCGTGGGTGTGGAGCCGCCGCCGGAGAGCAGGGAGCCGAGGGCGTAGGCGGCGATGTCGCTCCCCTGGCCCACCGCGCCGCGCTCGGCCTGGGTCATCTGGCCGGCCTTCTCGGCCAGGGACATCCGGCCCAGCAGGTCCTTCACCCGCTTCTTCACGGGCAACCTGGCGTCCAGGTAGGGCAGTCCGTGGGCGTCGAGGACGATCTGCGGGGTCTCGGCGGGAGCCTTCGCGCCGGTGACGGTGAGCTTCAGGGGGACGGTCTCGGCGGGTTCGGCCGTCCGGTCCCGGTGGGTGGGCACCTCGACGGTCCGCGCGGTGCCGGACGCGGTGCCGGCCGGGAAGGTGAGGGTGCCGGAGACGGGTGTGTAGTCGCGGCCGGGGTCCGCGGTGCCGCCGGCGGTGGCGTAGGCGACGGTGACCGGGGCGGTGAGGGGCTGGGCGCCGGTGGTGGCCACGGTGACCTTCACCCTGGCCGTCCCGCCCTCCCGGACCGGGTAGAGGGGTGCGTCGGTGGTGACGGCGGCGTTCAGCGACGGGTCGGCCGTGCCGTACAGCTCCACGTCGTCCAGGGCGAAGTCGCCCTTGGCGCCGGGCGGGAGGGTGACGGAGTAGCCCCACATCTCCTTGAGGCCGAGGACGTGGTCGATGCCGCCGACGGGCTGGTAGTCGGTGCGGTAGGCGAAGTCGGTGAAGGGAAGCTCGATCTGCTTCCAGCCGGTGAAGTCGTCGGTGAAGGAGGTGTTCCAGAGCTCGGAGGCCTCGCCGTGGGCGCCGCCGTCCTTGATCTCGAAGACGATCTTCTTGCCGTTGTTCCGGCCGTCCCACCACAAGCGGATGCCCCGGTGGGCGGACCAGTCGTGGGCGGGCGCGCCGGCGGCGAAGTCATGGGTGAAGCCGCCGTAGCCGCTGATGTCGTAGTCGCCGGTGAGCACCTTGCCGCCCTCGGGGGCGTCGGTGCGGCCGGTGAGCCGGAGGGCGGGCGGGTCGTCGGCGTCGCCGCCCCAGGTGAAGATGCCCTCGGCGGGCTGGGAGGCGAAGGGGACCTCGCCCTCGAAGCGGTCGACGGGGACGGGAGCTGGTGCGTCCGCGGCGTGCGCGGTCGCCCAGGGCAGCAGACCGGCAAGAAGTGCGGCGGAGGCGAGCAGGGCGGTTCTTCGCATTTACCTTCCCTCGGCTCTCGTGTTTCACTCAGGACTTAGATCACGCCGTGAGTTAACTAGGGGCCACTAGGCCCGTCAAGACGACCCGTCAGCTCCTTCGCCCCCTACAGGAAGAGCGACGCACCATGAGGAGAACCCCCCGCACCGTCCGGCTGCTGCTCGCCGGACTGCTCTCCGCCGCCGGTGTCACCGCGGCCGTACCCCCCGCACACGCGGCCGGCGAGCAGGTCACGGCCTGGCTCACCACCACCGACGACTCCGGCGGACGGCACGTCGTCCGCGGCCTGGCGCCCCAGGCACCGTTCGCCTTCCAGTCCGGGACGGGCGGCGCCGGCGAGAACATCACCGTCGACGAGAACACCCGCTACCAGACCTTCACCGGCGGCGGCGCGTCCTTCACGGACACCGCGGCCTGGCTGATGAACAGCAGCGGAGCACTGTCCCAGGCGACCCGGGACGCGACCATGCGCAAGCTGTTCTCCCCCACGGACGGCATCGGCCTGTCGTTTCTGCGCAACCCGATGGGCGCCTCCGACCTCGCGCGCTACGGCTACACCTACGACGACGTGCCCGCCGGCCAGAGCGACCCGGCGCTCGCCAGGTTCACCCTCGCGCACGACCTGGCGGACGTCGTCCCGCTGACCAAGCAGGCGCTCCAGCTGAACCCGTCGCTGACCGTGATGGCCTCGCCGTGGACGGCGCCGGCCTGGATGAAGGACAGCGGCTCGCTCAACGGCGGCTGGCTCAAGGCCGAGGACTACGGGGCGTACGCCTCGTACTTCGTGAAGTACCTCCAGGGCTACCGCGACCAGGGCGTGAACGTCTCGTACGTCACCGCGCAGAACGAGCCCACCTGCTGCTCCGGCTACCCGTCGATGAGCTGGAACGCCGACGGGCTCGCCTACTTCACCAAGAACGAACTCCTGCCGAAGCTCCAGGCGGCCGGCCTCACCACGAAGGTGCTGGCCCACGACTGGAACTGGGACGTCTACGACTCCTACGCCGCCCAGACCGTGAACGACCCGGCCGTCCGCAACCACCCCAATTTCGGCGGCATCGCCTGGCACGGCTACGGCGGCGACGTCGGCAAGCAGACGGCCGTGCACGACCAGTACCCCGCGCTGGACGCCTTCGGCACCGAGCACTCCGGCGGCACCTGGATCGCCGACCAGCAGCGCGAGGACATGACCAACATCATCGACTACACCCGCAACTGGGCGAAGTCGGTGACCAAGTGGTCGCTCGCCGTGGACCAGAACATGGGCCCGCACAACGGCGGCTGCGGCACCTGCACCGGGCTGATCACCGTGCACAACGGGGACGGCGCGAGCGGGACCGTCGACTACACCGTCGAGTACTACACCATGGGCCACCTCACGAAGTTCGTCCGCCCCGGCGCCCAGCGGATCGCCTCCACCGCCTCCACCACGGTGCCCAACGTGGCCTGGCGCAACCCGGACGGCAGCAAGGCGCTGATCGCGTACAACGGCTCGACGTCGGCGCGGACGGTGACCGTCGACTGGGGCTCCCAGCACGCCACCTACTCGCTGCCCGGCCGCACCTCGGCGACCTTCACCTGGTCCGGCACCCAGTCCGGCGGCGGCAGCCGGAGCGGAGCCTTCACCGGGCTGGCCGGCAAGTGCCTGGACGCGGCGGGCGGTTCGGCCGCCAACGGCACCGCGGTACAGCTCTACGACTGCAACGGCTCCACCGCCCAGCAGTGGACGCTGACGGCCGACGGGGCGGTGCAGGCGCTGGGCAAGTGCCTGGACGTGACGTCGGCTTCGACGGCCGACGGGGCCAAGGTCCAGCTGTACGACTGCAACGGGACCGGCGCCCAGCGGTGGTCGTACGACGCGGCCACGGGCGACGTGGTGAACACGGCGGCCGGCAAGTGCCTCGACGTCACGGACAACTCGTCGGCGAACGGGGCCCGGATCCAGATCTGGTCGTGCACCGGAGCCGCGAACCAGAAGTGGACACTGCGGTGACGCGGACCTTTGCCCGACGAGGACGGTGTGCCGTGCTGCGAATCGGCCGCCCGCGGACCATCGTGGGGGTATGACCACACCGCAGGATCTCTTCCTCGTCACGCTGGACGTCCCCGGCGAGCACCCCGTCGAGCAGGGTGACCTGTCGCTCGCGCTCGCCGGGGCCGAGCTGATCGACCTGCTCGGCGTCCGGGCGCTCACCCTGGACGGCGAGCGCATCGTCCCGGGGCCGGTGCTGACCACGGGCGACCGGATGCTGGACGAGGCGGGGGCGGCACTCGTCCGGGAGGGGCCCCAGGAGACGGTCGCGGACTGGTTGTGGCGGCGGGGAGAGGGCCTGGCCGTGGCCTACCACGACACCCTGGAGGCCGCGGGGCAGCTGAACGGCGGCAGGCGCGGCAACCGCTGGCTGCCGCGCCGCGCCGGGGCCGCCGCGCCCGCCGACACCGCGGCCCGCCGCCACGCGACCGACCGCTGGGAGTCCCGCGACCCCGTCCTCACCGGCCTCGCCACGGTCCTCGGCGTCCAGGACGACCGGCCGGCCGCGGACGAGCCCGAGGACGAGGCGGTCGTCACCGTGCTGGCCGCGGTCGGCGACGCGGTGAGAGAGCTGGAGGCCGTACGCGAACGGCGCCGCATCGAGAACATCGCCTTCGACAACATCTGGCGGGCACCGTAGCGATTGCCGGAGCGGCGCCGTGGCGATCTTCGGTGCGGCGCCGTGGCGATCTCCGGTGCGGCGCCGTGGCGATCTCCGGTGCGAGCGGGCGCGGGTTCCGGCCCCCGGGGGGGCGCGGGGTCCGCCGGAGCGGCGACCTAGCGACCTCCGGAGCGGCGACCTAGCGACCTCCGGTGCGCCGCCGTAGCGACCTCCGGTGGGGGCGGGCGCGGGTTCCGGCCCCCGGGGGGCGCGGCGGCTCCGGGCCCCCGGCGCGGGCGGACGCAGCTCCCACCCCGCAACGGGCGTGGGGAGCGCGCGGGCGGCCCGGGGGCTTCGGCCGCACGGCGGGGCCGGGGCCTGCGGGCGCGGTGGTTACTCCGCCGGTTCCACCGACGCCCGCAGCAGGCCGTACGTGTACGCGTCCTCCAGGGCCTGCCACGACGCGGCGATGACGTTCTCGGCCACGCCGACCGTGGACCACTCGCCCGAACCGTCGGACGTGGAGATCAGGACGCGGGTGGTGGACTGGGTGCCGTGCTTGCCCTCCAGGATGCGGACCTTGTAGTCGACCAGCTCCAGCCGGGCGAGCTGGGGGTAGATCCGCTCCAGTGCGACGCGCAGCGCGCGGTCGAGGGCGTTGACCGGGCCGTTGCCCTCGGCCGTGGCGACGATCCGCTCGCTCTTGGCCCACAGCTTGACCGTCGCCTCGTTGGCGTGGGTGCCGTCGGGACGGTCCTCGACGATCGCGCGCCAGGACTCGACGTCGAAGTACTTCAGCGGCCTGCCCTCGACCTCGGCGCGGAGCAGCAGCTCGAACGAGGCGTCCGCCGCCTCGTAGGTGTAGCCCCTGAGTTCGCGTTCCTTGACGCGCTCGACCACCCGGCCGACCAGTTCCCGGTCGCCGCCCAGGTCGATGCCGAGTTCCCTGCCCTTGAGCTCGATGGAGGCGCGGCCCGCCATGTCGGAGACCAGCATGCGCATGGTGTTGCCGACCTGTTCGGGGTCGATGTGCTGGTACAGGTCCGGGTCGACCTTGATGGCGGAGGCGTGCAGGCCGGCCTTGTGCGCGAACGCCGAGACGCCGACGTAGGGCTGGTGGGTCGACGGCGTGAGGTTGACGACCTCGGCGATGGCGTGGGAGATGCGGGTCGTCTCGCGGAGCTTGCCGTCGGGCAGCACCTGCTTGCCGTACTTCAGTTCCAGGGCCGCGACGACCGGGAACAGGTTGGCGTTGCCGACGCGCTCGCCGTAGCCGTTGGCCGTGCACTGGACGTGGGTGACGCCCGCGTCGACGGCGGCGAGGGTGTTGGCGACCGCGCAGCCGGTGTCGTCCTGGGCGTGGATGCCGAGCCGGGCGCCGGTGTCGGCGAGGACGGTGGCGACGACCGCGTGGACCTGGGCGGGGAGCATGCCGCCGTTGGTGTCGCAGAGGATGACGACGTCGGCGCCGGCCTCGGCGGCCGTACGGACGACCGCCTTCGCGTACTCGGGGTTGGCGCGGTAGCCGTCGAAGAAATGCTCGCAGTCGACGAAGACGCGGCGGCCCTGCCCGCGCAGGTACGACACGGTGTCGCGGACCATGGCCAGGTTCTCGTCCAGCGTCGTGCGCAGCGCCAGTTCCACATGCCGGTCGTGCGACTTGGCGACCAGGGTGATCACCGGGGCGCCGGAGTCGAGCAGCGCGTTGACCTGCGGGTCCTCGGCTGCCGTGGCGCCGGCGCGGCGGGTGGCGCCGAAGGCGACCAGCTGGGCGTGCCGGAAGTCGATCTCCTCCCGGGCGCGGGCGAAGAACTCGGTGTCGCGGGGGTTCGCGCCGGGCCAGCCGCCCTCGATGAAGCCCACGCCGAAGTCGTCCAGGTGCCGGGCGATCGCGAGCTTGTCCGCGACGGTGAGGTTGATGCCCTCGCGCTGCGCGCCGTCGCGCAGCGTGGTGTCGAAGACGTGGAACGAGTCGTCGAGCCTGCTGGTAGCCGTCTCGGTCATTATCTCAAGGCTCCTGTTGTGGATCTTCGGTCTTTACCGGAATGACCGGCTCCACCGTTCCTCCCATGGTCCCTCGCGCTCCGCCGCCGGCTGTGGGTGGGCCGGAAAACGAAAAAACCCCTCGCGGGTGCGAGAGGTATGCGCGCGGGTCGAGGACGACGGTGGCCACCCGCACCTGGTCGTACGAGGTGGTCACTGCGGACCGGCGCGCCTGCTGCCCATAATCACGGCGAACGAGAGCACGGGGGCAGTTTGGCACAGCACGGCCCCCGGCTCACCGGCCGTCTCAGGATGCGGGCGTCAAGCTGGACTCCCCGGCGCCCTCGGCGGCCTCGACCCGGGCCAGGTCCAGGTCCTTCGTCTCGCGCATGGTGACGTAGACCACCAGGGACACGGCGGCGCAGCCGGCCACGTACCAGGAGAAGCCGGACTCGGCACCGGCCTTCTTGAACCACAGGGCGACGTATTCGGCGGTGCCGCCGAAGAGGGCGTTGGCGAGGGCGTAGGGCAGGGCGACGCCGAGCGCGCGCACGCCGGTCGGGAACAGCTCGGCCTTCACGCAGGCGTTGATGGAGGTGTAGCCGGTGACCACGGTCAGCGCGAGCAGGGCGAGGCCGAGGGCGGACCAGTAGCCGTGGACGTGCCGGAGCAGCGCCATGACCGGGACCGTCAGGACCGTGGAGCCCACCGCGAAGGTGATCAGCAGCGGGCGGCGGCCGATGCGGTCGGAGAGGGCGCCGGCGAGCGGCTGGAGGCAGGCGAAGACGATCAGCGCGGTGAACGAGACCAGGGTCGCGGTCTCCTTGGACAGGCCCGCCGAGTTGGACAGGTACTTGGTGAGGTACGTGGTGTACGTGTAGTACGCCACCGTGCCGCCCATCGTCAGGGCGACGACCAGGAACGCCTCCCGCCGGTGCCGCCATAGGGCGCGCAGGGTGCCGCGCTCCCCGGAGCGGGAGGTGTCCTCCGCGTAGACCTCGGTCTCCAGCATGCTGCGGCGCAGGTAGAAGACGACGGCCGCGCCGAGCGCGCCGACGGCGAACGGGATGCGCCAGCCGTAGCCGTGCAGGGCGTCGTCGGACAGGGTGCGCTGCAGCAGGATCAGCAGGCCGAGGCCGGCGATCTGGCCGGCGGTCATGGACACGTACTGGAAGCTGGAGGCGAAGCCGCGCCTGCGCGGGTCGGACGCCTCGGTCAGATAGGTGGCGCTGGCCGCGTACTCGCCGCCGACCGACAGGCCCTGGAGCAGGCGGGCGACGAGCAGGACGAGGGCGCCGCCGTAGCCGGCGACCCCGTAGGTGGGGGCGACGGCGATCAGGACGGCCGAGGCCGACATGAGCGTGACGGTCAGGGTGAGCGCCGCCTTGCGGCCCTTGCGGTCACCGACCCTGCCCAGCAGCCAGCCGCCCACGGGGCGCATGAAGAACCCGACGGCGAAGATGCCGGCGGTGTTCATCAGCTGCGCGGTGGGGTTGCCGCTGGGGAAGAAGGCGCCCGCGAAGTACGGGGCGAAGCTCGCGTACACGAACCAGTCGAACCACTCGACCATGTTGCCCGCCGAGCCGACCCAGATCTTCTTCCAGTGTTGTCGTCCCATGCGCCCTTACCTGCCCGGCGGCCAAGGGAACGATTCCTTCAGGAGCCGTCGGCGAGCAGCGTGCCGGCGACGAACTCCCGTACGTGCGCGAGCACCTGGTCCCGGTCGGTGCCGCGCAGCCCGATCGCGACGTGGATGGAGAACCCGTCGAGGAGCGCCCGCAGCCGTGCCGCGAAGCGGTCCGCGTCGACCGGACGGAACTCGCCGCGCGAGATGCCCTCGGCGACCAGGGCGACCAGATCGCGGTGCCAGGCGCCCTCGATGGCGGCCTGCCGGGCGCGGGCGTCGTCGTCGGCGTTCTGCGAGCGGTTCCAGACCTCCAGCCAGAGCGTCCAGTGCGGGTCGCGGTGGCCGTCGGGGACGTACAGGTCGACGTAGGCGGCCAGCCGGTCCCGGGCCGGCGCGGACCGGGTGAGCAGCCGGCCGCGTTCGGCGCCCAGCCGGCCCTCGCTCCACTCCAGGGTCCGCAGCAGCAACTCGTCCTTGGAGCGGAAGTAGTAGAGCAGGTGCCCGCTGCTCATGCCGACCTCGCGGCCGAGCGCGGCCATGGTGAGCTTCTCCAGACCGCGCTCGGCGATCATGTCCATGGCCGCGGCGAGGACGTCCTCGCGGGGCGGGGCCGGGGTGCGGCGGCGGGGTGAGGGGGGCGTGCTCATGCCGCGACCGTCCGTACGACGCGGGGCCGGGTGTGGGGTGCGCGGGACGCGCGGCGGCCGGCGGACGGCGTCACCGGCCGCGCCCCGGCGGTGGCCGGGGCGTGCCGGAGGCCGCCGGGGGCCTGCCGCCCGTACGGAGCCTGCCGCCCGTCGCGCGACGGGCGTTCGGGCCGCCGCGGCAGCGGGCGCGGCGGCGGGCTGGGACGGCGGCCGCGGGCCGCGCACACCTGGACGTTCACCCGTACGTTCACCCGTACGTTCTACCCGACGCCGGCCGTCACCGGGTCCTCGGCTGCTGCTGGGTGATGCAGTGGATGCCGCCGCCGCCCGCGAAGATCGTGCGGGCGTCGACCAGGGTCACCGTCCGCTCGGGGAACAGCCGGCGGAAGATCCCGGCGGCTATCTCGTCGCGCGGGTCGTCGAAACCGCACAGCACCAGGCCGCCGTTGCACAGGTAGTGGTTGATGTAGGAGTAGTCGGCCCAGTGGCCGTCGGCCTCCAGGACGGTCGGGGCGGGCACCTCCACGACCTCCAGGCGGCGGCCCCGGGCGTCGGTCGCCGACCTCAGCAGGCCGATGACCTCCTTGGTGACCTCGTGGTCGGGGTGGGCCGGGTCCGGCTGGTGGTGGGCGACCACGACCCCGGGGCGGGCGAAGGCGGCGACGATGTCCACGTGGCCGAGGGTGCCGTAGCCGTGGGGAGGGTAGTCGCCGGTCAGGCCGCGCGGCAGCCAGATCGCCTTGCGGGTGCCGAGGTGGGCGTGGATCTCCGCCTCGACCTCCTGGCGGGACCAGTGCGGGTTGCGCTCGGGGCCGAGCTGCACGGTCTCGGTGAGCAGCACGGTGCCCTCGCCGTCGACGTGGATCGCCCCGCCCTCGTTGACCAGCTTCGAGGCGTACGTCCGCGCGCCCGCCAGGCCGGCGACGTACGCGCCGATCCTGGAGTCGTGCTCCCAGCGGGCCCACTCCTGCGCGCCCCAGCCGTTGAACGTCCAGTCCACGGCGGCCAGTGCGCCCCGGTCGTCGGTGAGGAAGGTGGGCCCGATGTCGCGCATCCAGGCGTCGTCCAGGTCCCGCTCGACGGTGTCGATGCCGGGGCCGAGCAGCGCCCGCGCCTCGGCCGACCGGCCGGGCCCGCACACGACCGTGACCGGCTCGAAGCGGCGGACGGCACGGGCGACGGACGCCCAGGCCGTCCGGGAGGCCGCGAGGTCCTCGGGATCGTCGAAGGTGGGGTTGGGGCCCGGCCACGCCATCCAGGTGCGCTCGTGCGGGGTCCACTCGGCGGGCATGCGGAAGCCGTCGGCGGCGGGGGTGGTCATGTGAGGTCCCGGGGTCCTAGAGGAAGTAGAGGCGGTTGAGGGAGACGGAGTCGGCGGGTTCCGAGCGCAGCGGGTCACCGTCGAGGGTGACCAGGCCGGTGCGCTGGTCGACGTCGACCGCTCCGGTGCGGGCGTTCAGGCGCAGGTCGGCGGGGCCGATGCCGCGGGTGCCGCGCACGGCGACCCTTCTGCGGCGGGTGGGCATGAGGTCGGAGCCCCCCTCGGCGGCGGCCCGGGCGACGAACGCGACCGAGATGTCCGCGGGCGTGGCGCCGTACGCGCCGAACTGCGGGCCCAGTACGAGGGGTTCGCAGGTGTCGGTGGCCGCGTTGGGGTCACCGGTCACGCCGTACGCCGGGAAGCCGGACTTGAGGACCAGCTGCGGCTTGGCGCCGAAGTACTCCGGGCGCCAGAGCACGAGGTCAGCGAGCTTGCCGACCTCGATCGAGCCGACCTCGTGCGACAGCCCGTGCGCGATGGCCGGGTTGATGGTGAGCTTCGCGATGTAGCGCAGGACGCGGGCGTTGTCGTCGCCGTCGCCGTCGCCCTCCAGCGGGCCCAGCTCGGCCTTCATCTTCCCGGCCATGGCGAACGTGCGCCGGACCGTCTCCCCGGCCCGGCCCATGCCCTGCGCGTCGGAGGAGGTGATGCCGATCGCGCCCAGGTCGTGCAGCACGTCCTCGGCGCCCATCGTGCCGGCGCGGATCCGGTCGCGGGCCATGGCGGCGTCGCCGGGCAGGTCGGGCTTGAGGTCGTGGACGGAGACGATCATGCCGTAGTGCTCGGCGACCGCGTCCCGGCCGAAGGGCAGGGTGGGGTTGGTCGAGGAGCCGATGACGTTCGGGACACCGGCCATCTTCAGCACGTTGGGGACGTGTCCGCCGCCGCAGCCCTCGATGTGGAAGGCGTGGATCGTGCGGCCCTCCAGCACGCGCAGGGTGTCCTCCACCGACAGGCACTCGTTCAGCCCGTCGCTGTGCAGGGCCACCTGGACGTCGTGCTCCTCGGCGACGCGCAGCGCGGTGTCCAGCGCCCGGGTGTGGGCGCCCATGTCCTCGTGCACCTTGAAGCCGCAGGCGCCGCCCTCGGCGAGCGCCTCGACCAGCGGCGCGTCCGACGAGGACGAACCCCGCCCGAGGAAGCCGATGTTGACCGGCCAGGCGTCGAAGGCGCCGAACGCGTGGCGCAGCGCCCAGGGCGAGTTGACGCCGACGCCCCACACCGGGCCGAACTCCTGCCCGATGATCGTGGTCACGCCGGAGGCGAGGGAGGCCTCCATGATGCGCGGCGACAGCAGGTGGACGTGGGTGTCGACGGCCCCGGCGGTGGCGATGAGTCCCTCGCCGGACACGATCGAGGTACCGGTGCCGACGACGACGTCCACGCCGTCGAGGGTGTCCGGGTTGCCGGCCCGTCCGATCGCGCAGATCCGCCCCTCGCGGATGCCGATCGACACCTTCCGGATGCCCTGCACCGCGTCGATCACTACGACGTTGCTGATCACGACGTCGCAGGTCGCGCGGACGGCGGCGGCCTTCAGGTGCAGTCCGTCGCGGGCGGTCTTGCCGAACCCGGCGAGGAACTCGTCGCCGTACCGCTGGGAGTCGGACTCCACACGGACGGTGAGCCCGGAGTCGCCGAGGCGGACGCGGTCACCGGCGCGGGGGCCGTGGGTGGCCGCGTAGGCCTGCGCGTCGATGTGGACCGACCGGCTGACCTCGCGTCCCTTCGAGCGGCTCATCGCTCGCCTCCTTGTGTTCCGGCGCCGAGATATCCGCAGGCGGCGGCCCTGCGCAGGGCCTCCTCTCGTGCTCCGGGCGCGTCCAGCGGCCCGTCGACCAGGCCGGCGAAGCCGATCGCGATCCGCTCGCCGCCGATCGGCAGGAGCCCGACCTCCTCGCTCTCCCCCGGCCCGAAGCGGACCGAGGAGCCGGCCGGTACGGCGAGCCGCATGCCGTAGGCACGGCGGCGGTCGAAGTCGAGGCGCGGGTTGGCCTCGAAGAAGTGGAAGTGGGAGGTGACGGAGACCGGCACGGCGGCGGTGTTGGTGACGCGGAGCCGGACGGCAGGCTCGGGGTCGGCGTGCTCCGGGCCGGGCAGCAGCGCGCCGGGGGCGTGCTCGCCCAGGCCGCCGCCGATGGGGTCGGAGACCACCGCGAGCCGGGAGCCGTCGTCGAAGACGGCCTCGACCATCACCTCGGTGACGACGTCGGCGACGCCCGGCAGCACGTCGTCGGGACCGAGCACCGACCGGGCCGCCTCGACGGCCTCGGCGAGCCGCCGGCCGTCCCGGGCGGCCTCGCAGACGGTGTCCGCGATCAGCGCGGTGGCCTCCGGCACGTTCAGCCTGAGGCCGCGCGCCCGGCGGGCCCGGGCCAGTTCGGCGGCTCCGAAGAGCAGCAGCCGGTCACGTTCCGTCGGGGTGAGTCTCACGCCGCGGCACCTCCTTGCCTTCCCTTGGTTAGAACATCACTCTAAACACAGAATCGGGGAAACAGAAGCATTGACCGAGGACGGCTGCACACGTCACATTGAACGCTGCTCAAACACCGCTCAAGGAGACCCAGCCATGCCGATAGAACAGCACGGAGTCGACGCCATCCCCGACGAGGAGCGGACCAGCCGCCCGCGGGACCTCGTCTCGATCCTGCTCGGCTCCAACCTCTGCCTCGGCGTGGTCGTCTTCGGCTGGCTGCCGCCGTCCTTCGGGCTCGACTGGTGGGCCTCGGTCAGCGCCGTCGTCGCGGGCACCGTCGTGGGCACGCTGTTCACGGCCCCGCTGGCGCTGGTCTCCCTGCGCACCGCGACCAACCTCTCCACCTCCTCCGGCGCCCAGTTCGGCGTGCGCGGGCGGCTGGTCGGCTCGGTGGTCGGCCTGCTCCTGGCCCTCGGCTACACCGCGCTGACGGTGTGGATCGGCGGGGACGTGATGCTGGGCGTCCTCGGCCGGCTCCTCGGCGTGCCGGCGGACGGGGTGTCGTACGCCCTCGTCTACGGCGTGCTCGCCGCGGGGACCGTCGCCGGCGCCGTCTACGGATACCGGGTGCTGCTGGCCATGTCCCGGGTGCTGGCGGTCGGCATGACGGCCCTGCTGGCCCTCGGCGTCCTCGCCTACGCCCCGCACTTCACCACCTCGGCGCCGCCGGGCGCGGGCGGCCTGCTGCTGGGCTCCTTCTGGCCGACCTGGCTGCTCGCGGCGGTCGCGGCGGGGCTTTCCGGGCCGATCGCCTTCATCACCCTGCTCGGCGACTACACCCGCTACATATCCCCCGCCCGCCACTCGCGCCGCCGCGTCCTGCACGCCACCTGGCTCGGCCTGGTCCTCGGCCTGCTGGTCCCCCAGCTCTTCGGCACCTTCACGGCGTACGCGGCCCGCGCGGCCACCGACTACGCCGGACCGCTGGTCACCGCATCCCCCACCTGGTACCTCGTGCCGCTGCTGCTGTCCGCCTCGGCCGGCTCCGTCGGCAACGCGGGCCTGATGCTGTACTCCATGGGCCTGGACCTGGACGCGATCCTGCCCCGCGCCTCCCGCGCCCGCGCCACCTGCGCCGTGGCCGTCGTCGCCACCGCCTGCGTCTTCGCCGGCCACTACGCCTGGGACGCCCAGTCGGCGATGACGTCCTTCGTGCTCCTGCTCACCGCCATCGGCACCCCGTGGGCGGTCATCACCCTCATCGGCTTCGTCCGCTGCCGCGGCGTGTACGACGCCGACGCCCTCCAGGTCTTCAACCGCCGTGCCCGGGGCGGGGTCTACTGGTACCGGGCGGGCTGGAACGTCCGGGCGACCGCGTCCTGGGCGCTGGGCGCGGCGATCGGCCTGCTGGCGGTGTCCCTGCCGTCGTACGAGGGTCCGCTGCTGCGCCTGACCGGCGGCGTGGACTGCAGCTTCCTGCTGTCGGGGGCCGTGGGCGGCGCGGCGTACCTGCTGCTGACCTCCCGCCGGGAACACGCCGGGGCCGCCCCGGACGTGGACCCGTCCGGGGCGGCCCTCAGCATGTCGGGTGAGCGTTAGGGCCTGTTGTTCGGATCATGCCGCGGACGCGGGGTGACAGGCACCGTCGACACCCCGAGCCCTGATCCGAACGACAGACCCTAGCCGATGCGGTGCATCCAGCCGTGCTCGTCCTCGGTCAGGCCGCGCTGGATGCCGAGCAGGGCCTCGCGCAGCCGCCGGGTGACCGGGCCGGGCGTACCGTCGCCGTGGGTCCACTGGTCCGTCTTCGTCTTGGCGTGGCCGATCGGGGTGACCACGGCCGCCGTGCCGCAGGCGAAGACCTCGGTGAGCGCGCCGGAGGCGGCGTCCGCACGCCACTGCTCCAGGGTGATCACGCCCTCCTCGGCGGTGTAGCCGAGGTCGCGGGCGACCTGGAGGAGGGAGTCGCGGGTGATGCCCTCCAGGATGGAGCCGGTGAGGGACGGGGTGACGATCCGGTCGCCGTAGACGAAGGCGACGTTCATGCTGCCGCTCTCCTCGACATTGGTGCGGGTGACCGCGTCGAGGTAGACGACCTGGTCGCAGCCGTGCGCGGCGGCCTCGGCCTGCGGCAGCAGGGACGCGGCGTAGTTGCCGCCGGTCTTGGCGTCGCCGGTGCCGCCCGGGACGGCGCGGACGTGGTCCTCCGAGACCCAGATGGTGACCGGCTTCACGCCGCCGGCGAAGTAGGCGCCGGACGGGGAGGCGATCAGCATGAACAGGTACTCGTTCGCCGGGTGCACGCCGAGCGCGGCCTCCGTGGCGAACATGAACGGCCGCAGGTACAGCGCCTCCTCGCCGCCGTGCGGCGGGACCCAGCCGGCGTCCTGGGTGAGCAGCGCGTCCAGCGCCGCGATGAACAGCTCCTCGGGCAGCTCGGCCATGGCCATGCGGCGGGCGGAGTTGCGGAAGCGGCGGGCGTTGGCCTCGGGCCGGAACAGCGCGATCGAGCCGTCGGGCTGGCGGTAGGCCTTCAGACCCTCGAAGATCTCCTGCCCGTAGTGCAGGACATGGGTGGAGGGGTCCAGGGAGATCGGGCCGTACGGGACGAGCTGGGCGTCGTGCCAGCCCCGCCCCTCGGTCCACCGGATCGTCACCATGTGGTCGGTGAAGTGGCGGCCGAACCCGGGGTTGGCCAGGATCGCCTCGCGCTCTGCGGCGGCGAGCGGGCTGGCGGAGGGCTTGAGCTCGATCGTGGGCGTCGTCATCAGTGGTTGTCCTTCACCGGTTGTAGTGACGGGCCGCGCTCACGCCTGTACTGCGGGTCGTCAGTGCTAGGACGTCCGAGCATTCCCTCATATCGCGGCTCCGCGTTCGATTATCGCGCGGGGGCGGCGGCGGACGGAATCGGGGTGAAGCGGTCCAGGGATTGATGGTGGCACCCGGCGAGGCACAGGAAAAGCCGCCGGGTGCGGTAGCGACCCGGCGGCTTGGGTGGAGCGCGGCGGGTCAGCCGGCTACGCGTACGGCGAGCGCGTCGCCGATCTCCGAGGTGCGGCGGGCGGGCAGGGAGCCCCGCTCGGTGAGGTCGGCGGTGACCGCCGCGTCGATGCGGTCGGCCTCGGCGTCGTAGCCGAGGTGGCGCAGCAGCAGGGCGACGGACAGGACGGTGGCGGTGGGGTCCGCCTTGCCCTGGCCGGCGATGTCCGGGGCCGAGCCGTGGACGGGCTCGAACATGGACGGGAACTCGCCGCCGGGGTTGATGTTGCCGGAGGCGGCCACGCCGATGCCGCCGGAGACGGCCGCGGCGAGGTCGGTGATGATGTCGCCGAAGAGGTTGTCGGTGACGATGACGTCGAACCGGCCCGGGTCGGTGACCAGGTAGATCGTGGCCGCGTCGACGTGGATGTAGTCGGTGGTGACCTCGGGGAACTCCTCGGCCACCTTGGTGAAGACGTTCGTCCACAGGTGTCCGGCGAAGGTCAGCACGTTGTTCTTGTGGACCAGCGTGAGCTTCTTGCGCGGGCGGGCCTGGGCGCGGGCGAAGGCGTCACGGACGACGCGCTCGACGCCGTAGGCGGTGTTGACGGACACCTCGGTGGCGACTTCGTGCGGGGTGCCCTTGCGGATGGTGCCGCCGTTGCCGGTGTACGGGCCCTCGGTGCCCTCGCGCACGACGACGAAGTCGATCTCCGGCTGGCCGGCGAGCGGGGTGGCGACGCCGGGGAGCAGCTTCGACGGGCGCAGGTTCACGTGGTGGTCGAAGGCGAAGCGGAGCTTGAGCAGGAAACCGCGCTCCAGGACGCCGGACGGCACCGACGGGTCGCCGATGGCGCCGAGCAGGATGGCGTCGTGCCGCTTCAGCGCGTCGAGGTCGGCGTCGGTGAGGGTCTCACCGGTGGCGTGGTAGCGCTGGGCACCGAAGTCGTACTCCTTGGTCTCCAGCTTCACATCCTGCGGCAGGACGGCGGAGAGGACCTTCAGACCCTCGGCCACGACCTCCTGGCCGATGCCGTCACCGGGGATCACTGCGAGATTGAGGCTGCGAGACATGCGGGCACCCTACTCCTCGTCCCAGGGGATGACATGCCCTGTCCGGCATGCGGACAACCGGACGGGTGGCCGGCACCCTTCCGCCGGACGGCGTTCACCCGTAGGTGGCGCGGGCGTCGGGCTCCGGTGGAAGGTTCCCGCCATGGACACTCCCGATGTCGGCATCCCGCGGCGGCTCGCGGAACGGCTGAGCATGGCCGAGCAGTACGCGTACCTGCGCGAGCGCGTGGTGCGCCGGCGCACGCTGGTGACGGCGGGCGCGGTGGCGGGCGGCCTGCTGACCGGCTGCGGCACCGGCTCCCGGCACGCGCCCGCCACGGCCGGTTCGCGGGCGTCCGGCGCGGCGGCCCGCCCGTTCGGCCGGCATCTCGCCTTCGGCGCCGACCCCCGGACCCAGATGCGGATCGCCTGGCAGGTGCCCTCCGCGGTGCGCCGGCCGTACGTCCGGCTGGGCCTGCGCCCCGACGGCCTCGGCCCGCGCGTGGCGGCCGAGATACGCCCGCTGCGCACGCCCGGGGTGGCGGGGGTGCGTCCGGCGCTGGAGCAGTACTACGTGCACGCGGCCGTGGACGGCCTCACGCCCGGCACGACCTACTACTACGGCGTCGGCCACGACGGCTGGGAGCCCACCGCGTCCGCGCACTGCGCGGCCCTCGCCTCCTTCCGCACGGCACCCGCGCACCCGGAGCGGTTCGTGTTCACGGCCTTCGGCGACCAGGGCGTGGGCCGGGCGGCGCACGCGGGCGACGATCTGATGCTGCGCCAGGAACCCGCGTTCCACCTGCACGCCGGCGACCTCTGCTACGCGGACGTCAACGGCACCGGGCGGCGGTCGGACGGCTACGACCCCGCCTTCTGGGACCTGTTCCTGAAGCAGAACGAGCCGGTCGCCCGGTCGGTGCCGTGGATGGTGACCACCGGCAACCACGACATGGAGGCCTGGTACTCGCCGGACGGCTACGGCGGCCAGCTGGCCCGGTTCTCCCTGCCGGACAACGGCTTCGACCCGCACGGCACGCCGGGCGCGTACGCGTTCACCTACGGCAACGCCGCCTTCGTCGCACTGGACGCCAACGACGTGTCGTACGAGATCCCCGCCAACCTCGGGCACAGCGGCGGCCGGCAGACGGCCTGGCTGGACCGGACCCTGGGCGCGCTGCGCGCGGCCCGCGGCATCGACTTCGTGGTCGTCTTCTTCCACCACTGCGCCTACTCCACCTCCCAGCACGCGTCCGACGGGGGCGTGCGCGCGCGGTGGCTGCCGCTGTTCGCGAAGCACCGGGTGGACCTGGTGATCAACGGGCACAACCACGTGTACGAGCGCACCGACGCCGTCCGCGGCGGGCGGGTGGGCCGGGCCGTGCCCGTCGGCGGCTCCACCGACCCGGCCCGGGACGGCACGGTGTACGTCACGGCGGGCGGCGGCGGCCGGGACCTGTACGCGTTCCCCCCGGGCGTCCGGGACAGCTACGAGGGACACGTCACCCGGCACGAGCCGGTCGGCACCTTCGCCTGGACGAAGGACCGGGACCGCGCGCCGGAGACGGTGGAGTGGTCGAGGGTCCGCTACACCGGTTTCTCGCTGCTCTCGGTGGAGGTGCGGGCCGGCGCGGCACCACGGCTCGCGGTGTCGGCGCTGGCGCACGACGGGCGGCGGATCGACCACTTCGAGGTGCGGCGCGGCGGATGAGGACCGCGCCGCACCCCGCGCGGGTGCGGCTCCCGGCTGGTGGTGGTCCGTTCCCGTACCGGCTCAGTGGCCGGTCGCGCCGCCGTTGTCCCGGCGGTCGAGGGCTCGCTGGAGGGCGGCGGCGGCGTTCTTGCGGTCGGACTCGCTCGTGCGGGGCACGTGGCGGACGCGGCGGACGGTCGTCTCGGCCATGGCAATCGACTCCTTCGGCAGACGCGGAGTGCGGCGGTGCGGGGGCACGCCCCCCGCTGCCTCATGGAGGCGTGGGAGGGAGACTCCCGGAAAGGGGCGGGAAACGATGGCCGCAGGGGTTGCCTGCACGGGGCCCGGCTCACGACCGCCATTCGCTGGATGGAGCGAGACGTTCGGCTCCTTCCACGCTAAGGGAGCCGTCCGCGTCTGTCTGCATCATTACTCGGACTTCCTACTATCTGAGACGGCACACCGGCTCACCCCGCCCTGAACTGGGCGTTCGCGTGTTCGGGGGTAACCGGTGAGGGTGCTCCCCGTCAGGTGACGTCTCCGTCGCGCCAGTCGAGGACCAGTTCCCCGGCCGGGTCGGGCGGCCCGGCGAGAGCGGGCCACACGTACAGGCCGCCTTCCTCCTCCGGCAGCCGTACGATCCCCTCCGGTGAGAGCGCGTGCACCTGCCCGGGCCATCGCCGCCAGCCCCGGGCGGCGTACAGCCGGGCGCCCGCGTCGCCGGCGGAGAGCACGCCGAGGTCGTAGGCCCGGCCGATGACCCGCTCCAGCTCCGCCATCACCCGGCCGCCGAGCCCGGTCCGCCGCGCGTCGGCCCGTACGGCGACGGCCTCCACGTACCCGGTGCGCAGCCAGCGCCCCCGGTGCCGCGTCCGGCGCAGCACGACCGAGCCGTGGGCGACGAGCCCGGCATCGTCCCGGACGAGCGCGTGCAGGCCGCCCAGCCCGTGGTCCCAGTCCTCGTCGGCGAACGCGCCGTCGAAGGCGTCGTCCAACAGGGCACGCAGCTCGCGGAGTTCGGCCGGGGTCAGTTCGGCGGTGTGGACGAGGCGGGGGCGCGGAGTCACGAGGCCAGTATCACCCTGCCCGCGTCGGCGCGGACCGCGTCCGGCCCCGTGGGGGATGGGAACGGCCCGGGAGGCCCGACCAGATGTCGGGCCTCCCGGGCCGTGTTCGCGGGGGCGGTCAGCCCATGTGCGGGTAGGCGTAGTCGGTCGGCGGGACCAGGGTCTCCTTGATGGCCCGGGTCAGGGTCCAGCGCAGCAGGTTCTGCGGGGCGCCCGCCTTGTCGTTGGTGCCCGAGGCACGGCCGCCGCCGAAGGGCTGCTGGCCGACGACGGCGCCGGTCGACTTGTCGTTGATGTAGAAGTTGCCCGCGGCGAAGCGGAGCCTCTCCATCGTGTGGGCCGCGGCGGCGCGGTCGTTGGCGATGACGGAACCGGTGAGGGCGTAGTCCGACACCGACTCCATCTGGGTCAGCATCTCCTCGTACGCGTCGTCCTCGTAGACGTGCACGGCGAGGATCGGGCCGAAGTACTCGGTGGTGAAGACCTCGTTCTCCGGGTCGGTGCACTCGATGACGGTCGGGCGGACGAAGTAGCCGACCGAGTCGTCGTAGCTGCCGCCGGCCACGACGGTGCAGGACGGGTCCTGCTTGGCGCGGTCGATGGCCGCCTTGTTCTTGGCGAAGGACCGCTCGTCGATCACCGCGCCCATGAAGTTGGACAGGTCGGTGACGTCACCCATGGTCAGGTAGTCGACCTCGGCGGCGAACTCCTCCTTGAAGCCCGAGTTCCAGATGGAGGCCGGGATGTAGGCGCGGGAGGTGGCGCTGCACTTCTGGCCCTGGTACTCGAAGGCACCGCGGGTCAGGGCGGTCTTCAGGATCGCGCGGTCGGCGCTCGGGTGGGCGACCAGGAAGTCCTTGCCGCCGGTCTCGCCGACCAGACGCGGGTAGGAGCGGTACTTCTCGATGTTGTTGCCGACCGTCTTCCACAGGTACTGGAAGGTCTTGGTCGAACCGGTGAAGTGGATGCCGGCGAGGTCGCGGTGCTCCAGGGCGACCTTGGAGACCTCGATGCCGTCGCCGGTGACGAGGTTGATGACGCCCTTGGGCAGGCCCGCCTCCTCCAGCAGCTGCATGAGCAGGACGGCGGCGTGGGTCTGCGTCGGGGACGGCTTCCACAGCACCACGTTGCCCATCAGGGCCGGCGCGGTGGGCAGGTTCGCCGCGATCGCCGAGAAGTTGAACGGCGTGATCGCGTAGACGAAGCCCTCCAGCGGGCGGTGGTCCAGGCGGTTCCAGACACCCGGGGAGTTCGCCGGGGGCTGCTCGGCGAGGATCTGGCGCGCGTAGTGCACGTTGAAGCGCCAGAAGTCGACCAGTTCGCAGGGGCTGTCGATCTCCGCCTGCTGGGCGGTCTTGGACTGGCCCAGCATGGTGGAGGCGGCGATCGTCTCCCGCCAGGGGCCGGCCAGCAGCTCGGCGGCGCGCAGGATGATCGCGGCGCGGTCGTCGAAGGCCATCGCGCGCCACGCCGGGGCGGCGGCCAGGGCCGCGTCGATGGCGTCCTGCGCGTCCTGCCGGGTGGCGTTGCGCAGGGTGCCGATGACCGCCTTGTGGTTGTGTGGCTGGACGACCTGGATCGTCTCGCCGCCGCCCATGCGCTTCTCGCCGCCGATGGTCATCGGCAGGTCGATCGGGTTGTCGGCCAGCTCCTTGAGCCTGACCTCCAGGCGGGCGCGCTCGGGCGAGCCGGGGGCGTAGCCGTGCACCGGCTCGTTGACGGGGGTGGGGACCTGGGTCACAGCGTCCATGAGATCCGTAACTCCTTGTACGTGAGCGGGTGTTCGGGCTCAGCCCGTGCTGACCATCGAGCGCAGGAAGAAGCGCAGGTTGGCGGGCTTCTCGGCGAGGCGGCGCATGAAGTAGCCGTACCAGTCGGTGCCGTAGGCGGTGTAGACGCGCATGCGGTGGCCCTCGGCGGCCAGCCGCAGGTGCTCCTCGCCCCGGATGCCGTACAGCATCTGGAACTCGTACTCGTCGAGCTTGCGGCCGGCCTTGTGGGCCAGCTCCTGGGCGATGGCGATCAGACGCGGGTCGTGGGACCCGATCATCGGGTAGCCCTCGCCCTCCATGAGCGTCCTGAGGATGCGCACGTAGGCCTTGTCGATCTCGTGCTTCTGCTGGTAGGCGACCTCGGCGGGCTCCTTGTAGGCGCCCTTCACCAGGCGCACACGGCTGCCGGACTCCGCGAGGCGGCGGGCGTCGGCCTCGGTGCGGAAGAGGTAGGCCTGGATGACGCAGCCGGTCTGCGGGAAGTCCTTCCGCAGCTCCTCGTGGATGGCGAACATCGAGTCGAGGGTGGTGTGGTCCTCGGCGTCGAGCGTGACGGTCGTCCCGATGGCGGCGGCGGCCTCGACGACCGGGCGGACGTTGGCGAGTGCCAGCTCGTGGCCGCCCTCCAGCGCCTGGCCGAACATGGACAGCTTGACCGACATCTCGACCTTCTCGCCCAGCTCCAGCCGCTCGAGGTGGCCGACCAGCGCCAGGTAGGCGTCCCGGGCGGCGGCGGCCTGCTCCGGGGTGGTGATGTCCTCGCCGACGACGTCCATCGTCAGCTCCAGGCCCTTGGCCGTGAGGTCCTCGATGATCGGGACGATGTCGGCCACGGTCTCGCCGGGGATGAACCGGTCGACGACCTGCTTGGTCACCGGGGCCGCCGAGATCAGACGACGCATCCGGTCGCTGCGCGACGCGGCGAGAATCACGGGACCCAGCACGGGGCACCTCCACAGACAAGCACCGAAACGGCCCTACCCGACGATTCGGGTACGACACGGAGAACCACCGTGAAACCTAGGGATCTCTCCGATCCTGAGCCATCGACAGCTGTCACGCATCCGTGCACGGGTTCTCAGACAGGTGTATGAGGGCAGCCGGGGAATGGGGGACAATGCCCGGGTGAAGGCCGATGGCGCATCCTTCGGAAGCATGGGTGACTACCAGGAGCTGGTGGACGAGATCTCCGAGCTGCTGGGCGTTCCGGCGACCCTGGAGAACCGCGACTTCGAGCTGATCGCGTTCGGCGCGTACGACAGCGACGACGAGCTGGACCCGTCCGCGCTGGACCCGGTCCGCACCCGTTCGATCCTGACCCGGCGCTCCACGGCGGCGGTCCGCACCTGGTTCGAGGGCTTCGGCATCACGCGCGCAACCGGTCCGGTACGCATCCCGCCGAGCCCGGAGGCCGGCGTGTACCGCGGCCGGATCTGCCTCCCCGTACGCCATCGGGGTGTCGTCCTCGGCTACGTCTGGCTGCTGGACGGCGACCCCGGGCCGACGGACGCCCAGCTGGCCGCCGCGCTGCGGGTGGCGGACCGGATCGGGGCGCTGCTCGCCGACGAGGCGGAGGCCGGGGCGGGGCTGAGCCGGGAGCTGCGGGCGGTGCTCACGGCGGAGCGCGGCTGGCAGCGGGACATGGCGGTGGCCGACCTGCGCACCGCCCTGGGCCCCCGCGCGGACGGCCCGCACACGCTGGTCTGTGTGGCGCCCTGGCCCTCGGCCGACCCGGACGACGCCCCGGCCCCGCGTACGGTCCCGCACGCCACCGCCCTGTGCACGCTGCCCTGGGGGCCGACCGGGCTGACCCTCGCGGTGCTGGTGCGGCTGCGGACGACGGCTGTGCCGACACCGGCGCTGACGGCGGCGGCACGGCTGCTCAGGGACGCCGAGGGCGCCGGAGGAGCGAAGGCGCGGGGAGCGGGGGCGCGTACGGCCGCCGCCGTGGCCGCGCGACACCCGGCGCCCACCGGAGCCGCCGGGACCGCCGGGGTTGCCGGGACCGCCGGGGTTGCCGGGACCGCAGGCACCACAGGGGCCGCAGCCGCCGGGGCCGGCCGGGTGGCCGGGTTCGCCGCCGGGGCGCGGTGCGCCGCCGGGATCGGCGAGCCGCGCACCGGTCTCGCCGAGCTGGGCACGGTCTGGCAGGAGGCGCGGGCCGCCGCGCGCGCCGCGCTGGCCGAGCCACGGTTCGCGCCGATCGCGGAGTGGGGGCGCATCGGGCCGTACCGGCTGCTGACCGCACTGCCCCCCGAGGCCGCGTACGACCCCGTGGCCGGTCCGCTGCTCTCCCCCGCCCACCGGGAGCTGGCCCGCACCGCGGAGGTCTACCTCGACTGCGCGGGACAGGCCGGCCGCACCGCCGCCGAGCTGGGCATCCACCGCCAGACGCTGTACTACCGCCTGTCCCGGGTGGAGCAGCTGACCGGGCTCGACCTGGACGACGGGGAGGACCGGCTGCTGCTGCACATGACGTTGAAACGGGCGCGGCTGTGACTGCCGGTCAGTGCTGCGCGGCCTGCCGCATGACACGCCTGAGCCCCTCGGTGAGCTGCTCCGCGGTGGTCGCCGAACCGGGGTCGAAGAGCCACTGGACCATGAGGCCGTTGAGAAGGGTCTGGTAGAGGCGGCCCTCGCTGTCCGTGGTCTCCTGGTCGATCTCCGTCTCCGGCACGCCGCTGAAGAGGGCCACGAGCCCTGTCCGGCCCTCCTCCTGCGCCTCGGCCAGCAGCTTGCGCACCTCCGCTACCCGCTCGTCCTGGAACATCAGCTCGAAGCTGAGCAGCCAGATGGCACGTGACTCGGGGACGGTGCGCAGGACGCTCGCCCAGATCTCCTGGAAGCGCGCCGGCGATCCCGGGGGCTGGGTGACCTCCCCGCCGAGGCCCGGGCCGAAGCTCTCGCCCACGGTCTCGAGCAGGGAGACATAGGCCCGGGTCAGCAGCGCGTCCTTGGAGCCGTAGTGGTAGCCGATCGAGGCCAGGTTCGTCCCCGACTCCTTGACGATGTCGCGCGCCGTCGTCCGCGCGAAGCCCTTCTCCAGCAGGCAGCGCTTGGCGCCTTCGAGCAGATCCTCACGGTGTCCCATGTCCGCCAGCCTAACCGGCGTCCATACATCCGTCCTAGACGACTGAATTATACAATCGTCCTAGACAGACGTTTAATACAGCCGTACATTCCTCGGCATGACGAACTCGACGAGCACCACCGTCCCCGTCGGCGCCGAACGCGCCCCCGTCCGCGCCGGACGCCGCGAGTGGACCGCGTTCGGGGTGCTGATGCTGCCGCTGCTGCTGGTCTCGATGGACGTGTCGGTCCTCTACTTCGCGGCCCCCGCCATCAGCGCCGACCTGCACCCCACCGGCACCCAGCAACTGTGGATCTTCGACATCTACGGCTTCGTCCTGGCCGGCCTGCTGATGACGATGGGCTCGCTCGGCGACCGCTTCGGCAGCCGCAAGCTGCTCCTGACCGGGGCCGCGGCCTTCGGCGCGGCGTCCCTGCTCGCGGCCTGCGCGAACAGCGCCGGGACCCTGATCGCGGCCCGCGCGATCCTCGGCGTCGGCGGCGCGACCCTCATGCCGTCCACGATGGCCCTGCTGCGCACGATGTTCACCGACCCCGCCCAGCGTGCC
This sequence comes from Streptomyces sp. NPDC028722, assembly GCF_040637655.1. NCBI lineage: Bacteria > Bacillati > Actinomycetota > Actinomycetes > Kitasatosporales > Streptomycetaceae > Streptomyces > Streptomyces sp. NPDC028722. Next base: position 35,715 of record NZ_JBEZWU010000024.1, read on the forward strand.
AAGGCCATCGGCCTGTGGTCCGGTGTGATGACCGGCGGGGTCGCCCTCGGCTCGGTGATGAGCGGCGTCCTGGTCGAGCACTTCTGGTGGGGCTCGGTCTTCCTGGTCAACCTGCCCGCGATGGCGCTGCTGCTGGTCCTCGGCCCGGTCCTGCTGCCGGAGACGCGCAATCCCCGGGCCGGCCGCTTCGACCTGGCCAGCGTGCCCCTGTCGATGGCCGCCGTACTCCCGGTGGTCTACGGCCTCAAGGAGATCCCGTCCGAGGGCTGGCACCCGCGGTACGTCGTCCCGGTCGTCGTCGGCCTGCTCTTCGGGGCGCTGTTCGTCCGCCGCCAGCGCACCGGCGCCTCCCCGCTGGTCCCGCCGGCCCTCTTGCGGGGCCGGGGTTTCACCCCGTCGCTGGTCCTCACCCTGGTGTCCGCGTTCGGGATGATGGGCTCGGCCATCTTCACCACGCAGTACCTCCAGTCGGTCCTCGGCAAGAGCCCGCTGGCGGCGGCGCTGTGGAGCCTGCTCCCGTCGGTGCTCATCGGGGCCGCCGGGCCCCTCACCACCGCCCTCGTCCAGCGGGGCGTCCACCGCGGCTACGTCGTCACCAGCGGCTTCGCGGTCAGCGCGGCCGGGTACGCCCTGCTCGCCCTCGCCGGCACCGACTCCCTGTGGCTGGTACTGGCCGCGGCCGGCGTCCTCGCCTGCGGCATGATCATGGTGCTGTCCCAGCTGACCGACCTGGCCATGAGCGGCGTCCCCGCGGAACAGGCGGGCACGGCGTCCGCCCTGCTGGAGACCGGCACCGAGTTCGGCGGGGCGCTCGGCATGGCGGTCCTGGGCTCCATCGGCACGGCCGTCTACCGCCACGCCATGCCGGACACGGCCCCGGCCGAGGCCCGCGAGACCCTGGGCGGGGCCCTCACCACGGCCGCCCGGCTGCCCGCCCGGCCCGGCGCGTCCCTGCTCGCCACGGCCCGGGAGGCGTTCACCAGCGGCATGCACGGCGTGGCGGTCGCCGGGGCGGTGCTGCTGGCGCTGGCGGCGGCCGGCGCCGCGCTGACCCTGCGGACCACCGACCGGTAGCGGATACGCGGAACGCCGGGCGGGCCGACCGAAGTCGGCACGCCCGGCGTCCGTCGTGTGCTCAGACCAGGTTCACGGACCGGGCCGAGGCCGCCCCGATCTCGGTGGCCAGCTCGGCCAGCACGCCGGGGGCCACCGTGTCGTCCACGGTGAGCACGGCCAGCGCCTCGCCGCCCACCGCCGCACGCGCGACCTGCATGCCGGCGATGTTGATGCCGGCCTCCCCGAGGACCCGGCCGACGGTGCCGACTACACCCGGACGGTCCTCGTAGCGCAGGACGACCATGTGGTCGGCGAGCGCGAGGTCGACGTCGTACTCGCCGACGGCGACGATCTTCTGTACGTGCTTCGGGCCGGCCAGCGTGCCGGAGACCGACACCTCCTCGCCGGTGCCCAGCGTGCCGCGCACGGTCACCACGTTGCGGTGGTCGGCCGACTCGGAGCTGGTGGTCAGGCGCACCTCGACACCGCGCTCCTGCGCGAACAGCGGCGCGTTGACGTACGACACCGTCTCGTCGACGACGTCCTCGAAGACACCCTTGAGCGCGGACAGCTCCAGCACCTTCACGTCGTGCTGGGTGATCTCGCCGTAGACCTCGACGTCGAGACGGACGGCGACCTCGCCGGCCAGCGCCGTGAAGATACGGCCCAGACGCTCGGCGAGCGGCAGGCCCGGCTTGACGTCCTCGGCGATGACACCGCCCTGGACGTTCACCGCGTCCGGCACCAGCTCACCGGCGAGCGCGAGCCGCACCGACCTGGCGACCGCGATGCCCGCCTTCTCCTGGGCCTCGTCGGTCGAGGCGCCGAGGTGCGGGGTGCACACGACCTGGTCCAGCTCGAACAGCGGGGAGTCGGTGCACGGCTCCTTGGCGTACACGTCGAGGCCGGCGCCGGCGACCCGGCCCTCCTTCAGCGCCGCGTACAGCGCCGCCTCGTCGACGATGCCGCCGCGCGCGGCGTTGACGACACGCACGCTCGGCTTGACCTTGCGCAGCGCCTCGTCACCGATCAGGCCGAGGGTCTCGGGGGTCTTGGGCAGGTGGACGGTGATGAAGTCGGAGACCTCCAGCAGCTCGTCCAGCGACAGCACCTTGACGCCCATCTGCGCGGCCCGCGCGGGCTGCACGTAGGGGTCGTAGGCGACGACCTTCATGCCGAAGGCGGACATGCGCTGCGCGACGAGGGCGCCGATGCGGCCCAGGCCCACGACGCCCAGCGTCTTCTCGGCCAGCTCGACACCCGTGTACTTGCTGCGCTTCCACTCGCCGTTCTTCAGGGCGGTGTTGGCCTGCGGGATGTTGCGGGCGGTCGCGAGGATGAGACCGCAGGCCAGCTCGGCCGCGGTCACGATGTTGGAGGTGGGGGCGTTGACGACCATCACGCCGGCCTTGGTGGCGGCGGAGACGTCGACGTTGTCCAGACCGACGCCGGCACGCGCGACGACCTTCAGTTTCTTCGCGGCGGCGATGGCCTCGGCGTCGACCTTGGTGGCCGAACGGATGAGGATCGCGTCCACGTCGGCGATGGCCGGAAGCAGCTCGGAGCGGTCCGCTCCGTTGCAGTGCCGGATCTCGAAGTCCGGACCGAGTGCGTCGACGGTGGCAGGCGACAGCTCCTCAGCGATGAGTACCGTGGCTTTTTGACTGGGGTACGAGCTCACGTGAGTCCTCACAGGTGCGATGCGGACGGCCGTCCCGACGGCCGCAGGCGGTGGAGGGGGGCTAGCCGCGGAAGACGCACGACGCTGTGGGCCTGACGCGTGTTGTGCAGAAGTGTAGTGGCGTGCCGAAGACCGCATTGCGCCTCCGCGGAAGGATCACCCGTCCGTGGCAGGACGCGGTGGACAACAGGGGCCGGAGCGTTGGCCCCGGCCCCTGTCCCGAGGCTTACGCCTCCTCGTCCACCCAGCTCATCAGCTTGCGCAGCTTCTTGCCAGTGGTCTCCAGCAGGTGCTCGGAGTCCTGCTGCTTGTACTCGTTGTACTTCTTCAGACCACCGTGGTACTCGTCCATCCAGGCGCGGGCGAAGGAGCCGTCCTGGATCTCGGCGAGGACCTTCTTCATCTCGGCCTTGGTGGCGTCGGTGATGATGCGCGGACCGGTGACGTAGTCGCCCCACTCGGCGGTCTCGGAGATGGACCAGCGCATCTTCTCCAGGCCGCCCTCGTACATGAGGTCCACGATCAGCTTCAGCTCGTGCAGGCACTCGAAGTAGGCGATCTCCGGCTGGTAGCCGGCCTCGGTCAGCGTCTCGAAGCCCGCCTTGACCAGCGCGGCCGTGCCACCGCACAGCACGGCCTGCTCACCGAACAGGTCGGTCTCGGTCTCCTCGGTGAACGTCGTCTTGATGACGCCGGCGCGGGTGCCGCCGATGCCCTTGGCGTAGGACAGGGCGAGGGCGAAGGCGTTGCCCGAGGCGTCCTGCTCGACGGCGGCGATGCAGGGCACGCCGCGGCCCTCCTCGTACTGGCGGCGGACCAGGTGGCCCGGGCCCTTCGGGGCGACCATGCAGACGTCCACGCCCGCCGGGGGCTTGATGAAGCCGTAGCGGATGTTCAGGCCGTGGCCGAAGAACAGCGCGTCGCCGTCCTTCAGGTTCGGGGCGATGGACTCGTCGTACACCTGGGCCTGGAGGGGGTCCGGGACCAGGATCATGATGACGTCGGCCTCGGCGGCGGCCTCGGCCGGGGTGACCACGCGCAGGCCCTGCTCCTCGGCCTTGGCCTTGGACTTCGAGCCCTCGTGCAGGCCGACACGCACGTCGACACCGGAGTCACGGAGCGACAGCGCGTGGGCGTGACCCTGGCTGCCGTAGCCGATGACCGCGACCTTGCGGCCCTGGATGATGGACAGGTCGGCGTCAGCGTCGTAGAACAGCTCGGCCACTTTGGGTTCTCTCCTTGTGTGCAGGTGATGCGTCCCACCGTATGACGGTGGGCGGGACGGAAGTTTCGGGGTCTCGGTATACGGGCGGCGGCGCGGCGCGCCGCCGCCCGTCCACGGCCCTACGCGGTCCGGTCGAGCGCGCGCAGCGAGCGGTCCGTGATCGAACGGGCGCCGCGGCCGATCGCGATCGTGCCGGACTGGACCAGTTCCTTGATGCCGTACGGCTCCAGCATCTTGAGCATGGCGGTCAGCTTCTCGCCGGAGCCGGTGGCCTCGATCGTCACGGCCTCCGGGGAGACGTCCACGGTCTTGGCGCGGAACAGCTGGACGATCTCCACGATCTGGGACCGGGTCTCGTTGTCGGCGCGGACCTTCACCAGGACGAGTTCGCGCTGGACGGCCTGACCGGGCTCCAGCTCGACGATCTTCAGCACGTTGACGAGCTTGTTGAGCTGCTTGGTGACCTGCTCCAGCGGCAGTTCCTCGACGCCCACCACGATGGTGATGCGGGAGATGTCGGGGTGCTCGGTGACACCGACCGCGAGCGAGTCGATGTTGAAGCCGCGGCGCGAGAACAGGGCGGCGATGCGGGCGAGGATGCCCGGCGTGTTCTCCACCAGGACGGAGAGCGTGTGCTTGGACATGTCTTTTTACGTCTCTCTCGCTCAGTCGTCTTCGTTGTCGCCGAAGTCGGGGCGGACGTCCCGGGCGGCCATGATCTCGTCGTTGGAGGTGCCGGCGGCGACCATCGGCCAGACCATCGCGTCCTCGTGGACGATGAAGTCGACGACGACCGGACGGTCGTTGATGGCGTTCGCCTCCGCGATGACCCGGTCCAGGTCCTCGGGGCGCTCGCAGCGCAGGCCCACGCAGCCCATCGCCTCGGACAGCTTCACGAAGTCCGGCACCCGCGTACCCCGGGCCTGCGGGTTGATGTCGTCGGGCCCGCTGTGCAGCACGGTGTTGGAGTAGCGCTGGTTGTAGAAGAGGGTCTGCCACTGTCGGACCATCCCGAGGGCGCCGTTGTTGATGACGGCGACCTTGATCGGGATGTTGTTCAGGGCGCAGGTGGTCAGTTCCTGGTTGGTCATCTGGAAGCAGCCGTCGCCGTCGATCGCCCAGACCGTCCGCTCCGGCACGCCGGCCTTGGCGCCCATGGCGGCCGGGACCGCGTAGCCCATCGTGCCGGCGCCGCCGGAGTTCAGCCAGGTGGCGGGCCGCTCGTACCGGACGAAGTGCGCGGCCCACATCTGGTGCTGGCCGACGCCCGCGGCGAAGACCGTGCCCTCCGGCGCCAGCTGCCCGATGCGCTCGATCACCTGCTGCGGGGAGAGCGAGCCGTCCTCGGGCAGGTCGTAGCCGAGCGGGTAGGTCTCGCGCCAGCGGTTCAGGTCGCTCCACCAGGCGGTGTAGTCGCCCTGGTGGCCCTCGCTGTGCTCCTTCTGCACCGCCTGGACCAGGTCGGCGATGACCTCGCGGGCGTCACCGACGATCGGCACGTCGGCGGTGCGGTTCTTGCCGATCTCCGCCGGGTCGATGTCGGCGTGGACGATCTTGGCGTACGGCGCGAAGCTGTCCAGCTTGCCGGTGACGCGGTCGTCGAAGCGGGCGCCGAGGGCCACGATCAGGTCGGCCTTCTGGAGCGCGGTGACCGCGGCGACGCTGCCATGCATGCCGGGCATGCCCACGTGCAGCGGGTGGCTGTCGGGGAACGCGCCGAGCGCCATCAGCGTCGTGGTGACCGGCGCCCCGGTCAGCTCGGCGAGGACCTTCAGCTCGGCCGTGGCCCCGGCCTTGAGGACACCGCCGCCGACGTACAGCACGGGCCGCCTGGCGGCGGTGATCAGCTTGGCCGCCTCGCGGATCTGCTTGGCGTGCGGCTTGGTCACCGGGCGGTAGCCGGGCAGGTCCATGGTGGGCGGCCAGGAGAAGACCGTCTTCGCCTGGAGGGCGTCCTTGGCGATGTCGACCAGGACCGGACCCGGGCGGCCGGTGGAGGCGATGTGGAACGCCTGCGCGATGACCCGCGGGATGTCCTCGGCCTTGGTGACGAGGAAGTTGTGCTTGGTGATCGGCATGGTGATGCCGACGATGTCCGCCTCCTGGAAGGCGTCGGTACCGATCGCCTTGGAGGCGACCTGGCCGGTGATCGCCACGAGCGGCACCGAGTCCATGTGCGCGTCCGCGATGGGCGTGACCAGGTTGGTGGCGCCCGGTCCCGAGGTCGCCATGCAGACGCCGACCCGGCCGGTGGCCTGCGCGTAGCCGGTGGCCGCGTGGCCGGCGCCCTGCTCGTGCCGGACCAGCACGTGGCGCACCCGGGTGGAGTCCATCAGCGGGTCGTACGCGGGGAGGATCGCGCCGCCGGGAATGCCGAACACCGTGTCCGCGCCGACCTCCTCGAGGGAGCGGATGAGGGACTGCGCACCCGTGACGTGCTCGACGGGGGCGGAGTGTCCTCCGGAACGGGGCCGCGGCTGCGGATGGTGGGCCCCGGTGGCCTGCTCGGTCATCGGCATTCTCTTCTCGATGCTGAGGGTTTATGCGAGGTTCGGACGGAGTTCGGGCGTTGCCCGAACAGTGCTCGTGCAACAAAAAACCCCTCGTGCCGCAAGGCAAGCGAGGGGAGCGCGCCGGGTGTGGTCGCTGGGGATTCCGGATCGTCCTCCGGTGGGTCCCAGCTCAGCCGACGCGCTGTCCAAGTACGAGAATTCGGGTGCGCATGGCACTGACCCTCCCCCCGGCACGCACCACGTGTCAAGTAGGTGGGACGGGAGTCTCAGAATGTGAGCAGAGGGTGCGGCCACCTCCGCGGACAGCGCCCGCGCCCTCCGTGCACCTCCCCGTGCCCCGTCCCGGGTGCCGTTCATCTCCCGGGCGCGGCGGACGGCTCGCGCACACCGCCCGCGAACGCCGGTTCCGCCGGGGCGTGCGGCACCGGATAGTGACCGGAACCGAGCGCCCGGCGCAGCCGGAGCTCGTCCAGCGCGCCGGCGAACGCCATGCCCTGGCCGTGCGTGCAGCCCATCGCGCGCAGCGCGACCACCTGCTCCGGCAGGTCCACGCCCTCGGCGACCGACTGGAGCCCGAGGTCCCCGGCGATCCGCAGCAGACCACTGGTGATCTTGTGCAGCCGCGCGGACTCGACCACGCCCTCGACCAGGCCGCGGTCGAGCTTGAGGATGTCCACGGGCAGCCTGCGCAGCGCCGTGATGGCCGCGTAGCCGCTGCCGAGGCCGTCCAGCGCGATCCGCACCCCCAGCCGGCTGAGCGCGGTCAGCCGGCGCTCCAGCTCGTCCAGGGAGACCCGCGGGTCGGTGTCGGACAGCTCCAGGACCAGCGCCCCGGGCGGCAGCCCGTGCCGGGCGAGCAGCGCCTCGACGGAGGCGAGCGGCGTGGAGCGGTCCAGCAGCCGCCGGGCGCTCATCCGGACGGCCACCGGGACGACGGCCCCGGTGCCGGCCCGCTCGGCGGCCCGCTCCACGGCCTCGTGCAGGACCCAGCGGTCCAGCTCGGCCGCCTTGTCGCCGTCCTCCGCCACGCGCAGGAACTCGGCCGGGGTGAACAGCACCCCCTGCGAGGAGCGCCAGCGCGCCTGCGCGGAGACCGCCGTGATCCTGCCGTTCCGGAGGCACACCACGGGCTGGTGCAGCAGCGCGAACTCACCGTCGTGCAGCGCGGCGCGCAGCCGGGTGGCCAGCTCCGCCTTGCGGACGACGTCCTGCTGCATCTGCGGTCTGTACAGCTCGACCCGGCCCTTGCCGGCCGATTTCGCGCGGTACATCGCCAGGTCGGCGTTGCGCAGCAGCTCGCCCGCGCCGAGGCCCGGCTCGGCGAAGGCGACACCGATGGAGGCGTTGACCCGGACATCGTTGCCACCGATGGCGTACGGCTGGGAGAGGGTCAACCGGAGGCGGTCGGCCAGTTCCAGGATGTTCCGTTCCCGGGCCGCCCGGTCCCGGGTGCCGTCCCCGACGATCAGGGCGGCGAACTCGTCGCCGCCCAGCCGGGACGCGGTGTCCCCCTGCCGGACCGCGTCCTGGAGCCGGCGGGCGGCCTGCACCAGCAGCTCGTCCCCGGCCTGGTGGCCGATCGTGTCGTTGACGGCCTTGAAGCCGTCCAGGTCGATGAAGAGCACCGCCGTACCGCGCAGGGCGGCGCCCCGGTCGGTGGCGCGGCGGCCGGACAGGGCCTGCTGGACCCGCTTGGTGAACAGCGCGCGGTTGGGCAGGTCGGTCAGCGGGTCGTGCTCGGCGTTGTGCTGCAACTGCGCCTGGAGGCGCACCCGCTCGGTCACGTCCCGGCTGTTGAAGATCAGTCCGCCGTGGTGCCGGTTGACGGTGGACTCGACGTTGAGCCAGCCGCCGGCGCCCGACCGGAACCGGCACTCGATGCGCGTGGTCGGCTCCTCGGCCGGGCTGGCGGCGAGGAAGCGGCGCACCTCGTGCACCACGCAGCCCAGGTCCTCCGGGTGGATCAGGCTCGCCAGCTCGCTGCCGACCAGATCCTCGGCGGGCCGGCCGTACACCCCGGCGGCGGCCGGGGAGACGTACCGCAGGATGCCGTTGGGCGCGGCGATCATGATGACGTCGCTGGAGCCCTGCACCAGGGAGCGGAAGTGGTTCTCCTTCTGCGCGAGTTCCTGGGTGAGGGTGATGTTGTCCAGCAGCATGATGCCCTGCCGGATGACGAGTGCCAGCACCACGCAGCCCGCGGTGATCAGCACGACGTGGTCGGGCCTGCGGCCGTTCAGGACGTTGTACAGGATGCCCAGGGTGCAGACGGCGGCGGCGAGGTACGGGGTGAGAGCGGCGAGGGAGCCGGTGAGCGGCCGTCCGGCCGGATAGCGGCAGTGCTCGCCGCCCGGGGCGGGCGGGGACACCGGGTGGTGGGCCGCGCCGCGCTGTCCGGGGACGTGCTCGTGGACCACGCGCGTGTGTCCGTCCGGCGCGCGCGTCTCCGGCGCGCCGGACGGCCGCCGGGGGGTGGCCCAGGGCGCGTAGGCCAGCAGCAGGGAGCCGGCGAACCAGCCGGCGTCCAGCAGTTGTCCGGAGCGGTAGCTGCTGTGCAGCAGCGGCGAGGTGAACAGCGCGTCGCACATGACGGTCAGCGCGAGCGCGCCGATCGCGGTGTTCACCGCCGTACGGTTGCCCGGGGCGCGGCGGAAGTGCAGCGCGAGGACCATGCTGACGAGCGCGATGTCCAGCAGCGGGTACGCCAGCGACAGCGCGGCGTGGGCCACGCTCGACCCGTCGAACCTGGCCGTCTGGGCGAGCGCGAGGCTCCACGAGAGGGTGAGCAGGGAGCCGCCGATCAGCCAGGCGTCCAGGGCCAGACAGATCCAGCCCGCCCGGCTGACCGGCCGCTTGGCGAGGACCAGCAGACCCACGATGGCGGGCGGCGCGAAGCACAGGAAGAACAGGTCGGCGTAGCTGGGGCTGGGCACGTCCACGTCCAGGACGACCTCGTACCATCCCCAGACGGCGTTGCCCAGGGCCGTCATCGTCGCGGAGAGGGCGAACAGCAGCCAGGCGGACCGGAAGCGCACGCGCGGGTTGCGGGCGTAGAGGAAACAGGAGACTGCGGCGGTGCCGGCCGCCGCGCTGAGCCCGAAGTCGCCCATGACGTCCGCGACTGCCTTCGTGCCCCAGCCGGACGCGGCGCCGACGGCATAGGCCGCGCAGACCAGGGCGAGAACGAGCTGCTCCACCAGACGGGCACTCTCACCGGGGGCCGGTCGCCGGGGCGGCGGCTGGTACGGGTGCGGTGCGCGCACGGCTTCGTCGAGGGCGGTCGTCACCGAGGGCGGGGCGCTCACCGGGGCCTCCCGTTGCGCGTCGCTCCCGGGGCCCGACGGTCCCGGTGCGCCGGACGGGCGTGCCTGCGACGGCCGCCGGGCCTGCGCTGCTGGTGCGTGTGGTGGGTGTGGTGGCCGCGCCTGCGCGTGGCCGTCCGCCAGGGTCGCCGTCGACGGCCCCGCCGCGTCGGATCGTTGGTCCATAGGCCGTGCATCGCCCGTCGCCCCCCTCACAAATCTGAAATGTCCATCCCCCGCGCCGAACGGTCAGCGGCGCAGCCCCTGTCGGGACGATACACCAGGATCGTCACTCAGGGACATAGTTCCTCTACGCTCCGTGACGACCAGCGGATATGCCGGTACAGCCCGCGTCCGAAAGGTTGCGGAGGGTGCCGGAAGCGGGTTACCGCCCGGTTGATCCCGTGCTGCCGTCCCCCGTCGTAAGGATCACGTTCCGCAGCGGCCGGTGGTTCACGAACCGGGTCAACTGGTCGGCGAGCAGCCGCCGGGCGCGCGGCAGGAAGGCCGAGGACGGACCGCCCACATGGGGACTGATCAGCACCCCCGGCGCCTGCCACAGCGGATGGCCCGGCGGCAGCGGCTCGGGGTCGGTCACGTCCAGGGCGGCGCTGATCCGGCCCGTCTCCACCTCGGCGAGCAGCGCCTTCGTGTCGACGACGGGTCCGCGCGCGACGTTCACGAGCAGCGCGCCGTCCTTCATCCGGGCGAGGAAACCGGCGTTGACGAGCCCCCGGGTGGCCTCCGTGAGCGGGGTGCAGAGGATCACGACGTCCGCGTCCGGCAGCAGCGAGGACAGATCGGTGATCGGGTGCACGGGACCGCGCGCCGTGGTGCGCTGGGAGCGCGCGACGCGCGCCACCCGCGCGACCTCGAAGGGTGCGAGCCGGTCCTCGACGGCGGCGCCGATGGATCCGTAGCCGACGATGAGGACGTTCTTGTCGGCGAGCGAGGGGTGGAAGCCGCTCTCCCAGCGCTCGCGCTGCTGGGCGCGGACGAAGCCGGGGATGCCGCGCAGCGCGGCCAGCGTCAGGGTGAGGGCGAGTTCGGCCGTGCTCGTCTCGTGCACACCGCGGGCGTTGCACAGCTGGACGCCCGGCGCGATGTCCGCCAGCCGGGCGGTGATGTCGTCGACGCCGGCGGTGAGCGTCTGGATGACCCGGACGCCGGTCAGCCGCGCCAGCGGGCGGACCCTGACGGGATACGGCTTCATGTACGGCACCACGTACACCGCGCACCGGGCGGGGTCGCCGGGAAACGGCTGCTCGCCGTCCTCGCCCCCGTCCCAGAACAGGTACCGGGGCCCCTCGGGAAGCCCCTCGATCCCGTCGGGCGGAAGGGGCAGCCACACGTCTGAAGTCATGCCAGGAGGCTATGTCAGGCACGCGCGCGTGCAGAGGTTAGGTTGGTGGCCGGGCAGAGGGAGGGTCACGAGCAGGTGGAGCGCAGGACGATCGGCGCGGGGGCGCTCGCGGTGGGGGCCGTCGGACTCGGGTGCATGCCGATGAGCTGGGCGTACAGCGGATCCCGGCGGCGGGGCGACGAGTCGCTCAGAACCGTGCACCGGGCGCTGGACCTGGGCTGCGACCTCCTGGACACCGCGGACATGTACGGCCCGTTCACCAACGAGCTGCTGCTGGGCCGGGCGCTCAAGGAGCGGCGCGGGGACGCGTTCGTGTCCACGAAGGCGGGCCTGCTGGTGGGCGATCAGCACATCGTGGCCAACGGCCGCCCCGGCTATGTGAAGCGGGCCTGCGACGCCTCGCTGCGGCGGTTGCAGACCGACGTGATCGACCTGTACCAGCTGCACCGCGCCGACCCCGAGGTGCCCGTCGAGGAGACCTGGGGCGCGATGGCGGACCTGGTGCGCGCCGGGAAGGTTCGGGCGCTGGGCCTGTGCGCGATGGGGGTGCGCGGCGGGCGCCGCCCCGGTGCCGGGCTGTACGACACCACGCTGCGCCAGCTGCGGCGGGTGCAGCAGGTGTTCCCGGTGACCGCGGTGCAGGCGGAGTTGTCGGTGTGGTCGCCGCAGGCGCTCCAGGCGCTGCTGCCGTGGTGCGAGGCGCGCGGCGTGGGCCTGCTGGCGGCGATGCCGCTCGGCAACGGCTTCCTGACCGGCACGCTCACGCCGGGGCAGGGCTTCGAACCGGACGACGTACGGGCCCGTCACCCCCGGTTCACGGCCGAGATGATGGCGGCGAACCAGCCGATCGTCGCGGGCCTGCGCCGGATCGCCCGCCGGTACGGCGACGACGTCACGCCGGCCCAGGTGGCCCTGGCCTGGGTGCTGGCGCAGGGCCGCCATGTGATCGCCCTGCCGGGCACCAAACGGGAACGCTGGGCGGCGGAGAACGCGGCGGCGGGCGGGCTGCGGCTGACCGGGGAGGACCTGGCGGAGGTGTCCCGGCTGCCGCCGGCACAGGAGTCGTGGGACTGACGTTCCCGCCATGGGCCACCGGGAAGCGGGAACCCGGGAGGGCGCGGGCGGGGTAGGAGGGGGAGAGCGTGCCGCCGGACCGCCGTGTCGAAGGGACCATGATCGTGGAACGTCGAGCTGTGACGGCCGTGCTGGCCGCGGCCTCCCTCCTGCTGGCAGCCGGCTGCTCCGGCGGCGGAGGCGGGCCGTCGCCGGGCGGCGGGCGTACGGCGACGGGTACGGCGCCCGGTGCCTCCTCGCCGCGGGCCACCTTCCCCGCACCTCCCGCCAAGGGCTCGGTGAAGGTGCTGCGCACGGTGGCCGAGGGTCTGAAGACCCCGTGGGGACTGGCTCCGCTGCCCGGCGGCGATCTACTGGTCTCCTCCCGGGACGAGGGCACGATCCTCCGGATCGACGAGCGGACGGGCCGGCAGACGGAACTGGGCACGGTCTCCGGGGTCGCGCCGGCCGGCGAGGGCGGCCTGCTCGGCATCGCCCTCTCCCCCGACTACGCCGCGGACCACATGATCTACGCCTACTTCACCTCGGCCTCGGACAACCGCGTCGTCCGCATGCGCTACGACGAACGGAGACCTGACGGTGAACAACTCGGCGCTCCCGACACGGTGTTCAAGGGCATCCCCAAGGGCTTCATCCACAACGGCGGCCGGATCGCCTTCGGCCCGGACGGCATGCTGTACGCGGGCACCGGCGAGAGCGGGCGGCGGGGCCTGGCGCAGGACAAGAAGTCCCTGGGCGGAAAGATCCTGCGCATGACCCCGGACGGCGAACCGGCGCCCGGCAACCCGTTCCCCGGCTCCGTGGTGTACTCCTACGGCCACCGCAACGTCCAGGGCCTGGCCTGGGACCGCGAACAGCGGCTGTTCGCCTCCGAGTTCGGCCAGGACACCTGGGACGAGCTGAACGCGATCAAGCCCGGCGGCGACTACGGCTGGCCCGTCGCCGAGGGCAGGTCCGACAAGGCCGGGTTCCTCGACCCGGTCGCCCAGTGGCACACCGACGACGCCTCCCCCAGTGGCATCGCCGCCGTCGACGGGGTGATCTGGATGGCGGCCCTGAAGGGCAAGCGGCTGTGGCGCGTCCCACTGCGCGGCACGGCTGCGTCGGCCGCCCCGCAGGCGTTCCTCACGGGCGTCTACGGCCGCCTTCGTACGGTGGTCCCGGCGGGCCGTGACCGGATCTGGCTGATGACGAGCAACACGGACGGCCGAGGCACCCCGAAGAAGGGCGACGACCGCCTACTGGAGGCCCGGGTCCGGTAACCCCCTCCACCCCGGTCACTGCTCGTCCGGTGCTGCTCCGGCGGGCGGGGAGTGGGGGGCGGCGGACCGGGAGTGGGGGCGGCGGGTTGAGGTTCGGCGGGCGGTCGGTCAGTGGGTTGGGGTTCGGCGGGCCGGGGGCGGCGGTTGAGGTTCGGCGGCCCGGGGGTGGGGGCGGCGGGTTGAGGTTCGGCGGGCGGTCGGTGGGTTGGGGTTCGGCGGGCCGGGGTTACGGGGGCGAAGGGCTCGGCGGGTTTGCGGCTCGGCCGGCTGGGTTTGGCCAACGGCTCGGCCGGTCCCGGTCGCGCCGGCTCGGCGGGCGAGGGTCGGCGGGCTCGGCCGGTTTCCCGCTCGGCGGGTTTCCACCTCGGCCGATGGAGATTTGGCCAACGGCTCGGCCGGTTTCCGGCTCGGCCGGCGGAGATTTGGCCAACGGCTCGGCCGGTCCCGGTCGCGCCGGCTCGGCGGGCCGGGGGGCGTGGCGGGTAGCGACTCGGCGGCCGGGTCAGGCGGACGGCTCGGCCGCTTCCGGTCCGGCCGCTTCCGGTGCAGCCGGTTCCAGTGCGGTCGGTTCCAGCCGCGTCGGCCCCGGCCCCGCCGATGCCGGCCCCGGCGGTTTCGGCGCGGGCAGGCGTACGAGTGCCTTTCCGGACGTGAGGTCTATGGGGCCTCGGCCGGGGTCGTTGTCGCCGGTTTCCTCGCGGGTCAGCGCGAGCCGGTTCCGTTCGTCCCGGGTGTGCTTGCGGCCGGGTGCGAACAGGTCGTCGAAGGTTTCGAACACGGCTCCCCCTCACTGCCGGTCTTCTCCGGCACAGGTCTCAGCCCCGCGCCTCGGCGGCCAGGGGCTCGGCGGTGAACAGTCCCAGCCGGTGCGCCACCGCCGCCGCCTCGCCCCGGCCCGAGACACCGAGCTTGCCGAGGATGTGCGAGACGTGGACGCTCGCGGTCTTCGGGGAGATGAACAGCTCCTGCGCGATCTGACGGTTGGTGCGGCCGGCCGCGACCAGGCCGAGGACGTCCCGCTCCCGGCTGGTGAGGCCGAGCGCCGCGACCGGGTCGGCCGGGATCGCGTCCTGCCGGGACGTGCGCGTCAGGCTGAGGCGGGCGCGCTGGGCGAGCCGGGCGACTGCGTCGGCCAGCGGCCGGGCGTCCAGGTGGGCGGCGACCGCGGCGGCCAGCCGGAGCAGTTCCACCGCGCGGTCGCGCTCGTCTTCGCCGCCCTCGGCCAGCAGCGCCCCGGCGAGACGGTGGCGGACCCGGCCGAGGTCGTAGGGGCGGTCCAGGCACTCGAAGGCCGCGACGACCGGCGACCAGGTGCCGGCGGTGTCCCGGCCCCGCGCGCGCAGCAGTTCGGCGCGCGTCCACTGGCCGTACGCCTGCCAGAGGGGGACGCCGGTGGTGAGCGTGCCCACGGCCGTCGAGAGGCGGTCCAGGAACTCGGCGCGGCCGGACTGGGCGGCGGGCAGGGAGCGGGCGTCGGCCTCGGCGGTGGCGGCGGCCAGCAGCAACGGCCAGCCGTAGCGGTGGGTGCCGGGCGGCAGGCCGGCGTCCAGGGCCTGGTGCAGCGCGGCGCGGGCGTCGGCGAGACGGCCCTCCGCGGCGGCGAGACCGACGGTGATCCGGGCCAGCGGCAGCGACTGCTGGGGGATCGGGTCGTGGGTGCCGTACCGGGTGCGGGCGGCGGTGTGCTGCCGGGCGGTCTCGGCGAGGTCGCCGCGGGCCAGGGCGAGGTGGGCCAGACGCAGGGCACCCGCGCCCCGGGGCTTGGCGCTGTGACCGACCCGGGTCGCGTGCGCGGCGGCCTCGGCGGCCTCCGTCCAGCGGCCGAGCGAGTACAGCGCGTCGGACAGGTTGCCCCACACCCAGGCCTCGGAGTCCAGCAGCCCGAACCGGCGGCAGAAGTCGACGCCCTCGCGCAGCAGGGGGGCGGCCTCCCGGTCCCGGCCGATGCTCTGCAACGCGGACGGCAGGTTGACGTAGGCGCGGCCCGCGACCGGGTGCATGCCCTCCGCCCGGGTCTCCCGCAGGACCTGCCGCATCTGCGCCAGGCCGGTCTCGGGGTCGCCGGAGTCGACGATCAGACCGCCCAGGGTGAGGCGGGCGTGCAGTTCGGTCTCGCGGGCGCCCACCATCCGCGCGTACTCCACGGCCCGCTCGGCGGCGGCGAAGGCCTCGGGGCCGGGCCGGTGCTGCATGGACCAGTTGGCGGCGACCGCCAGCACCTCGGCGTGCACCTCGGACGGCGGCAGACCGCGTACCAGGTCCTGCGCGGTGGCCAGTTCGTGCCGGCCGTCGCCGCGGGCCTGGGCCTGCACGAGCCGGGAGCGCTGCACCCAGAACCAGGCGGCGCGCAGGGGGTCCGGTTCGTCGTCCAGGAGGCGCAGGGCCCGCTTGGTGATTTTGAGGGCGCGTTCCCGTTCGCCGCCGAAGCGGCCGGCCACGGCGGCCTCGGCCATCAGGTCGAGGTAGCGCAGGGGGGTGGTGGCCGGGTCGCAGCCGCACGGGGGGTACGCCTCGGTGCAGTCGACGGGGCGCAGGGCGCGGCGCACCTCTCGCGGGGCGCCGTCCCACAGCTCCATCGCCCGCTCCAGCAGGCCCAGCTGCTCGGTGTAGGCGTGCCGGCGACGGGCCACGACGGAGGCGGCCAGGACGGCGGGCAGGGCCTTCGCGGCGTCGCGGGCGTGGTACCAGTAACTGGCCAGGCGCATCACGCGGGCGTCGGCCGGGACGAGCCCGGGGTCGGCCTCCAGGGCCTCGGCGTAACGGCGGTTGAGCCGGGAGCGTTCGCCGGGCAGGAGGTCGTCGGCGACGGCCTCGCGGACCAGGGAGTGCCGGAAGCGGTAGCCGTCGCCGGCCCGGGTGACGGTGAGGATGTTGGCGCCGACGGCGGCCCGCAGCGCCTCGATGAGGTCGTCCTCGGAGAGCTGGACCACGGCGGCGATCAGTCGGTACTCCACCGTGGAGCCGCCCTCGGCGACGACGCGGGTGACCCGCTGGGCGCTCTCGGGCAGGGCCTCGACCCGGACCAGCAGCAAGTCGCGCAGGGAGTCGGTGAGGCCGGCGCAGTCGCCCTGGCGGCCTGCGACGGCGAGTTCCTCGACGAAGAAGGCGTTGCCGTCGGAGCGTTCGTAGATCTCGTCGACCCGGGCGGGGTCGGGTTCGGCGGCGAGGATGCCGGCGATCTGACGGCAGGCCTCGTCGCGGGTGAAGCGGGCCAGCTCGATGCGGCGGACGGTGCGCAGCCGGTCCAGTTCGGCGAGCAGGGGGCGCAGCGGGTGGCGGCGGTGGATGTCGTCGGAGCGGTAGGTGGCGAGGACCAGGAGCCGGCCGGCGCGCAGGGTGCGGAAGAGGTAGGCCAGGAGGTGGCGGGTGGAGGCGTCGGCCCAGTGCAGGTCCTCCAGGACGAGCACGACGGTGTGTGCGGCGGCGACCCGCTCCAGCAGCCGGGCGGTCAGCTCGAACAGACGGGCCATGCCCTGCTCGTCGTGGCGGCCGGCACCGGCCTCGCCGAGGTCGGGCAGCAGCCGGGCCAGTTCCTCCTCCTGGCCCGCCGCGGCGGCGGCGAACTCCTCGGGCAGGGCGTCCCGCAGGGCGCGCAGCGCGGTGGAGAAGGGGGCGAACGGCAGTCCGTCGGCGCCGACCTCCACGCAGCCGCCGACGGCGACGACGGCTTCGCGGCGGGCGGCGGCCGTGGCGAACTCCTCGACGAGGCGGGTCTTGCCGACGCCCGCCTCACCGCCGAGCAGCAGCGCCTGCGGCTCGGCCGCGGCGGCACGGGCGAGCGCGTCTTTCAGCGTGCCCAGCTCGTCGGTGCGGCCGACGAACACGGGACTGACGAACCAGGTCTCCACGGGCCCGAGCATCGCACGGGGCCGGTACGGCGGGGCACCGGTTTTCCACAACCCCGGTGCGATGGTCGTACCGGCAGGGGGAGGCGGCGTACCGGTGGCCGGAAGGGGCGCGCGGCCACCGACGGACGGAGGAGCCGTACCGGTGGCCGGAAGAGGCCCGCTGCCGCGCCGGGCAGGCGTACGCCCCGGGCCGGCGGAGCGTGGGCGGCCGACCCCCGTGCGGTCGCCCTCCGCCTGCGTCGTCACGCGGTGCGCGGCAGCCGGGTCCGGCGGGGCCGCTCGGTATGGGACTCGGCGGCCGGGGCTCCGTGGCGGGCGGCGCGGCGGGCGCGGACGACCTCACGGGCCAGGCGGTCCCGCTGGGCCTCGCGGCGCAGTTCGGCGGACCGGATGCGTTGCAGTTCCAGCTCGTACATGGCAGATCCTTCGGTGCGGGCGGTGTCGTGCGTCGCGTTCTGCGACGGACTCCACCCTCGTCCCCGCAGGGGGCGTGCCGCATCGGGGAAGTTCCGCATCTTCGGCCGGCCGGCGGGCCGCACGCGCGCGTAAGGGGCCTTAGGTCGTCCGTGCCGGGCGCACGGACGACCTAAGGCCCCGGGGAACCGCGGGAGTTCAGCCGGCCGAGGGCAGGCCGAGCAGTGCGTCGGAGTACTTCAGGACGGCCAGGAGCAGCCCGATGACGCCGAGCGAGACGCCCGCCCAGGCGACCGACCTGATCCAGGCGGCCTGCGGGCGGCCGGGGGCGCCGAACGCGGGGCGGGCCAGCACCACGACACCGGTGAGCAGGGCGGCCAGCGCGAACAGACCGGCCCACAGGGCGGTGGTGTGCCAGGCGTCGCCGTAGACCTCCTTGAGCTGGCGGGACACGCTCGCCGTGGACGAGGTCCGCAGCTGGCCGACGAGCTGCTCGCGGGCGGAGGCGACGGTGCCGATCCAGCCGCCGCTGAGCGAGACCAGGCCCAGCGCGGCGGAGACGACGGCCCCCGCGCCCTGGCCGACGCCGGAGGGCGCCCGGTCACCGGCGGCCTCGGCCTCCGTCCCGCGCCCGTCCTCCCCGGACAGTGCCGCGTCCGGACGCTCCTCCGGGCCCTCCTCCTCCGCGTCGCGCTCCTCGGCGTCCCGCTTTCCGGCCTCCGTGTTCCCGGGAGCCGGTGCCACCATGGCCTCCGTGTTCCCGGGGGCCTGCGCCTGCCCGGCGGTTCCGGCCGCCGCCGTGGTCGTCTCGTCGTCCGTGCGCGCCTCGGGGCCGGGCTCGGCGCCTTCCGATGTCTTCGTTGCCATGCCCGGCACCGTACGGACGCTGTCTGAGAGGCCTCTTAACGCCCGCTGTGCGGGGTACGCGCGCGTGCCGCACGCCACTCGGGTGCCAGCACCGCCCAGATCTCGGTGCTGGTGCGCACACCCCGGTGCGGGTAGTTCTCGCGGAGCACGCCCTCACGGCTCATGCCGAGCCGCCGGGCCACGCCGATGCTCGGCTCGTTGGCGGAGGACACGTGCCACTCCACCCGGTGCATGCCGCGCTCCTCGAAGGCCCAGTCGAGCAGCACCCGCAGGCCGCGCGTGACCAGGCCGCGCCCGGCCGCCGCCGGCTCCAGCCAGCAGCCGGCCTCGCAGACGCCGCTCGGGGTGTCCCAGACGCGGAACAGCAGCCCGCCCACGAGCGTTCCGTCCCGCCAGATGCCGTGCACGCTGCCGGCGTCGGCGCCGCGCTTGTCCGCGTACGACGTCAGCCACGCCCGGGCCCCGTCCAGGTCGGACACCACGTCCGGCAGGCCGACGTGCCGGCCGATGAACTCCCGCCCCCGGTCGATGTGGGCGAGGAGTTCCCCGGCGTGCCAGACCTCCAGGGGTCGCAGTTCGGCTCCGTCGTCACCCAGGGATGTCGCGTACATCGCGGCGCTGCTCCTTCCGCAGTTCCTCCGTCGAGACCGCGCAGAGCCTCTCACGGGCGGCGCGGCACCCCGGCGGCGAGGGCACGAACCGGTGTCGGGGCTCTTGCGGGTGAGAATGATCGTCCGGGGTGGGCGGGGCCGGACCGGTCCGTCAGTCGAACTGGTCTCCGAGCGCCATGACCATCGTCCCGGCGATCAGCAGCCACAGGGCCCTGCGGGTACGGCCCCGGGCGCCGAGAGCCGTGGCGAGGGCGCACACCGCGGCGCCGAGGGCGTAGGCGGCGGGGACGAGGGCCGGGGACGTGCCGGTGCTCCGCAGGAGCGCGGCGGCCAGTCCGGCCAGGGTCAGCAGGGCTCCGGAGCCGGTGGCCGTCCAGCGGGCCCGCCGGGCGTCCTCGACGTACTCCTGCGCGCCGTCGGCGGTCTCCTGCCCGCCGTCCGCCGCGGTCCGCCGCGGGTCGTCCGGCTCGGTTATCGCGGGCCCGGGGCCGGAATTGGTGCGTCCACTCATGGCGGGCGAGCGTAGCGTCTCCCGTCCGGGAGACCGGACGCGGGGCCGCACGCGGGACCGGACGACCGTCGCGTTCCCGGGTGCGAAGACGGCGACGGCCCCGGAGGCCATGCCTCCGGGGCCGTGCGGTCAGCCGTGCGACGACGGGGCTCAGCCCTCGGCGACGCCCAGCTTCTCCAGGATCAGCTCCTTGACCCGGGCCGCGTCGGCCTGGCCGCGCGTGGCCTTCATGACCGCGCCGACCAGAGCGCCGGCCGCGGCCACCTTGCCGCCGCGGATCTTGTCCGCGACGCCCGGGTTGCCGGCGATGGCCTCCTCCACGGCGGTGGTCAGCGCGCCCTCGTCGGAGACGACCTTCAGCCCGCGCTTGTCGACGACCTCGTCCGGGGTGCCCTCGCCCGCGAGGACGCCCTCGATGACCTGACGGGCCAGCTTGTCGTTCAGGTCACCCTTCGCGACCAGCTCGGTGACCCGCGCCACCTGCTGCGGGGTGATCGCCAGCTCGTCCAGCGCGGTGCCGGACTCGTTGGCGCTGCGCGCCAGTTCGCCCATCCACCACTTGCGGGCGGAGGCCGCGTCGGCACCGGCGTCGATCGTCTCGACGATCAGGTCCAGCGCGCCGGCGTTGAGGATCGCCTGCATGTCGGTGGCGGAGATGCCCCACTCGGCGAGCAGCCGGGTACGGCGGACCAGCGGCAGCTCGGGCAGGGACGCGCGGATCTCCTCGACCCACTCGCGCGAGGGTGCCACGGGAACGAGGTCGGGCTCCGGGAAGTACCGGTAGTCCTCGGCCTCCTCCTTCACGCGGCCCGAGGTCGTGGATCCGGTGTCCTCGTGGAAGTGGCGGGTCTCCTGCACGATCGTGCCGCCGGACGACAGCACCGCCGCGTGCCGCTGGATCTCGAAGCGGGCCGCGCGCTCGACGGACCGCAGCGAGTTGACGTTCTTCGTCTCGCTGCGCGTGCCGAACTTCTCGCGGCCGTGCGGGCGCAGCGACAGGTTCACGTCGCAGCGCATCTGGCCCATCTCCATGCGGGCCTCGGAGACGCCGAGCGCCCTGATGACCTCGCGCAGCTCACGGACGTACGCCTTCGCCACCTCGGGGGCGCGCTCGCCCGCGCCCTCGATCGGCTTGGTGACGATCTCGATCAGCGGGATGCCGGCGCGGTTGTAGTCGAGCAGCGAGTGCGAGGCGCCGTGGATACGGCCGGTCGCGCCGCCCACGTGGGTGGACTTGCCGGTGTCCTCCTCCATGTGGGCGCGCTCGATCTCCACGCGGAAGGTCTCGCCGTCCTCCAGCTGCACGTCGAGGTAGCCGTTGAAGGCGATCGGCTCGTCGTACTGGGAGGTCTGGAAGTTCTTCGGCATGTCCGGATAGAAGTAGTTCTTCCGGGCGAAGCGGCACCACTCGGCGATCTCGCAGTTCAGCGCGAGACCGATCCTGATCGCGGACTCGACGCCGGTCGCGTTGACGACCGGGAGCGCGCCGGGCAGGCCGAGGCAGACGGGGCAGGTCTGCGAGTTGGGCTCGGCGCCCAGCTCGGTCGAGCACCCGCAGAACATCTTCGTCTTGGTGCCGAGCTCGACATGGACCTCGAGGCCCATGACGGGGTCGTACGACGCCAGCGCGTCCTCGTACGACACCAGGTCGGTCGTGGTGGTCACGGTGAAAACTTCCCTCTCAGCCCAGCAGGACGTCGTCGTCGCCCAGCCGCTTCAGCTCGCGGTAGAGAATGGCGAGGCCGGTGACGATCGCGACGGCGGACACGGTGGCGTCGATCAGGACCAGCGTGTCCTGCTCGGCGCGGGCCTTCTTCAGACGCTTGGCCACACCGAACGCGCCGAACGCGGTCCCGGCCATGGACAGGTAGGTACCGGACCTGGACTTCTTGAAGCCCTTGGCCTTGGTCAGTGCACTCACAGCGACGGAGCCTCCTCGAGCAGCGGGTGCCCCCACTTTTCCACGAAGGCCGCCTCGACGGCGGCGCCGACCTTGTAGAGCCGGTCGTCCTGCATCGCGGGGGCGATGATCTGGAGTCCCACCGGGAGGTTGTCCTCCGGGGCGAGACCGCACGGCAGGGACATGGCCGCGTTGCCCGCCAGGTTGGTCGGGATGGTGCACAGGTCCGCGAGGTACATCGCCATCGGGTCGTCGGCGCGCTCGCCGATCGGGAAGGCGGTGGTCGGGGTCGTCGGGGAGACGATCACGTCGACCTGCTCGAACGCCTTCTCGAAGTCCCGCGTGATGAGCGTGCGGACCTTCTGCGCCGAGCCGTAGTACGCGTCGTAGTAGCCGCTCGACAGGGCGTACGTGCCGAGCATGATGCGGCGCTTGACCTCCGGGCCGAAGCCCGCCTCACGGGTGAGGGAGGTGACCTCCTCGGCGGAGTGCGTGCCGTCGTCGCCGGTCCGCAGGCCGTAGCGCAGGCCGTCGAAGCGGGCGAGGTTGGAGGAGCACTCGGAGGGCGCGATCAGGTAGTACGCCGACAGGGCGAGGTCGAAGGACGGGCAGTCCAGCTCGACGATCTCGGCGCCCAGCTCCTTGAGCAGCTCGACCGACTCGTCGAAGCGCTGGATGACGCCGGCCTGGTAGCCCTCGCCGCGGAACTGCTTGACCACGCCGACGCGCATGCCCGCGACGCTGCCGTTGCGGGCGGCCTCGACGACCGGCGGGACCGGGGCGTCGATCGAGGTGGAGTCGAGCGGGTCGTGCCCGGCGATCACCTCGTGCAGCAGGGCCGCGTCCAGGACCGTACGGGCGCAGGGGCCGCCCTGGTCCAGGGAGGAGGAGAAGGCGACCATGCCGTACCGGGAGACCGCGCCGTACGTCGGCTTCACGCCGACCGTGCCGGTCACGGAGGCCGGCTGGCGGATGGAGCCGCCGGTGTCGGTGCCGATGGCCAGGGGTGCCTGGAAGGCGGCGAGGGCGGCACTGGAGCCGCCGCCGGAGCCGCCGGGGATCCTGGTGAGGTCCCACGGGTTGCCGGTGGGGCCGTACGCGCTGTTCTCCGTGGAGGACCCCATGGCGAACTCGTCCATGTTGGTCTTGCCGAGGATGACGACGTCGGCGGCCTTCAGCCGCTTGGTGAGCGTCGCGTCGTACGGCGGGATCCAGCCTTCGAGGATCTTCGAGCCGACGGTCGTGGGCACGCCCTCGGTGGTGAAGATGTCCTTCAGGGCGAGCGGTACGCCGGCCAGCGGGCCGAGCTTCTCGCCGCGGGCGCGCTTGTCGTCCACGGCACGGGCCTGGGCGAGGGCACCCTCGCGGTCGATGTGGAGGAAGGCGTGCACCTTCTCGTCCACCGCGTCGATCCGGGCGAGGTGGGCCTCGGTCACCTCGACGGCCGTCAGCTCGCCGGAAGCGATCTTCGCGGCGATCTCGGCTGCCGTGAGCTTGATGATGTTGCTGTCCGTCATGACGGTTTAGTCCTCCCCCAGGATCTGCGGCACCTTGAAACGCTGCTGCTCCTGGGCCGGGGCGCCGGAGAGCGCCTGCTCGGGGGTGAGCGAGGGACGGACCTCGTCCGGCCGCATGACGTTCGTCAGCGGCAGCGGGTGCGAGGTCGGCGGTACGTCTTGGTCGGCGACCTCGCTGACGCGGGCGACCGCGCCGATGATGTCGTCCAGCTGTCCCGCGAAGTGGTCGAGTTCTTCGGGCTTCAGCTCCAGACGCGCCAGCCGGGCGAGGTGGGCGACCTCCTCGCGCGTGATGCCAGGCATGCAGCGATCCTCTGGGTGAGAGTGTGTGGTTTGGGGCCAATCCTATGGGGCGGGCCCGGGTGCCCGTGAAACGGTTTGCCGGGACACCGTCCTCGCCGGTGCCGCCCGTCGCGGGTACGGCCCTCGGCGGACCCCGTCGGCACCCTCGGACAAGGCCCCTCCGAAGGGCCCGCCGGGGATGGGAACGCTACTCGGCGGCGGGCAGCGCGGCGCGCGGCCGCTGCCAGCCGCGGGTGCCGCGGGCCAGCAGCCAGGCGGTGGCCTCGTCCGGGGGCATCGCCGCGGCGACCAGCCATCCCTGCACCGCGTCGCAGCCCAGATCCCGCAGCCGCTCCCACGTCTCGTCGTCCTCCACGCCCTCGGCGACGACGAGGAGGCCCAGCGAATGGGCGAGGTCGACGGTGCAGCGGACGATCTCGGCGTCCTCGGTGTCGACGGCCAGCCGGGCCACGAAGGAGCGGTCGATCTTCAGCTCGCTGACCGGCAGCCGGCGCAGGTGCACCAGCGAGGAGTAGCCGGTGCCGAAGTCGTCGAGGGACATCTTCACGCCGTGCGCGGTGAGGCCGGCGAGGGTGTCGGCGGCCCGCTGCGGGTCCTCCAGCAGGACGTGTTCCGTGATCTCCAGCTGGAGCGCCCCGGCGGGGACCCCGTGCCGGGCGAGGCGCGCGGCCACCGATCCCGCGAATCCGGGGGTGTGGACGTCGCGCGGCGAGACGTTGACGGCGACCGGGACCCGCAGCCCCTGCGCACGCCACCGGGCGACCTGCGCGAGAGCGGTGTCGAGGACGTACTCCGTCAGATGGGGCATCAGGCCCGAGGACTCGGCTATCGCTATGAACTCGTCCGGCGGCACCTTGCCGCGCTCGGGATGCACCCAGCGGACCAGCGCCTCCAGGCCGGCGACCTGGCCGTCGAAGCGGACCTTGGGCTGGTAGTGCAGCTGCACCTCGCGTGCGTCCAGGGCGCGGCGCAGGTCGCCCAGCAAGCCGAGGCGGTCGGGGGTGTTGGAGTCCCGCTTGGACTCGTACACCTCGACGCCCGTACGGTCCCGCTTCGCCTGGTACATCGCCACATCGGCCCGGCGCAGCAGTCCTTCGGCGTCGAGGGCGTGGTCGGGGAAGACGGCGACCCCCGCACTGGCCTCCAGGACGAGGGTGAGGCCGTCGAGGTCGAGCGGGGAGCTGAGGGCGGCGACGAGGCCGCGGGCGACGCGCGTGGCCGACGTGGTGGAGTCGGCGACGGGCAGTAAGACGGCGAACTCGTCACCGCCGAGGCGGGCGGCCTCGGCGCCGCGCGGCAGGGCGAGGCGCAGCCGGTCGGCTATCTGGAGCAGCAGCCGGTCCCCGGCGAGATGCCCCAGGGTGTCGTTCACCGACCGGAAACGGTCGAGGTCGATCAGCATGAGGGCGGCGCGGGCACCGATGCGCTCGGCGTCGTCGAGGGCGGTCCAGATCCGCTCCAGCAGCCACTGCCGGTTGGGCAGTCCGGTCAGCGGGTCGCGCAGTTGTTCCTCGGCGCGGGCGCGGGCCATCCACAGCGTGGAGTCCAGGGCGATGAGGGGGATGGCGAACAGCGGGAGCAGGACCGGCTGGGCGTCCGCGACGACGCAGAGCAGGGGCGCGATGCCGAGCAGGGCGACGGCGACCAGACCCTGTCTGACCAGGGCGGTGCGGGCGACGGTGGGCACCCCGCCGCCGCGCGGGGCGTGCAGGTACCACAGCAGGCCGCGGCTGACGGCGAGATAGGCGCACGCGACCAGGACGACCTGGGGGGCCGTCGCGACGGTCCAGGTGCCCGGCCGCCAGGGCTGCTCGACGCTCGGGACCCGGCCGAACGCGCCGAGCAGCAGGGCGCCGGCGCCGATGCCGAGGATGTCGACCGCGCCGTGCAGGACGCCCTGCCGCCAGCGGTGCCGGCGGGCGATGCCGACCAGGACGACCACGGTGAGGCTGACCAGACCGGCGGGCACCCAGCCGTACAGCAGCAGGACGGCGAGGGTGAGGGCGGCGCCCGAGCCGGTGCCGCCCGACCAGCGGGCGCGGCCCAGCATGACGAGGTGGCCGACGATGACGCCGGTGAGCAGGGCCAGCGCCCAGCCGAGCGTGCCGCAGGGGAAGAGGGCGTGGTGACCGGCGTAGGCGCGGTAGAAGCCGGCGCCCAGGACGAGGCCGGCGGCGGCGGCGACGGCCGCGGGCAGCGCCGGCCAGGACGGGTGCCGTTCGGTGTCGGCGCCGGACAGGCCGGAAGCGGACTCCATGGCCCGGGACAGCGGGGCGTGTGCCTCGGCGGCGGAGCCCGGTCCGGCCGGGCGCGGCTGCCCGCCCGTCCGTCCGCCGGCCGGCCCGCTCCACCGGATTCCCCGCCACGTGCCCGCGCGGCGGCGCAGGCGCAGCCATGAGTCCGGGGCGGCGCTCTCGGTCGGTTCCATTCCCGTCCCTCTCACAGCCGGCGGTGCCCACGCCACGCGGTCCGATGCCCGACAACCATCAGCAGCTCCGCGCCGAAGAAACCCTCCCCGGCCTCTTCGGAGCACGGGGATGCCCCAGCCGCAGCTGGGCACGGCAGGCGCACACCTCAACAGTAGGCCGCGGAAGGCTTCCACGGGCAGCGGTCTCCGACGGTTGCCCGAATGCGCCCGGGCCACCCGTATGCAACTGATATGCGCCGATCGGGTGGCCTTCAACCGCTACTCCTCGGTCGGAAGCGCGACTTCGGCCGCCGCTTCGGGCCCCTGCTCCAGAAGGACGCCGAAACCGTCCTCGTTGAGGATCGGCACCTTCGCCTGTACGGCCTTGTCATATTTCGATCCGGGGTTGTCACCCACAACGACGAACGAGGTCTTCTTCGACACCGAACCGACCACTTTCGCGCCCCGGCTCTGGAGCGCCTCCTTGGCGCCGTCCCGGGTGTGGTTCTCCAGCGTGCCGGTGACGACGACCGTGAGCCCCGCCAGCGGGCGCGGACCCTCGTCCTCGCCGGACGACCGGTCCTCCAGGGGGACTCCGGCGGCCTTCCACTTGCGGACGATCTCGCGGTGCCAGTCCTCGGCGAACCACTCCTTGAGCGCGGCGGCGATGATCGGGCCGACGCCGTCGGTGGCCGCCAGCTCCGCCTCGGTCGCCTGCTCGATGCGGTCGAGGGAGCGGAACTCGCGGGCGAGGGCCTGCGCGGCCACCGGGCCGACGTGCCGGATGGACAGTCCGTTCAGGAACCGGGCCAGCGGACGGGACTTGGCGGCCTCGATGTTGGCCAGCAGCGTCAAGGTGTTCTTCTTCGGCTCGCCCTTCTGGTTGGCGAAGACCGTGACGACCTTCTCCTCCCCCGTCCTCGGGTCGCGCTTGGGCAGCCCGCTGTCGGGATCGAGGACGTGGGCCTTGATGGGCAGCAGCTTCTCCACCGTCAGGTCGAACAGGTCGCCCTCGTCCACCAGCGGCGGGTCGGCCGGCTCCAGCGGGCGGGTGAGCGCGGCGGCGGCCACCTCGCCGAAGTGCTCGATGTCCAGGCACTCGCGCCCGGCGAGGTAGGAGACACGTCCCCGCAACTGGGCCGGGCAAGCACGGGCGTTGGGGCAGCGGAGGTCGATGTCGCCCTCCTTCATGGGCCGCAGCGGCGTGCCGCACTCCGGGCACTCGCCCGGCATCACGAACTCCCGCTCGGTGTCGTCCCGCAGGTCGTAGACCGGGCCGAGGATCTCCGGGATGACGTCACCGGCCTTGCGGATGACGACCGTGTCGCCGATGCGGACGCCCTTGGCCCGCACGACCTCCTGGTTGTGCAGGGTCGCGAACTCCACCTCGCTGCCCGCGACCGTCACCGGCTCCACCTGGGCGTACGGCGTGACGCGGCCGGTGCGGCCGACCGCCACCTTGATGTCGATGAGCTTGGTGTTCACCTCTTCGGGCGCGTACTTGTAGGCGATCGCCCAGCGGGGGGCCCGCGCGGTGGAACCGAGCCGCCCCTGGAGGCGCAGCTCGTCCAGCTTGACCACGACCCCGTCGATCTCGTGCTCGACGGAGTGGCGGTGCTCGCCGTAGTACGCGATGAACTCCCGTACGCCGTCGAGGTCGTCGACCACGCGGTTGTGCGGGGAGGTGGGCAGGCCCCACTCCTTCAGCAGGTCGTAGGCCTGGGAGAGCCGGGTCATGCCGGTGTAGCCCTCCAGGGCGCCGATGCCGTGGACGACCATGTGCAGCGGGCGGGTGGCGGTGACCCGCGGATTCTTCTGGCGCAGCGAACCGGCGGCGGCGTTGCGCGGGTTGGCGAAGGGCTTGTCGCCGGCCGCGACGAGGCGTTCGTTCAGTTCGAGGAACTTCTCCATCGGGAAGTAGACCTCGCCGCGGATCTCCACCACGTCCGGCACCCGGTCGCCGTCGAGGCGGTCGGGGATCTCCGCGATCGTCCGGACGTTCGGGGTGATGTCCTCGCCGGTGCGGCCGTCGCCCCGGGTGGCGGCGCGCGTGAGCCGGCCGTTCTCGTAGGTGAGGTTGACCGCGAGGCCGTCCACCTTCAGTTCGCACAGGAAGTGGTAGGCCTGGCCGCCCAGTTCCCGCGCGATGCGGTCCGCCCAGGCGGCCAGCTCGTCGTCGTTGAAGGTGTTGTCGAGCGAGAGCATCCGCTCGCGGTGTTCGACCGCGGTGAACTCCGTCTCGTACGCCCCGGCGACCTTCTGGGTCGGCGAGTCCGGGCTGCGCAGCTCCGGATACTCCTCCTCCAGGGCCTCCAGAGTCTTCAGGAGCGTGTCGAACTCCGCGTCGCTGACGACCGGAGCGTCCTTCACGTAGTACCGGAAGCGGTGCTCCTCGATCTGCTCCGCCAGCCGCACGTGCCTCTCGCGGGCCTCGGCGGGCACCGCCGTCGTCTCCGCCTGCTTGTCGCCGGCCACCGTGTTGTCCTCCTGTTACTCTGGGTTGTCCGCAAGGGATCTCGCCGCCTGGGCGCAGTGGGCGAGCGCCTGGCGTGCGTAGCCCGGGGAAGCGCCCGCCAGACCGCACGCCGGGGTGACCGTGACCGCCTCCGCGAGCAGCCCCGGACGCAGCCCCAGCCTGCGCCACAGCGTCCTGACACCCATGACGCTACCGGCAGGGTCCGACAATGGGCCGTCCGTGCCCGGCACGACACCGGCGAACAGGCGGGTCCCGCCCTCGACGGCCTCGCCGATCACCTCGTCGTCACGCTCGGTGAGGAGTGCCAGATCGAAGGAGACGGCTGCCGCGCCGGCCCGCCGCAGCAGCGCGAACGGCACGTCCGGGGCGCAGGAGTGCACGACCACGGGGCCGCCGCCGTTCACCCCGACGACGTCCCGGAGCCTGGCCTCCACGACCTGCCGGTCCACCGCGCGGTGCCTGCGGTAGCCGCTGGCGGTCGGCACCTGTCCGCGAAGCACGTCGGTCAGTGAGGGCTCGTCGAGCTGGAGGACGATCCGGGCACCGGGGACGCGGCGCCGCACGTCGTCCAGGTGCAGCCGCAGTCCCTCGGCGAGCGAGGCGGCGAGGTCCCGGCACGCGCCGGGGTCCGACAGGGCGGCCTCGCCGTTCTTCAGCTCCAGGGCCGCGGCCAGCGTCCACGGCCCGACGGCCTGCACCTTCAGATCGCCCTCGTAGCCCTGCGTGAACTCCTCGACGGCGTCGAGGTCCTCGCCCAGCCAGGACCGCGCCCGCCGGGTGTCCCGGCCCGGCCGGTCACCGATCCGCCAGCCGCTGGGCTCCACGCGCGCGTACAGCTCGACCAGCATGCCGGCGGTACGGCCGATCATGTCGGCGCCGGGTCCGCGCGCGGGCAGCTCGGCAAGGAAGGGGAAGTCCTCGAAGGACCCGGTGGCGGTCCGGGCGGCCTCCCGGGCGTCACCACCGGGCAGGGACCCGACACCGGTGGCGCCACCGAACCTGAACACGCTGTTTTCGCTCACCGGGGCAGCCTACGGAACCCGGCGGCCGGGATCAGCGCCCCGGTCGTACCGTCAGGTCGTTGACCTCGGCGTCCCGCGGCAGGTCCAGGGCCATCAGGATCGTCGTGGCCACCGACTCGGGGTCGATCCACCGGGCCGGGTCGTACTCCTCGCCCTGCTGCTGGTGGACCTTGGCCTGCATGGGGCTGGCGGTGCGGCCGGGGTAGACGGAGGTGACCCGGACACCGGCCGCGTGCTCCTCCTGGCGCAGGGAGTCGGCGAGCGCCTTCAGGCCGTGCTTGGAGGCCGCGTACGCGGACCAGCCGGCGTGGGCGTTCAGGCCGGAGCCGGAGTTGACGAAGATCACATGGCCGCGGGACGCCCGCAGCTGCGGCAGGAAATGCCGGGTCAGCTCGGCGGGGGCGATCAGGTTCACGTTGAGCTGGTGGTGCCAGGACTTCGGGGTCAGGTCGCCGACGTCACCGAGGTCGACGACGCCGGCGATGTTCAGCAGGGAGTCCACGCTGCCCGGGAGTGTCTGGTGGGAGAACGCCCAGGACAGCCGGTCCGGGTCCGCGAGGTCGCCGACGAGGGTGCGGGCGCCGGGGAACTCGGCGGCCAGTTCCCTGGCGCGGCCCGCGTCGCGCGCGTGCAGCACGAGGTCGTCCCCGCGCGCGTGCAGCCGGCGGGCCACGGCCGCGCCGATGCCGGAACCGGCTCCGGTGATCACATGAGTAGCCATGCCCGCCATGCTCGCATCAGCGGGCGCCGGACCCCGCGGCGGCAGCCGATCATGTCGCGGACTGAAGGTATGCGAGCGCCGCGGCGGGCTCCTCGGCGAAGAAGACCAGCTCGGACAGCGGGCGGGGCAGGAAGCCCTCGGCCTCCATGCGGAGGAACTGCTGCTGAAGCCCGTCGTAGAAGCCCGCGGTGTTCAGCAGCACGACCGGCTTCTCGGTGCGGCCGTGCTTCTTCAGCTCCAGGATCTCGGTGGCCTCGTCGAGCGTGCCGGTGCCGCCCACCATGATCACCACGGCGTCGGCCTTCTCCAGCAGCAGCTTCTTGCGCTCGGCGAGGTCGGCGGCGATGACCATCTCGTCGGCGCCGGGCCGTGCCCTGTTCGCCAGGAACTCCACGGAGACGCCCAGCAGCCTGCCTCCCGCCTCCTGCACACCGTCGGCGACCACCTTCATCAGGCCGACGTCCGAGCCGCCCCAGACCAGGGTGTGGCCCGCCTTGCCGATCAGTTCGGCGAACTCGCGCGCGGGGCCGGTGTACCGCTCGTCGAGGTCGGCGGCGGACAGGAAGACGCAGATGTTCATGGCTCCTACCGTACGGTGACCGGCCCGGGCGGGAAGAAGCGCGGCCTGCGCGGTGCTGACCCGGTATGACCCGAGGACACACGATCACGATCGAGAAGAGCGGGCGGCACGTGCGCGTGGAGCGCGACGGCCTGGTGCTCGCGGAGTCCGACCGCTCGCTGGAGCTGCGGGAGACGGGCTGTCCGGTGCGGTACTACGTCCCCGCCGAGGACGTGCGCCTGGACCTGCTGGCTCCCTCCGACACGCACACCGTCTGCCCCTTCAAGGGCACGGCGTCGTACTGGTCCCTGCCGGACGCGCCCGACCTCGTCTGGGGGTACCCGGACCCGAAGCCGGGGGTCGCCGAGATCAAGGACCACTACTGCTTCTACGACGCCGAGGTGTCCTGACCGGCCGGAGCCGGGGCCGTGCGGGGGCGGCCCGCACGGCCGGGGACGGACGCGGTGGGCGGGCTCAGACCGCCGCCGCCGCGCGCGTGGTGGCCGCGATCGTCGCCGAGCCCACCACGCGCGTGCCGTCGTACAGCACGATCGCCTGGCCGGGGGCGACCCCGCGGACCGGCTCGCTGAAGGTGACCCGCAGCTCGCCGCCGGCCGGCTCGGCGGTCACCTCGGTCTCGCCGCCGTGGGCGCGCAGCTGGGCAGTGTAGGTGCCGGCGGCGGTGGGCGCGGCGCCGCACCAGCGGGGCCTGATCGCGGTGAGGGCGGTGACGTCCAGGGCCTCGGCCGGGCCGACCGTGACGGTGTTGGTGACCGGGGAGATGTCCAGGACGTAGCGGGGCTTGCCGTCGGCGGCCGGGGTGCCGATCCTGAGCCCCTTGCGCTGGCCGATGGTGAAGCCGTACGCGCCCTCGTGCGTGCCCAGCCGGGTGCCGGACTCGTCCACGATGTCGCCCTCGGCCCTGCCGAGCCGGCCGGCCAGGAAGCCCTGCGTGTCGCCGTCGGCGATGAAGCAGATGTCGTGCGAGTCGGGCTTCTTGGCGACGGCCAGACCCCGGCGCTCGGCCTCCGCGCGGATCTCCTCCTTGGTGGTGACCGTGTCGCCGAGCGGGAACAGCGCGTGGGCGAGCTGCTTCTCGTCCAGCACGCCCAGCACGTACGACTGGTCCTTCGCCATGTCGGAGGCGCGGTGCAGTTCGCGGGAGCCGTCCTCGCGCACGATCACCTTGGCGTAGTGGCCGGTGCAGACGGCGTCGAAGCCGAGGGCCAGTGCCTTGTCCAGGAGCGCGGCGAACTTGATCTTCTCGTTGCAGCGCAGGCACGGGTTCGGGGTGCGGCCGGCCTCGTACTCGGCGACGAAGTCCTCGACGACGTCCTCGCGGAAGCGGTCGGCGAGGTCCCAGACGTAGAACGGGATACCGATGACGTCGGCGGCGCGCCGGGCGTCGCGCGAGTCCTCGATGGTGCAACAGCCCCGCGCGCCGGTACGGAAGGACTGCGGGTTCGCGGAGAGCGCGAGGTGGACGCCGGTGACGTCGTGGCCGGCTTCCGCGGCGCGCGCGGCGGCGACGGCGGAGTCGACCCCGCCGGACATGGCGGCGAGGACGCGGAGGGGGCGGGTGCGCTGCGGGGTGTCAGTCATAGCCCTTCCAGGGTACGGGGACGCGGGAACCGGATGGGCCGGGCAGCCGTTGAGACGGCAGGGGCGACGAGGGGACGACCGGGGCACGACGAGGGGGTGACCATGGCTGCGGGGACGGGCGACACGGACCGGCGGCTGGGGCGGCGGGCCCTGCTGGCCGGCGGGGCCGCGGCGGCGGTGGGCACGGCCGTGCTGGCCCGGGACGAGCTGGCGCGGCTGTGGTGGCGGCTGCCCGGGGTGGAGCGGTCCCGGGTGGCGGGTGCGGTGGACTTCCGGGGCGCGCGCTGGGTGGCGGCCTCCCCGGCGAACTACCGGCGGGCGGACCGGCCGGACGACTATCCGGTGGACCGGGTGGTCGTCCATGTCACCCAGGGCGGCTACGCGTCGGCGGTGAAGGTCTTCCAGGACCCGGCGCACGGGGCGGCGGCGCACTACGTCGTGCGCCGGGACGGGCGGGTCACCCAGCTGGTCCGGGAGCTGGACGTCGCCTTCCACGCGGGCAACCGCGAGTACAACGAGCGCAGCGTCGGCATCGAGCACGAGGGCTTCGTGGAGGACGCCTCGTCCTTCACGGACGCCCTGTACACGGCCTCGGCACGGCTGACGGCGGCGATATGCCGGCGCTACGGCATACCCGCCGACCGTGAGCACGTCGTGGGCCACGCGGAGGTGCCGGGCACGGACCACACGGACCCGGGCCGGTTCTGGGACTGGGAGCGCTATCTGCGGCTGGTCCGCGCCGCACACCCGGGAGCCCCGGCAGCCGGGTGAGCCTTCGGGACCGGGCGGGCTCGTGGGGCTCAAGTCTTTCGTTCGGATCAGGCCGGATCAGGGAGCGGGGTCCGGTGCCGTGCGTCGCAAGGCGGAGGAGGGCGCCACGGCGGAGCCATGGAAACCGACGACGCGGCAGTGGGGGCACCTCCCGCTCGGGCGAAGCCGGGAGCGGAGGAGCGGTGCCGGACCCCGCGAGCCCGGCATGATCCGAACGAGAGGCCCTAGGTGAGTCCCGCCGCGCGGGCCCGTTCCACCGCCGGGCCGATCGCCTCGGCCACCGCCTCGACGTCGGCCCGCGTGGAGGTGTGGCCGAGGGAGAAGCGCAGGGTGCCGCGGGCCAGGTCGGGGTCGGTGCCGGTGGCGAGGAGGACGTGACTGGGCTGGGCGACGCCGGCGGTGCAGGCGGAGCCGGTGGAGCACTCGATGCCCTGGGCGTCCAGCAGGAGCAGCAGGGAGTCGCCCTCGCAGCCGGGGAAGGTGAAGTGCGCGTTGGCCGGCAGGCGGCCCCCGGGGGCGGGGTCGCCGCCGAGGAGCGCGTCCGGTACGGCCGTGAGGACGGCGTCGACCAGCTGGTCGCGCAGGGCGCCGATCTCGCGGGCGAACCGCTCCTGCCGCCCGGCGGCGAGCCGGCCGGCCACGGCGAAGGAGGCGACGGCCGGGACGTCGAGCGTGCCGGAGCGGACGTGGCGTTCCTGGCCACCGCCGTGCAGGACGGGCACGGGGGTGTGCTCGCGGCCGAGGATCAGGGCGCCGATGCCGTACGGACCGCCGATCTTGTGGCCGGAGACCGTCATCGCGGCGAGGCCGGAGGCCTCGAAGGCGACCGGGACCTGGCCGAAGGCCTGGACCGCGTCGGCATGCAGCGGAACGCCGAACTCGGCGGCGATGTCCGCGAGTTCGCGGACCGGCATGAGGGTGCCGATCTCGTTGTTGGCCCACATCACGGTGACCAGGGCGACGTCGTCGGGGTTGCGGGCGATGGCCTCGCGCAGGACGTCGGGGTGGACGCGGCCGTGGGGGTCGACCGGAAGGTACTCGACCGTCGCGCCCTCGTGCTCGCCGAGCCAGTGCACGGCGTCCAGCACGGCGTGGTGCTCGACCGGGCTGGCCAGGACCCGGGTGCGGGCCGGGTCGGCGGCGCGGCGCGACCAGTAAAGGCCCTTGACGGCCAGGTTGTCGGCCTCGGTGCCGCCGGACGTGAGGACGACCTCGCTGGGGCGGGCGCCCAGCGCTTCCGCCAGGGCCTCCCGGGATTCCTCGACCGTGCGGCGGGCCCGGCGCCCGGAGGCGTGCAGGGCGGACGCGTTGCCGGTGATGCTCAGCTGGGCGGTCAGTGCCTCTGCCGCCTCCGGGAGCATCGGGGTCGTGGCGGCGTGGTCGAGGTATGCCATGGTGACGCCGATTCTACGTGGCCCCCACAACCGGCTCCGGCCGCGCCGGGCGGCGTCCGGCGCCTCACAGGCTCCAGGAGACCGTGCCGGACATCTCCATGGCCGCCACCAGGACGGCGAGGTCGGCGACGCCGAGGGCCAGGCCCAGCCAGGCGCGGCCCCGGCGGCCCGTGCCGCGCCACAGGGCGACCGCGGCGAGGACGACGGCGACCGGCCCGAGGAAGAGGTTGAGGACGAGCAGGCCGAGGAGGCCGAGGATGAAGGACGCCACGGCCATGCCGTCGGCGTCGCGCATGCGCGGACGGGTGTCGGTGCGGGGCACGGCCGGTGCGGTGAGGTGCATGGGTGTCAGCTCCTGATGGTCCTGGCGGTTCCTGGCGGTCCTGGTGTCTGCGTGGCTCCGGCGGTCCTGCCGGTTCCGGGGCCTGTTCGCGGTCCCGGTGTCCTTGCGGCCGGTCAGTTGGCCGAGGGCTGCCGGCGGCGGCCGTGGCGCTCGCGGAGCGCGAAGACGGCGAGCCAGACGACGATGACGGCGGCCAGGGCGGCGGTGACGGTCAGCGGCGCGTGGGCCACGGTGCCCAGCACGACACCGAACAGCATGAGAGCGGCGACGAGGAACAGCATGGGATCGGATCCCCCCTCAGGAATACCTCGTGTGCGGCCGGTGCGTTCGGCCGGTGTGAAGTTTGGGTGAACAGTTGTAGTAACAGTTGTTCACTGACTTCGAGCCTAACGCCTCCGACGGCTTTCCAATTCCGGAGAACAGTTGTTAACTGGATGACATGAGTCACACCCTCGGCATCCGGCAGGCCCAGAAGCAGAAGACCCGGCAGGCGTTCCTCGACGCGGCGCTCTCGCTGCTGGAGGAGCAGAGCCTGAGCAGCCTGGGCCTGCGCGAGGTCACCCGGGCCGTCGGCGTCGCGCCGACCGCCTTCTACCGGCACTTCCGCTCGACCGCCGACCTCGGTGTGGCCCTGGTCGACGAGGCGCTGGGGAGCCTGCATCCGATGGTGCGGACGACGGTGTCCACGACGGGCGACAGCGAGGAACGCATCACGCGCGCCGTCGAGCTGATCGCCCGTCACGTCGCGGCGTTCCCGGCGCACGTCCGCTTCATCGCCCGGGAACGGCACGGCGGGGTGCAGCCGGTGCGCGAGGCCATCCGGGGCCAGCTGCTGCGGTTCGCCGAGGAGGTGAAGGCCGAGCTGGCCGGGGACCCCGAGGCGGCGGGCTGGAGCGACGACGACCTGCTGATGCTCGCGCACCTCTAC
Source organism: Streptomyces sp. NPDC028722 (assembly GCF_040637655.1). NCBI lineage: Bacteria > Bacillati > Actinomycetota > Actinomycetes > Kitasatosporales > Streptomycetaceae > Streptomyces > Streptomyces sp. NPDC028722. The sequence continues at coordinate 71,385 of NZ_JBEZWU010000024.1, forward strand.
GTCGACCAGATGCTCATCACCGCCTCCCTGTTCCTGGAGGCGCTGGAGGCTCCGGAGGAGGAGCGCGAGCGGGTGACCCAGCTGGCCACCCACCAGCTGCGGCTCATCACCATCGGCCGCGGCCACTGGCTCGACTGAGCCGCCCGGCGGGTACGGCCCCCTCGATCCCGCCCCGCGCACCCGGCGTCCGGCCCTTCCCGGCGCATACGGGTGAGGGGCGGCCCGGGAGCCGCCCCCCACCCCGGTTCCGCGCCGCTCAGCCGAGCCTGACGCGGGCCAGCTGACGGGACTGGGCGACCAGACGGTCCTCGCTGTCCCAGACCTCGGCGTCCTCCTCCAGGAAGCCGCCGGCCAGATTGCGGGTGGTGATCGCCACCCGCAGCGGGCCGGGGGCCGGACGGTGGCGGACGTGGACGGTGAGTTCCACCGTGGGGACCCAGCCCCGCAGGCCGATCTCGAAGGCGGTGGGCGGGAGGGCGTCCACCGCGAGGAGCAGCGACAGCGGGTCGGCGTCGCGGCCGTCGGCCAGGCCGAACCAGGCGCGCATCTCACCCCTGCCGGAGGGCGCGCCGAGTGCCCAGCCGAGGGTGTCGGGGTCCAGCTTGAGCATCAGGCGGTCGGCGATCGCGGAGCTGCCGGGGACGGGCGCCGGCGCGTCGTCCGGGCCGAAGCACCGCTCCAGCGGCGGGATCGCGGGCGGGGTGGCCGTCGTGCGCACGTCGTCGGGGAGGGTGGCGAGGTCGCCGTAGGAGGCCAGGACGCGGATGCGTTCGACCTCGTTGCCCGCGTCGTCGTACTGGAAGAGGGAGGCCTGGCCGGTGGAGAGGGTGCGGCCGGTGCGGACGGTTCCCGTGCGGATGACCGCCGGGCCGGGCTGCGAGGCGGTCAGGTAGTGCGCGGTGATGGTGAACGGGTCCGGATGCGGGAGGGTGTCCGCGAGGGCCCGGCCGAGTACGGCCAGCAGATAGCCGCCGTTGACGGCGTTGATGATGGTCCAGCCGGCCGAGAGGTCGGCGTCGTAGACGCCGGGCTCGCGCCGGGTGACCGCGGTGTCGCGGTCGAACTCGCTGTCGCCGATCACGGCGCGCCTGGCCGGGGCGGAAGTCGCTTCTGGCATGGGGAAACGGTACAACAACAAATTACTAAGCGGTAGCTTTCCGTGGGGCGGCCGCCTCACGCGCCCCGGCCTCAAGGTAAGAGTTCCGGCCTCCGGGTGAGCTTCCGGCAATTTCTCGGTAAGTGTCCGGACACGTCCACAACCCCCGGCCCGTGATTCCCCTCTATGGGGACATGAGCCTCACCGGGACTCCGTTCCTCTACACCACCCTCGTGCTGTCGGTGGTCGCCGTCATACTGCCGCTCGTCCTGTGGTCGCGGATGCGCGGGCCCCGGCCTCTGCGGGCCGTGGCCCGGATCCTCATGCTGCTGTTCGCCCAGGGTACGGCCGTCACCCTGGTCTTCGTACTGGTCAACAACCAGAACAACCTGTACGACAACTGGGCGGACCTGCTCGGCACCGGCAACCACGTCCAGGAGGCAGCCGACCTCGGCCGGGACGGCACCGGCGGCATCGCCGTGAAACGGCTGCCCCGGGTCAGGCAGACCTTCCGGCCTGCCGACGGACCCGGCATGCGCGCGGCCGGCGGTGTACGTGTCACCCAGCTCCGCGGCCGGGTCTCCGGTGTGAACGCCGAGGTGTACGTCTGGCTGCCGCCGCAGTACCACGACCCCGCCTACCGCCACAAACGGTTCCCGGTGGTCGAGCTGCTGCCGGGCTACCCCGGGTCCGCCAAGGCCTGGTTCGGGTCGATGCGGACCCATGAGCAGCTGCTGCCGCTGATGCGGAGCGGCCAGGTGGCGCCGTTCATCCTGGTCGCCCCGCGCACCAACCTGCTGGCCGGCGTGGACACCGGCTGCGCCAACGTCCCGGGCCAGGTCAACGCCGACAGCTGGCTCAGCGTCGACGTGCCGAAGATGGTCACGGACAACTTCCGGGCCCAGCCCGCGCCCCGGGGCTGGGCGGTGGCCGGGTACTCGGCGGGCGCGCACTGCGCGGTGAAGCTGGCGGTGGCCCACCCCGGCCGGTACCGGGCCGCGGTGAGCATGTCCGGCTACAACGACCCGATCGGCGAACGCAGTTCCCTCGCCGCCCAGACCCCCGCACTGCGGGCCGCGAACAACCCCTACCTGCTGCTCAGGAGGGCTGCCGCACCGCCTCCCGTCGCGCTGTACCTCTCCGGCGAGTCAGGCGACGGCTACCAGGCGGGCGAGGCCCTGGCGTCCGCCGCCAAGGCGCCGACCACCGTGCACGTGGTGTTCCTGCCGCGCAGCGCGGGCGGTCACACGATGGCGCTGTGGCGGCCGCAGGTCCCCGCGTCCTTCCGCTGGCTGACCCTCCAGATGGGCCAGAACCGCGCCGGCGGGCAGGACGGTTCCCTCGCCGGTTCTACTCCTCGGTCACCGTCGAACGGCGGTTCCACGCACGCGGCGCTCGCCAGTGGAAGCGCATCGCGAGCAGACGCAGCACGAAGGCCGTGACGACCGCGAGTCCGCTGGTGAACGGGGTGAGAGCGCCGTAGCGGATGCACAGCACGACCATGCCGGCGCCGACGATCGCCGGGACCGCGTACAGGTCGCGGTCCCAGCGCAGCAGCGAGGGCACCTCATTGGCCAGCACGTCCCGCAGCACACCGCCGCCGACGGCCGTGGCCAGGCCCAGCGTGGCCGACGCGGTCAGGCCCAGGCCGTAGCTGTACGCCTTCGTCGTACCGCTGACGCAGAACAGGCCGAGGCCGGCCGCGTCGAAGACGAGCACCGCGGACTGGATGCGCTCGACGTGCGGGTGCAGGAAGAAGACGACGAGCGTGGCGAGCAGGGGCGTCAGGAAGTACCCGAGGTCCGTGAAGGCGGCCGGGGGCACGGCCCCGATGACCAGGTCACGGATCATCCCCCCGCCCAGCGCCGTGACCTCGGCGAGGACGGCGATCCCGAAGACATCGAAGTTCTTCCGGACGGCCAGCAGGGCGCCGGAGATCGCGAACACGAAGATGCCGATCACATCGAGCGTGTGCTGGACGGAGGGACTGAAGAGTTGCTGGAGCTGCACCCTGACATTCTCACCCGTCGGCGAGCTGCAACCTTACAAAGCCAGGATCACAGGGCGGGTTTCCCTGTGGTGAACAGCCAGGTGTCGAACAGGTCGTCCAGCTGCTGTCCGCTGATCCGCTCGGCGAGGCGGACGAATCCGGCGGTGTCCGCGTTGCCGTACCGGTGCAGTGCCGTCCAGGCGGGCAGCAGCCGGAAGAAGGCGGTGTCGCCGATCCGCTCGCGCAGGGCCTGGAGCGCCATCGCGCCGCGCTGGTAGACGGCGGAGGCGAACATCGTGTCCCGCTGCGGGTCGGCCACCTCGATCTGCCAGAAGGCGGAGTCGGCGGGGCGGGCGCCGTAGGCGGCGAGGAAGGAGTCGTGGGCGGTGCGGGTGCCCTGGTGCTCCGCCCACAGCCACTGGGCGTAGGTGGCGAACCCCTCGTTGAGCCAGATGTCCTTCCACCGCGCCACGCTCACCGAGTCGCCGAACCACTGGTGGGCCAGCTCGTGCACGATGGTCGTCTCGCTGCGCACGGCCGAGTAGGCGGGCTTGCTCTGCACCTCCAGCGAGAACCCCGCCTCGGGCATGTCGTCCACGATCGCGCCGGTCTCCTCGAAGGGGTACGGCCCGAAGACCTGCGACCAGTAGTCGGTCACGGCGGACGTGACGGCGTACACGTCGACGCTGTTGCCGTTCTTCAGCACGGGGTCGACGGCGACGTAGACCGGGATGCCGCCGGGGGTCCGCCCGGTGCGCACGTCGAACTTGCCGATGGTGGCGGTGGCGAGGTAGGTCGCCATGGGCCTCGACTCCCGCCAGTGGGTGTACGTCGAACCGCCCCTGTCGTACGTCGACACCAGCCGGCCGTTGGAGACGGCCGTCAGGCCCTCGGGCGCCTTGATCCGGATGTCGTAGGTGGCCTTGTCGGAGGGGTGGTCGCTGGACGGGAACCAGGTGGAGGCGGCGTTGGGCTCACAGGCGACGAAGACGCCGTCGTCCGTCTTCATCCAGCCGTACCGGGAGCCGAAGACGATGGGCCCGCCGAGGGACTGCGGTACGCCGCCGTAGGTGACGGTGACCCGGAAGTCCCTTCCCTCGCGCAGGCTGTGCCGCGGGGTGACGGTGACCTCGTCGCCGTCGCGCGTGAACTCGGCCCGTCTGCCGTCGACCTCGATCCGCGTGATCTCCAGCTGCTGGAGGTCGAGGTCGAAGGAGGACAGGGTGCGGGTGGCGCGGGCGGTGAGGGTCGTACGGCCGTCGAGGCGGCCGGTGCCGGGGGCGTAGGCGACGTCGAGGTCGTAATGGCTGGCGTCGAAGCCGCCGTTGCCGAGCCGGGGGAAGTAGGAGTCACCGATGCCGGGGGCGCCCTGGGTGGGGGCGGCCGAGGCGGCGATGACGAGGAAGGAGGCCGCCGCGGTGGCGAGGGCCCCCAGACGTGCCGAACGGGAGAGTGCCATGAGTCGTCCCTTTCGAGCATGTGCCGGTCAGTGGCCTGACACGGACGACTCTGCGCTCTCCCGTTCGGGCATGTTCATGACTTTGCCCAGTCGTCATGTGCTACTCGTCGGAAACCTCCGCGGAGCCGCCACCGGCACCGGCCTCGCCCGCTTCGGCAGCGGGCTTCTCCGCCACGGGCTTCCCGGCAACGGGCTTCGTAGCAGCGGGCTTGCCGGCCACGGGCTTCCTGGCAGCGCGCTTTTTGATCACGGGCTTGTCCGCCACGGGCTTCGTGACCGCGGGCTTGTCCGCCACGGGCTTCGTGACTGCGGGCTTGTCCGCTACGGGCTGTTCGGCAGCGGGCTTCTCGACCGCAGGCTTCTCGACCGAGGTCATTTCAGCCACCGGCTCCTCGGACGGAGCCGTCTCGGCCACCGGCTCGGTGGCCGAGGGCTTCTCCGCCGTGACCTTCTCCGCCGAGGGCTCCTCGACGCCAGGCACCTCGGCCGAGGGCTCCTCGGTCACCGGCTCCTCAGCCGAAGCCTTCTCCGCAGCCGGCGCCTCGGTCACCGGCTCCTCAGCCGAGGCCTTCTCCGCAGCCGGCACCTCAGCCGAGGTCTTCTCCGTCGCCGGCTCCTCGGACGAAGCCTCTTCCGCGGCGACCTTTTCCGGCGCCGACGGCGTCGTGGTCGACGTCTTCGCGCCCGGACCGGTGTGCGCGCCGGCGGTTGTGGCCGCCTCGGACGCGGCCACCGCTTCCGGTGCCGCGGCGGTCTCCGCCGTCTCCGTCGCCTCGGCCGTCTCCGGCGCCGCCGTCTTCCCGGCGGCCACCTCGGACACCGGCTCCTTGCCCGCCGCACCGGCGGAGGCCACCGCCGACGACAGCAGGACCGTGTCCTGCGGTGCCTGGTCGGCGAAGTTCTCCGGGTGGTGGCAGGCGACCCGCTGACCCGGCCTCAGCTCCACGAGCTGCGGCTCGGTCGTCTTGCAGATCTGCGTCGCCTTCCAGCAGCGGGTGTGGAACCGGCAGCCGGAGGGCGGGGCGATCGGCGACGGGACGTCACCGCGGAGCAGGATGCGCTCGGTCTTCTGGCCCCGGCGCTTGGGGTCCGGGACCGGCACCGCCGACATCAGCGCCTTGGTGTACGGGTGCATCGGCGCCTCGTACAGCGAGTTGCGGTCGGCGAGTTCGACGATCTTGCCGAGGTACATCACCGCGATGCGGTCCGAGACGTGCCGGACCACGGAGAGGTCGTGGGCGATGATCACATAGGTGAGACCGAGTTCCTGCTGGAGGTCGTCCATGAGGTTGACGACCTGCGCCTGGATCGACACGTCCAGGGCGGAGACCGGCTCGTCGGCCACCACCAGCTTCGGCTTCAGGGCGAGCGCGCGGGCGATGCCGATGCGCTGGCGCTGACCGCCGGAGAACTCGTGCGGGTAGCGGTTGTAGTGCTCGGGGCTGAGGCCGACCAGTTCGAGGAGCCGCTGGACCTCCTTCTTCACCCCGCCCTCGGGCTCCACGCCCTGCAACCGGAAGGGCGCGGAGACGATGGAGCCGATGGTGTGCCGGGGGTTCAGGGAGCCGTACGGGTCCTGGAAGATCATCTGGATGTCGCGGCGCAGCGGGCGCATCTGCCCGGCGCCCAGCCGCGTGATGTCCCGGCCCTCGAAGGTGATCTTCCCGCCGGTCGGGTCCTGGAGCCGGGTGATGACCCGGCCCATGGTCGACTTGCCGCAGCCCGACTCGCCGACCACGCCGAGGGTCTCGCCCTTGCGCACCTCGAAGTCGATGCCGTCGACGGCCTTCACCGCGCCGACCTGACGCTGGAGGATGCCCTTCTTGATCGGGAAGTGCTTGGTCAGCCCCTCGACCCTGAGCAGCACGTCACGGTCCTCGGGGGCCGTCGCCTGCTGCGGGATCACGGCCTCGGCCTCGTCCGTCTTCTTGGTCTCACTCACAGCTTCGGCGCAATCTCTTCGGTCCAGATCCGCTGGCGGTCCTCGGCCGACAGGTGGCATGCGGACCAGTGCCCGGCGTCCACCTGTTCCAGCTCGGGGCGCACCGTGCGGGTGACGTTCCCCTTGGGGATGTCCGCGTACGGGCAGCGCGGGTGGAAGGCGCAGCCCGAGGGGATGTTGATGAGGCTCGGCGGCTGACCCTTGACCGGTATGAGCCGTTCGGAGGTCGCGCGGTCGATGCGGGGCATCGAGCCGAGCAGGCCCCAGGTGTAGGGGTGCTGCGGCTGCTCGAAGACCTCGTCGGCGGGACCGCGCTCGATGCACCGGCCGCCGTACATCACGAGGACGTCGTCGGCGATCTCGGCGACCACACCCAGGTCGTGGGTGATCATGATGACCGCGGAGCCGAACTCCTTCTGGAGGTCACGGATCAGGTCCAGGATCTGCGCCTGGACGGTCACGTCGAGGGCGGTGGTCGGCTCGTCCGCGATGAGCAGCTCGGGGTTGTTCACCAGCGCCATGGCGATCATGGCGCGCTGGCGCATACCGCCGGAGAACTCGTGCGGGTAGCCGTCGACGCGCTTGGCGGGCTCGGGGATGCCGACGCGGTCGAGCATCTCGATCGCGCGCTTGCGGGCGACCTTCTTGCTGACGTCGTGGTGCACCCGGTAGGCCTCGACGATCTGGTCGCCGACCTTGTAGTACGGGTGCATCGCGGACAGCGGGTCCTGGAAGATCATCGCCATCTCCCGGCCGCGGAGCTTGCGCACCTCGTCCGGGGCGGCGGAGACCAGTTCCTTGCCGTCCAGCCAGATCTCACCGGACATCTGCACGTTCTTGCCGCGCGCGCCGAGCCGGTGCAGGCCCATGACGGCCAGCGAGGTGACCGACTTGCCGGAGCCGGACTCGCCCACGATGGCGAGGGTCTGCCCCTTCTCCAGCGAGAAGCTGAGCCCGTCGACGGACTTGACCAGGCCGTCGTCGGTCGGGAAGTGCACCTTGAGGTCGCGGACCTCGAGGAAGGCTTCGGGCGCCTTGCCGGCGGTCGTGGGCTCGCCCACGGCGGCGCCGGTCTTGGAGAGTTCGGTCACGAGAGCCTCACCCGCGGGTCGGCGGCGGCGTACAGCACGTCCACCAGGAGATTTGCGATCACGACGAAGAAGGCGGCGAGCAGGGTCACGCCGAGGATCTTGGGCAGGTCGTTGTCCGTGATGCCCTGCACCGCGTACTGGCCGATGCCGGGCAGCGAGAAGACGCTCTCGGTGATCACGGCGCCGCCGAGCAGCAGACCGATGTCCATGCCGAAGACCGTGATGATCGGGGTGAGAGCGGCGCGCAGTCCGTGCCGGACGACGACGTTGCGCTCGCGCAGGCCCTTGGCGCGGGCCGTGCGGATAAAGTCCTCGTTCATCGTCTCCAGCATGCCCGAGCGGGTGAGCCGCGCGTAGATGGCGGAGTACAGCAGGGCGAGCGAACACCACGCGGGGAAGAGGGTGTTGGCCCACTGCGAGGGGTTGTCGGTGAACGGGACGTAGCTCTTGCCGAAGATCGGCCACTGGTACTCGAAGAGCAGGATCGCCAGGTTGCCGGTGAAGAACATGGGCAGCGAGACGCCGGCGAGCGCGATGCCCATGAAGCCCCGGTCGAGGACCGAGCGCGGCTTCAGCGCGGAGACGACACCGGCCACCACACCGGACACCAGCCACAGTACGGCGGCACCCGCGGCCAGCGAGAGGGTGATCGGAAGGCGTGAGGTGAGCTCCGGCCAGACCGCCTGGTGGTTCTTGAAGGAGTAACCGAAGCAGGGCGCGTCGCAGTGCACCGTGGTGGGGCCGAGGTCGTAGGAGGCGCCGGCCACGATCCCCTTGATGAAGTGCCAGTACTGGACGTAGACAGGCTGGTCCAGACCGAGGTTGTGCTTGACGGCGGCGATGTCCGCCGGCGACGGGCTCTTGCCGATGTACTGCTGCGCCAGCTGGTCCGCTGTCTGGCCGACGAGCCGTGGCAGCAGGAAGAAGATGGCGAAGGTGACCGCGGAGACGACCAGCAGCAGGATCACTGCCGCGAACGTCCGGCGGAGGATGTACGAGATCACGGGGACCGGCGCTGGTGCCCGCGGGCCGCGAAGCCCGCGGGCACCAATGCCTTCACCTGCCTTCCGGGGCTGCTACTTCGACGCGACGCCGATGTTGAGGTAGTCGTACTGACCGCTGAAGGCCGCCGTGGAAACCAGGTTGGTGTAGTTCTGCGGGCGGCCCAGCAGGACCTTGAAGTAGGTCAGCGGGACCAGGACGGCGTCGTCCATGGTCTTCTTGTCGATCTGCGTGTAGACGCTGTTGCGCTGGTTGAGGTCCTGCGTGCCGATCGCCTTGCCCAGCAGCTCGTTGACGGACTTGTCGTTGTACTGCGACAGGTTCGTGTTGCCCGACTGGCTGATCGCCTTGCCGTTCAGGATCTGCTGGAGGAAGCCGTAGCCGGAGGGCCAGTCGGCACCCCACTGCATCATGATCAGACCGAGGTTCTGCTTCTCCGAGAACTTCGGCACACCCACGTAGTCGGTGAAGTACTTGCCCGACGGGTACTGCTTCAGGGAGGCGTTGATGCCGACCTTCTTCAGCGAGGCGATGATCGCCGTCGCGGCGTCGATCTCCGGCTGACGGTCGGAACGCGCGGCGATGTTCGTCGTGATCGACGACTTGCCGCAGGCCTTCAGCTGCTGCTTGGCCTTGGCGGCGTCACCCTTGTTGCCCTGGCTGGCGTAGACGTCCGACTTCTCGTAGCCCGGGATGTCCGGCGGCAGCACGGTGGAGGCGACGTCACCGCGGATCGGGCCGCCCTCGGCGGTCTGCACCGAGACCTTGTCGATCGCGTACTGCACGGCCTTGCGGCACTCGGGCTTGTCGAACGGCGCGACCTTGGTGTTGATCGCCAGGTACACGAGACGGCCACCGTAGGTGTTGTCCGTGTTGGCCTTCTTGTCGGCGTCGGTGAGGACCTTGGCCTGGGTGGAGGCCTGGACACCGGTGCCGGCCAGGTCGATCGCGTCGCCGGCGAGGACGTCCTGGTCGATCGTCTCCGCGTTGACCTTCAGCTTGACGACGATCTTGTCCGGCAGCTGCTTGCGCAGCGGGTCCGTCTTCGGGTCCCAGTTCGGGTTGCGCACCAGCACGGCCTGCCGGCCGTCCTGGTAGCTCTGGAACTTGTACGAGCCCGAGGAGACGATGTGCTTGATGTAGTCGACGCCCGTGTCCTTCGCCTGCGGCACCGGGGCCGTCTGCGGGGCGGCGACCAGGTAGTCGAACTCCTGGAAGGCCTGCTTCAGGTGGAAGACGATGGTGGTGTCGTCCGGCGTCTGGATGGAGGACAGGCCCTTGGCGCTCTTGTCCTTGTACGGGCCCTTGTACTTGTCGCCGCCGGCCATGAACTGCTGGAAGTAGTTCGGGCCGAGGGAGAGCACGTCACGCGCGAAGTTGGAGCGCTCGACGGCGTACTTGACGTCCTTCGAGGTGATCGGCGAGCCGTCCTCGTACTTCAGGCCCGCACGCAGCTTGTACGTCCAGGTCTTGCCGCCGTCGCTCGGCACACCCTTGCTCGCCGCGAGGTCCGGGACGAGGGTGTTGCCCTTCTGGCCGGCGCCCGGCTGGAAGGTCATCAGCGGGCGGGCGTACAGCCGGCTGAGGTTGTACATGTACGCGTAGTACGTGTTGCCGGGGTCGAAGGAGTCCGGCACGTCGGACAGCTCGTAGGTGAGCGTGCCGCCCTTCTTGTCGGACGCGTTGACGACGCCCTTGGTCGCGGCGTTGGCCCCGGCCGACTTGGTGCCGTTGTCGTTCTTGTTGTCATCGGCCTTGCTGCAACCCGCAAGAAGCAGGCTGGCGGAGCCGATGGCCGCGATCGCGGCCAGCGCTGACCTTCGCATGATGGGCGCTTTCCCCTCCATTGTTGACAAAATTTTCGGGCTCTTCGCAGCAGGCGTCAGCGGCTGCGCGGATCGAGAGCATCGCGGAGACCGTCGCCGAGCAGGTTGAACGCGAGGACGGTGACGAAGATGGCGAGTCCGGGGACGATCATGAACTGGGGGTCGACCTGGTAGTAGGTGACCGCCTCACGGAGCATGCCGCCCCAGGACGCCTGCGGGGGCTGGATGCCGACGCCGAGGAAGCTCAGGGACGCCTCGAAGAGGATGTTGGTCGGGATCAGCAGCGTCGAGTAGACGATGATCGGGCCGACCAGGTTGGGCATCAGCTCGCGGAACAGGATGTACGGGGCCTTGGCGCCCATGCCGCGGGAGGCGTCCACGAACTCGCGCTCCCGCAGGGCCAGCGTCTGGCCGCGCACGATCCGGCCCAGGTAGGGCCAGTTGAAGAAGCCGATGACGAAGATGAGCACGCTCAGGTGGAGCGGCAGCCCGTTGAGACCGAAGGCGCCGCCCTGGAGGGTGGCGGAGATGGCGATCGCGAAGAGCAGGAGGGGGAAGGCGAGGAAGGTGTCCATCAGCCGGCTGATGATCGAGTCGACCCGCCCGCCGTAGTAGCCCGCCACGACACCGAGGACCGCGCCGATCACGTTCGACAGGACGGTGGCGCCGAAGGCGACCACCAGCGACACCCAGGAGCCCTCCAGGACGCGGGTGGCGATGTCACGGCCGAACTTCGGGTCCACACCGAGCGGGTGATCCAGGCTCATGCCGCCCCAACTACCCTTGGGCAGCGAGGTGTCGGGGGTGATCAGGTCTTGGTGGAAGGCGTTGGGGTCGAGCCCGAACACGGCCTGGAGGGGGCGCGAGAGAATCGCGACGAGGATCAGCAGGACCACGATGACGGCGCCCGCGACGGCGACCTTGTCCTTCTTGAACCGGGTCCAGGCGATCTGGCCCAGGGAACGACCCTCGATCTGCCCCTTTCCGACACCCTCCAGCACAGCCTCCGGCTGTGCCTCGGCTGCCGCTCCGGTGGTCTCGATCGGTGCGGTCACGGTGAGCGACCCCTCTCGCCGGTGGTGACCGGCCTGCGCCTGCCGCGGATTGCGGCTTTGTCGACTTGCCATCGAGCACGAGGCCTCGGCCTCGCGTCTGAGTCGCGAGTCTTCAGCGTCGTCGTGATCACCCGCCAGAGTTGGCGGTGAAAGTATGCGCAACCGTGATGCAGTGCAGGGGATTCCGTTATCCGAACAGTGGGTAACGACTCCCGGACGCGGGTCAGTTGGGGCAGAACGGCACATTCACCCGGAACGGGACGTACTGGCGATGTCTACGCGCGCAGAAGAGGCCCGCTCACGCGGACACCGTGACCCCGCTCAAACCTCTTGACATGCTCGCCCGTTGGTCAGTAGCCGCCGTGCGCGGGCGGGTAGCCGTAGCCGGTCGCCGGCGGAATCTGGAGCGGGGGCCGGGGCGGCGGGGCGACGGCGTGCGCCTCGCGGTCGTAGAAGGGACGCGCGTTGGCCCGCATCCACATGACCACCGGGTCGTAGCCGTCGGTCATCACGACCGTCGACACCGGCAGCCCCTCCGGGACCGCGCCGACCGACTGCTGCATCATCGCACGCACCGAGTCGACCGCCGCCGGGGAGGTGTCGTACACGTCCAGGCCGAGGGCGAGGTACGGCGCCCCGAGCGCGGGCTGCACCCAGGCGCGCCGCAGCGAGCGCAGCGCGGGGGTGCGGTGCGCGTTCTGCGCGAGCAGGGCGTAGAACTGCGGGATCTCGATGCCGGGTTCCGACAGGCTCAGGGGGCCGGCGGGCTGGCGGTCCAGGCCGGTGGCGATGCGGCGCAGGTCGAGCCAGGGGATGCCCACGCCGCCGCCCGGGGCGTGCGGATTGAGCCACAGGCCGTAGTGGTCGGGGTAGAGGGTGCGGGCCACGTCGAGGCCGTCGACCACCTCGTAGGAGCGGTTCCAGCCGCTGGCCGAGAGTTCCTGGGCGGAGGTGACACAGGGGGCGTAGTGGATGCCGTCGATCTCCATGTCGCCGTACTGGGCGTCCGGGGAACCGGCCTGGCCGTGCCACAGGAACATCCAGATCTGGCCGGAGGAGGGGGCGGCGAGGGCGCGCAGCAGGGCCTCGTAGGCGTCGTAGTCGTAACGTCCAGGCGTGACCTGGCGCAGCATGTGCTCGACGCTGCCGCTCGGGCTCGCGCTCACCTGTCTTACCGCCCCTTCTCGTGGAGTGCCCCGCGTTGGGGGACAGCTTAAGCGCCCGGTGGCCCGGGACCTCGTGGCCGTACACGGGGGCGGGCGCGCGGTGGCGTGCCGCGCCCGGCGCACCATCGCGTGCCGGCCCGGCTCCGCGCCCCGGCCGTTAGTGGCCGAAACGGTAGAAGGGGCGGACGTTCGCCTTCAGCCAGTTCGCCACCGGGTCGTCGGTGACGTCCATGAGGACGAGGTTGACCGGCCACTTCACCGGGACCCTGCCCAGCGCCCGGCCCAGGGCCTCCAGGGGCGCGGTGCGCAGGTCGCCCTCCCACTGGGAGAGTTCCACGCCGACGAACATCACCGGTTCGGCCGTCTCGACGGCGGCCAGGCAGCGGCGGGCGGTGACCACCACGCCGGTGTCCGCGAACTCGGCGGAGGCGGCGGAGAGGAAGTCGACCGGGTCGTCCTGCCAGTCGGGCTCGAAGAGGCGGACCCGGCCGCCGCTGCCGGGCCCGTCGAGCGGGGTGCGGCCCACCCGGCACAGTTCGGCCACGGCCTCGGGCGGCAGCGGGATGCCGATCACGCCGCCCGGGTTCACGGCCAGGCCCGCCTGCGGCGGCAGGCCACGGGCGAACTCCACGGCGGGGGCGACGGCGTACGACATGTGGGAGCCGGCCGCCTGCCGGAACTGCTCCTCGGAGCTGAAGACCGGCACGTACACCTGGCCCTCGATGTCGACGGTGGGCAGGTCCAGCGGGCCGCTGTCCGGACCGCCGCCGGCCGGCAGCGGGATCCACAGGAAGCTGCGGCCGAGGACCTCGATGATCCGGCCGCCCGCCGTGGGGACGCCGAGGGAGGCCGAGAGCACCTCCTCCAGTTCGTTGCCGGGCCAACCGCCGTGCGGGTGGGGGTGTGTCTGTGCCGGGAAGTCCGCGGGAAGGTCCGCCGGGAAGTCCATCTGCCTACCGCCTGCTGGGAACCACTGCTGTGAGGTCGAAGGCTATCGGGTGGCTGTGACATCGCGGCTCCGCCGGGGACACGCGCGCCGCGTCAGCGGGGGTCCGGGGCGGCGAAGTCCACGCGGTGCAGGGTGTCCGCGGCGGCCCGGTCCAGCAGCAGCGCCGAGCCGCAGCCCATGGGCGGTTCGCCCCGCTCGACCGCGCGCAGCAGCCGGGCGGCGGTACGGCGGTGCCGGCGGAAGGCGTAGCGGGAGACGCCCCGGCCGCGCTCCCGCTGGCCCTCGCGGGCGGTCTCGGGGGCGACGTCGAGCACCAGCAGGTGCAGGGTGCCGCCACGGCGGCGGGCCTCGCGGGCGAGCCAGCCGCGCACCCAGGGCTGGGTGCCGCAGTCGTGGACGACGACGCCGCCGCCGGTGCGCAGCGCGCGGCGCAGTCCGGCGTAGTGCGCGAGGCGGACCAGGGGGCGGTAGAGCGCGTACGGCAGGAAGCGGGGCAGGCGGGCCGCGAAGCGGTCGCGGGCGTCCTGGGAGTCGATGCGGTGGCCGGCGACCGCGCGCCGCATCAGCGTGGACTTGCCGCTGCCGGGCAGGCCGGTGATCACCACCACGTCCCGCGGCCCGAAGACGAGGGCGCGCGGGCTGCGGCCGGCGCGGTCGCGCAGGTCACGGACGACCGGGACCGGGCGCGCGGGGTGACGTTCGCGGGCGGTGGCGGGCGCGGAGCGCTGCTCCGGCACCGCGAGGCCGGTGGTGGCGGCGGTGACGTACGCCGTGGTCCTGTTCACCGTGGTCGTCCTCCCCTGTGGGCTCGGTCATGTCCTGCCCCTTGAAGTTAAAGGGAAGGTAATGCCCACTGGCCGGTGGTTCGGTGCGGGTCGTGCCACAGGTCGGTTACAGAAGCCGGGCTCGCGTGCAATGATGTGCCCGCCAACTGCATACCGGCCGCTTGAATCCGCGCGGGAGAGTCCCCAGGTCCCGTTGGACCGTCTGGGGCGCCGAAGGAGCAAGTCCCTCCCTTGAATCTCTCAGGCCCCGTTACCGCGCGGGCGAGGCACATCTGAAAAGCGGGCCGCTGTGTCCAGTGGTCCCACCCAAGGTGCAAACCGTGATCGTCCCCGTGGCGGTCACGGCGAACCTCTCAGGTTCCGATGACAGATGGGGAGGAACGTTCCTCGCCCCGTCCGTATGCCCTGGGAGACGACCGACCGATGAGCAGCACCGAACTCCGCCACACCGCGCTGGATGCCGTGCATCGCGCGCTCGGCGCGACCATGACCGACTTCGCCGGCTGGGACATGCCCCTGCGCTACGGCTCCGAGCGCGACGAGCACCTCGCGGTGCGCACCCGGGCCGGCCTGTTCGACCTCTCCCACATGGGCGAGATCACCGTGAGCGGCGCCGGGGCGGCCGCCCTCCTGAACTTCGCCCTGGTCGGCAACATCGCCTCCGTCGGCGTCGGCCGCGCCCGTTACACCATGATCTGCCGGGCCGACGGCGGCATCCTGGACGACCTCATCGTCTACCGGCTGGCCGAGACCGAGTACATGGTCGTGGCCAACGCCTCCAACGCCCAGGTGGTGCTGGACGCGCTGGCCGAGCGGGCCGCCGGCTTCGACGCCGAGGTCCGCGACGACCGGGACGCCTACGCGCTGCTCGCCGTGCAGGGCCCGGAGTCCCCCGGCATCCTGAAGTCGCTCACCGACGCCGACCTGGACGGGCTGAAGTACTACGCCGGTCTGCCCGGCACCGTCGCCGGCGTCCCGGCGCTGATCGCCCGCACCGGCTACACCGGCGAGGACGGCTTCGAGCTGTTCGTGCGGCCGGAGCACGCCGTGCGGCTGTGGCAGGCGCTGACCGAGGCCGGCGAGGGCGTCGGCCTGGTGCCGTGCGGCCTGTCCTGCCGGGACACCCTGCGCCTGGAGGCGGGCATGCCGCTGTACGGGCACGAGCTGACCACCGCGCTCACCCCCTTCGACGCCGGGCTCGGCCGGGTCGTCAAGTTCGAGAAGGAGGGGGACTTCGTCGGGCGTGAGGCGCTCGCCGGGGCCGCCTCCCGGGCCGAGGCGAGCGCGCCCCGGGTGCTCGTCGGCCTGGTCGCCGAGGGCCGCCGGGTGCCGCGCGCCGGGTTCTCCGTCGTCGCCGGGGGCCAGGTGATCGGCGAGGTCACCTCCGGTGCCCCCTCCCCCACCCTGGGCAAGCCGATCGCCATGGCGTACGTCGACGCGGCGTACGCGGCGCCGGGCACCGAGGGCGTCGGCGTGGACATCCGGGGCACCCACGAGCCGTACGAGGTCGTGGCGCTGCCGTTCTACAAGCGCCAGAAGTAGACACTGGGCGCTGCGGCGCTCCCGGCGCCCCGCCCCGCGTCGCCGGACGTGACCCTGCGCACATTTCCCCTGCTCACCAGCAGGTCCTACCGTCCCCCCTTCATCAGCACTCCCGCGCGTACAGGAGAATCCAGGCCATGAGCAACCCCCAGCAGCTGCGCTACAGCAAGGAGCACGAGTGGCTGTCGACCGCCGAGGACGGCGTCGCGACGGTCGGCATCACCGAGTTCGCGGCCAACGCGCTCGGCGATGTGGTCTACGCCCAGCTCCCCGAGGTCGGCTCCACCGTCGAGGCGGGCGAGACCTGCGGTGAGCTGGAGTCGACGAAGTCGGTCTCCGACCTGTACTCGCCGGTCAGCGGTGAGATCACCGAGATCAACGAGGATGTCGTCAACGACCCCTCGCTGGTGAACTCCGCGCCCTTCGAGGGCGGCTGGCTGTTCAAGGTACGGGTCACCGAGGAGCCGGCCGACCTGCTCTCCGCCGACGAGTACGCCGCCCACACCGCCGGCTGAGGAGTCGTAGCCCCATGACTGTCCTGAACACGTCCCTCCACGAGCTGGACCCGGAGATCGCCGCCGCGGTCGACGCGGAGCTGAACCGCCAGCAGTCCACGCTGGAGATGATCGCGTCCGAGAACTTCGCGCCGCTCGCGGTGATGGAGGCCCAGGGCTCGGTCCTCACCAACAAGTACGCCGAGGGCTACCCGGGCCGCCGCTACTACGGCGGCTGCGAGCACGTCGACGTCGCCGAGCAGATCGCCATCGACCGGGTCAAGGAGCTGTTCGGCGCCGAGTACGCCAACGTGCAGCCCCACTCCGGTGCCTCCGCGAACCAGGCGGCCCTGTTCGCCCTGGCCCGGCCCGGGGACACCATCCTCGGCCTGGACCTGGCACACGGCGGCCACCTGACCCACGGGATGCGGCTGAACTTCTCCGGCAAGCAGTTCGACGTGGTCGCGTACCACGTGGACGCGGAGACCGGCCTGGTCGACATGGCCGAGGTCGAGCGGCTGGCCAAGGAGCACCGCCCGAAGGTGATCATCGCCGGCTGGTCGGCGTACCCGCGTCAGCTGGACTTCGCCGAGTTCCGCCGGATCGCCGACGAGGTCGAGGCGTACCTCTGGGTCGACATGGCGCACTTCGCGGGCCTGGTCGCCGCCGGTCTCCACCCGAACCCGGTGCCGTACGCGGACGTGGTCACCTCCACGACCCACAAGACCCTCGGCGGCCCGCGCGGCGGCATCATCCTCGCGAAGAAGGACTTCGCGAAGAAGCTGAACTCCTCCGTCTTCCCGGGCTTCCAGGGCGGCCCCCTGGAGCACGTGATCGCGGCGAAGGCGGTCTCCTTCAAGGTCGCCGCCTCGGAGGAGTTCGCCGAGCGCCAGCGCCGTACGG
This sequence comes from Streptomyces sp. NPDC028722, assembly GCF_040637655.1. Classification (NCBI taxonomy): domain Bacteria; kingdom Bacillati; phylum Actinomycetota; class Actinomycetes; order Kitasatosporales; family Streptomycetaceae; genus Streptomyces; species Streptomyces sp. NPDC028722. The sequence continues at coordinate 88,685 of NZ_JBEZWU010000024.1, forward strand.
TGGAGGGCGCGCGCATCCTCGCCGAGCGGCTGACGGCGGCGGACGCCCGCGAGGCCGGCGTGAACGTCCTGTCCGGCGGCACCGACGTGCACCTGATCCTGGTGGACCTGCGTGCCTCGGAGCTGGACGGGCAGCAGGCCGAGGACCGGCTCCACGAGGTCGGCATCACGGTCAACCGCAACGCCGTCCCGGACGACCCGCGCCCGCCGATGGTCACCTCCGGCCTGCGGATCGGTACGCCCGCCCTCGCCACCCGCGGCTTCACGGCCGAGGACTTCGCCGAGGTCGCGGACGTGATCGCCGAGACGCTGAAGGCGTCCTACGACGCCGAGGCGCTCAAGGTCCGGGTGAAGGCCCTGGCCGACAAGCACCCGCTGTACCCGGGGCTGAACAAGTAAGTCACCTTTCGCCGGGCACCGCGCACACTGGAGGAACCGGAGGTGCGCGGTGCCCGCACCCTGTACCGCCTTTTGCACCACCCCCCGCATTGAGGAGTCACCCGTGGCCATCTCGGTCTTCGACCTGTTCTCGATCGGCATCGGCCCGTCCAGCTCCCACACGGTCGGCCCGATGCGCGCGGCCGGCCTGTTCGCCCGCCGGCTGCGCAACGAGGAGCTGCTCGGCTCCGTCGCGGCCCTGCGCTGCGAGCTGTACGGCTCGCTCGGCGCGACCGGGCACGGCCACGGCACCCCGAAGGCGGTGCTGCTCGGCCTGGAGGGCGCCTCACCGCGCACGGTGGACGTCGAGACGGCCGACGAGCAGGTCGAGACGATCAAGCGGGCGGGACGGCTGAACATCCTCGGCGAGCACGAGATCCCGTTCTCCTTCGACGACGACCTGGTCCTGCACCGCCGCAAGGCGCTGCCCTACCACGCCAACGGCATGACCGTCCTGGCGTACGACGCCGACGGCGCCGAGGTGCTCTCCAAGACGTACTACTCGGTCGGCGGCGGCTTCGTGGTCGACGAGGACGCGGTGGGCGCGGACCGCATCAAGCTGGACGACACCGTCCTGAAGTACCCCTTCCGCACCGGCGACGAGCTGCTGCGCCGCACGAGCGAGACGGGCCTGTCCATCTCCTCGCTGATGCTGGAGAACGAGCGGGCCTGGCGCACCGAGGAGGAGATCCGCGAGGGCCTGCTGGAGATCTGGCGGGTGATGCGCGAGTGCGTGCAGCGCGGCATGTCCCGCGAGGGCATCCTGCCCGGCGGTCTCAAGGTCCGCCGCCGCGCGGCCGTCTCGGCCCGCCAGCTGCGCGCCGAGGGCGACCCGCTGGCGCACGCCATGGAGTGGATCACGCTCTACGCGATGGCCGTGAACGAGGAGAACGCCGCCGGCGGCCGGGTCGTCACCGCCCCGACCAACGGCGCGGCCGGCATCATCCCCGCGGTCCTGCACTACTACATCAACTTCGTCCCCGGCGCCGACGAGGACGGAGTCGTACGGTTCCTGCTGGCGGCCGGCGCGATCGGCATGCTCTTCAAGGAGAACGCCTCCATCTCCGGCGCCGAGGTCGGCTGCCAGGGCGAGGTCGGCTCCGCCTGCTCCATGGCGGCCGGCGCCCTCGCCGAGGTGCTCGGCGGCTCCCCCGAGCAGGTCGAGAACGCGGCCGAGATCGGCATGGAGCACAACCTGGGCCTGACCTGCGACCCGGTCGGCGGCCTGGTGCAGATCCCGTGCATCGAGCGCAACGGCATGGCCGCGGTGAAGGCGGTCACGGCCGCGAAGATGGCGATGCGCGGCGACGGCTCCCACAAGGTGTCCCTGGACAAGGTCATCAAGACCATGAAGGAAACCGGCGCGGACATGAGCGTCAAGTACAAGGAGACGGCCCGGGGCGGACTCGCGGTGAACATCATCGAGTGCTGACCGGGCGGCCCTGACCGGCGCGTCGGTGTCTTTCGGCGCCGTCAGGGCCTTTCCCTGCCTGTGCGGCGGAACGTCCCCGGAGTGTCGCCGGGGTCGCCTATGCCCGTGAACCCCAGTAGGTGAGCCGGGACCGCTCGAGCCTGCCGATCGAGTGCTGACCGCTGTTCCCCCAAGGGCTACCCCTAAGTAACCGCATGCCCCTACGCTGCCGCCGAACTCGGCGACTGCGAAGGGGAATTGACACATGCTCAGACTGAGACGGGCGGCGGCGCTGCTGGGAGCCGCCGCTCTGCTGGTGATGGCGCCGGGCAACGCGCACGCGGCGTCGCCCAAGTTCTCCGCGACGACGGCCGTCGGCACGCACAACGCGTACGACAAGGCCAAGTACACCTACTTCGCACAGGCGTTGGACTCGGGCGCCTCGCTGCTGGAGCTGGACGTGTACGCGGACACCGTCAGCCACCGCTGGCGGGTCAGCCACAGCAACCCGCTGGGCGACGACAACAACTGCGAGGCCGCGAAGACCCCGGCCGAGCTGTACAGCAAGAGCCGCAACCAGGACCTCGGCAGCTGCCTGGACAACATGGCCGCCTGGAACCAGCTGCACCCCGACCACCCGCCGATCGTCGTCAAGGTCGAGATGAAGGTCGGTTTCAACGACAGATCGGGCCTCGGACCCGACGAGTTCGACACGCTCGTCGCGCAGAAGCTCGGCAGCAGCGTGTACAAGCCGGCCGCCCTGCTGGGCGGGACGTACGGCACGCTGGACGCCGCAGCGAAGGCCGACGCCTGGCCCGCCCGTGACGCCCTCCGGGGCAAGTTCCTCTTCGAACTGATCCCGGGCACGGTGGAGCAGTCCAACCCGTTCGACACCTACTGGACGGACGAGGAGTACGGCGACCACCTGCGCGACCTGTCCGCGGCCGGGAACATCTCCGCGGCCCAGGCCTTCCCCGCGGTGCTCGGCGCCGCCGGCGGCGACCCGCGCACCAGCCGCTACGACGCCTCGATCCGGCCCTGGTTCGTGTTCTTCGACGGTGACGCGGCCACCTACGTCAACAACGGCTACGACACCTCGTTCTACTCCGCGAACCACTACATCCTGATCACGACGGACGCCCACAACGTCTCCCCCGCCATCTCCGCCACCAACCCGACGGACGCCGAAGTCACCGCCCGGCTCGCGCTGCTGGCCCAGCACCACGCGAGTCTGATCACCTCGGACTGGTCGGCGAAGTCACCGGCCGTACTGAGTTCGGTGACGACCCGGGGCTGAGGTTCCGGCCACGGCCGCAGGGGGCACAACTCCCCCATGCTCCATGGCATCGACGTCAGCGCCTATCAGTCCTCCTCCTATGCCACGGACGGCCTCTCCTTCGTCTTCGTCAAGGCGACGGAGGGCCGTTCCTACGCCAGTCCCCGGCTCGCCGCGCAGACGAAGCGGGCCCGTGACGCCGGACTGGTCGTCGGCTTCTACCACTTCCTGTGGCCCGGCGACCTCACCGCCCAGGCCGATTATTTTCTCCGGCACGCTCCCGACCGGCCGGGTGACATCCTCGCCGTCGACTGGGAGACCACCGGCGACGGCACGCACGCGAGCAACGCGGAGAAGGACCGCTTCCTGCGCAGGCTCAAGGAACTGCGGCCGGACAACCGGGTCGTCCTCTACTGCAACCGCCACTTCTGGCTGACCGTCGACACCACCTCGTACGCGGGCGACGGGCTCTGGATCGCCGACTACGTCACGGCCGGCAAGCCCCGCATCAAGGCCGACTGGCTGTTCCACCAGTACACCAGCGAGCCGCACGACAAGGACGTGGCCCGGTTCGCGCGGCAGGACGACCTGCGCGCGTGGGCCACGCCGTAGGAGCCGTGCCCAGGCGTCAGCCCCGGAAGTCCGCCGGGCGCTCCGGGGGCGCCTCGGCCAGGGCCTTGCGCACGGCCTCGGTGCCGGCGCGCAGGGCGTAGACCGGGGTGCCGGGCTGCTGGCGCCAGGAGTCGTCGATGCCGCCCGCGTCGACCGTGTCGAAGCCCAGCTCCCCGATCAGGTCGCGCACGGTCCGCTTGGCATCCTCGTCGTCGCCCGCGACCGGGAGGGCCATGCGCTCGGGGTCGCCGGCGGGACGGCCGCGGTCGAGGATGTCCTGCGCGTAGGTGCCGTTGAAAGCCTTGATCACCGGGTGGCCGAGGTGCCGCTCGGTCCAGCGGCTCTCGGTCAGGCCCTCGTCCTCGATGGCGGCGATCCGGCCGTCGCGCTGCTGCGGGTAGTAGTTGCCGGTGTCGATGACCGCGACGCCCTCGGCCGCGCCGTCCAGCAGCCCGGCGGGCAGGTCCGGGACCGCCTTCAGGGGGACGGTGACGACGACGACCTGGGCGTCCCTGGCGGCCTCCTCGGCCCGGACCGGGGTCGCGCCGGTCTCCTGCGCCAGGTCCTTGAGTGTCTCGGGGCCGCGGGAGTTGGCCACGGAGACGTCGTGGCCCAGGGCGGTGAGCCGCCGGGTGAGGTTGCCGCCGATGTTGCCCGCGCCGATGATGCCGATCTTCATGACAGGCCCTTCCGGGGTTGTCGATGCATGTGCATGCGTCGTGTGGGTCGACAACCGTGCGGGGCGGCGGGCTATTCCACCGCCGCGGCGACCGGGTGAACGCCACGGACCTGCGGCGGCGCAGCGGGCCCGTGGACGGCGCGGGGGCGCCCGGTCCCCGTGGGACGGACACCCCCTGCCGGCGTCACTTGCTCAGGTAGGCCCAGAACTCGTCGAACGACAGCACCTTGTCGCCGTTGACGTCACGGGTGCGGATGATGGCCTCCGCCACCGTCTCGGTGACGTTCCAGTCACCCTGCTGGGCCAGGGCGGACTTGAACTCCGCCGCGGTGATGAATCCGTCACCGTCCGCGTCGATCCGCTGGAACTGCTTGCGTGCTTCCTCGATGTCCGCCACCGATCCGCCCCTTTTTGCTCGTGTGTCACATGCCGTACCGGCGTTCTGTCGCTGGTCAGATTAACGGCCCGCGGGAACGCGGGGTGCGGCGACCACCCTGGCGCCGTCGCCGCCGACGGCGTTCGCGCGTCCGGTCGTAGGGTGGGTGGAGACCGAAGGGGTGGCCTTGAAGACCTTGCAGGACGTTCTCGGTGCGGCGGCGGCCGGTGTCTTCCCGCCGCCCGACGGCGGTACGACGATCCTGCCGCAGGCGTCACCGCGGGACGCGGGGGTGCTGTCCTTCACCGCGCACGCGGTCGTCTTCACGGACGAGGACCCGGCCTGGGTGGCGCGGACACTGGGCGCCCTGGACTGCGATCCCCTGGCGGCGCCGATGCACCCCCGCTTCCTGGCCGCCCTCATGGACCGGACGGGGCGGCGGGCCGAGACGGTCGACGCGCTGCTGGTGGGCTCCCCGCTGCCGGGCGGACCGCCGCTCGCGCTGCGGGAGATCCGGGACGCCGGCCATCCCCGGATCCGGTACGCCCGGGGGCGCCGGGACGCGGTGCGCGCCTGGACCGCCGAGGGCGGGGTGCTCGTCATGGGGCGCGGGGTCGCCGGACGCCTCGAGGTGTCGGTCGAGGTGGCCGGGGACGTACACCACCGGGGGCTGGGCCGGCTGCTGGTGACCGCCGCCCGGCACCTGGTCACGGAGCCGCTGTGGGCGCAGGTGACCCCGGGGAACGCCCGCAGCCTGCGGGCGTTCCTGGCGGCCGGTTACCGCCCGGTGGGCGCGGAGGCGCTGCTGCTCGCCCCGGAGGGCTGAGCGGGCGTCAGCGGAAGATGCCGGTGTGGCCGAGGGAGTAGCGGCCCGGCTGGGGGTAGACGGCGAGGCCGTGGGGGCCGCTGCCGACCTTGATGCGGGCCAGTTGGGTGCCGGTGCGGGTGTCGATGGCGTAGACCTCGGCGTTGTAGCGGCCGGACAGCCACAGGACCTTGCCGTCGGCGGAGACGCCGCCCATGTCGGGGCTGCCGCCGCCGGGCAGGTCCCATTTCCTGGTCAGGCGGTCGCGGGTGAAGTCGAAGACCGAGATGGTGCCCTCGCCGCGGTTGGAGATGTACATCTCCCGCGAGTCCCGGCTGATGTAGAGGCCGTGGGCGCCCTTGCCGGTGGCGAGGAAACGGGGCCGGGTGAACTTGTCGCCGTCGAGGATCCACAGGCCGTTGGCCATCATGTCGGCGATGTAGAACAGCTTGCCGTCCGGGGAGATCTTCACGTCCTGCGGCATGGCGCCCTGGAACGGCAGTTTCTCCTGGGCCACGACCTTCATCCGGGCGGTGTCGACCTTCAGCACCTCACCGCTGAACTCGCAGGAGACGATGAAGTAGCGGCCGTCGGTGGAGAAGTCGGCGTGGTTGACGCCGTGGCAGCTGACCGGGACGGACTTGACGACCTTCATGGTGTGCGCGTCGCGGAAGACCAGCCGGCGGTCCATGGAGGCCATGACCACGGCGTACTTACCGTCGGGCGTGAAGTACAGGTTGTACGGGTCGTGCACGTCGACCGGTTCGCCGGCCTTGCCGGTCCTGGGGTCGATGGGAGTGAGGCTGTTGCCGAGGTCGTTGTTGACCCAGAGGGTCTTCAGGTCCCAGGACGGTACGACGTGCTGGGGCTGGCGGCCGACCGGGATGGTGCGGATGACCCGGTAGGTCGCGGGGTCGATGACGGTGACCGTGTCGGAGTTGGTGTTGGGGACGTACACGCGGGAGGGGAAGCCCCGGACCACGGGCGAGAGCCGGCCGGGCCGGTCGGCGGCGTAGATGTCGGCCGGGTCCTCCACCGGCGGCATCCCGGGCAGCACGTGCACCCGGGGCTGTCTGCGCACCTCCGGCTGGACCGGGGCCTTGCTGGCGGGGGCCGCGTGGGACCCGCTCCCGCCGTCGCACGCGGACAGCAGGGTCAGGGCGGTGACGGCGGCACCGGCGGCCAGCAGGCGGGCGGCTTTCGTGGTTCGCATCAGCTCAGCAGCTCCGTGGTGGTGACCGCGCGCAGTCCGCGACGGCCGAGTTCGGTCAGGAGGTCGGGGAGGGCGGCGACCGTGTCCGGATATCCGAGGTGCAGGCTCACCACCGAGCCGTTGCGCACGGTGTCGAGGACCGTGCGGGTGACGGCGGCGGCGCCCGGGCGGGTGTAGTCGAGCGAGTCGACGTCGTACGACAGCACGTGCGGGTAGCCCGCGGCGTGGGCCAGCCGGGTGACGAGCGGGGTGGCGGTGGGGGCGCGGGAGGGGCGGAACCAGGTGCCGATGGAGCCGGTGAGCCGCCGTAGCCGTTCGGCGCAGTCGGTGATCTCCCGGCGGGCGTCGGCCTCGGACATCGCGTTGACGGAGACGTGCCGCTGGGTGTGGTTGCCGAGGTCGTGGCCCCCGTCGAGGATGCGGCGGGCGAGGTCCGGGTGCCCGTCCAGCCAGGTGCCGACGGCGAGCACGGTGAGCCGGGCGCCGCGCTGTTCGGCCTCGGTGAACAGGGAGCGGGCGAGGGCGGGGTCGCCCTGGCCGTGGAAGGTGAGGGCCACCTGGGGGCGGGTGCGCGGGCCGTGGGTGATCTGGGCGGGCAGGCCGGGGTAGGCGCGGGGGGCGGGGGCCGCCGCGGGGCGCGCGGCGGGGGCGGCGGTCGTCGGGGAGCCGGAGGCCGGGGCGGCGGGCGGGGCGGCCCGGCCGGTGCCGCAACCGGCGGCGAACGCGCCGCCGGCGACGAGCCCCGCGCTCGCGCGCAGCACTCCGCGTCGGTTGGTGGAGGTCACTCGCACCATTTAAGGCGTGATGGCCGGGAAAACGGCCGATTAGCCCGATCGGGGGGCGATTTCGGGTCGCGGCGCCGGGAGCGGTGTCAGCGGTCGGCGACCCGCATCTCGAACCAGGTCGTCTTGCCGCGCGGCAGCAGGTCGACGCCCCAGCGGTCGGAGAGTTTGTCCACGAGGAACAGGCCGCGTCCGCTGACGTCCAGCTCCTGGACCGGCATCAGACAGGGCAGCCCGCGCGAGGGATCGCGGACCTCCACCCGGACCCAGCCGGGGCGGCGGCGCATCCGCAGGCCGAAGACGCGGGCGCCCGTGTGCCGTACGGCGTTGCCGACGAGTTCGGAGACGAGCAGGACGGCGTCCTCGGCCAGCTTCGGGGTGAGCCGCCAGGTGCGCAGGACGACGACCTGGGCGAGGCGGCGGGCGGTGGCCGCGGATTCGGGGCGGGACGGCAGCGGCACTTCCGCCTCCGCGGGGTTTCCGAACAGTTCGAGCGCCTTGAGCGCCTGTTCGTCCTCGACCGCGGGCGACCAGCGTGCCGCGGCTGTGCGGCCTTGTCCCCGCGGCTGCTCGATGCCCTCCAGCCCCGCCATGCCCCCATGATGGCCGTCCGGTGTGTCCTCGGGGGCCGTTCCGGAGGAATACGCCCCCCGCACGCCCCTGTTCCACCCTGTGCGACCGGCATATGCCTTCGGCACGGCAGCGTCCGGCACAACCTGTCCGACCTGCGGCGACGGCTCACAACCGGGCAATCGTCGGGCTCCCTCGACGCGACAGACTTAAGGTTGCCTTAAGGCTCCCATAAACCGCCCCATCGAGGGACCCCAACTGGACGGCCCGTCAACTACGCCACCCCCCACGGGAGTTAACCGGCAACCTCGGGCTGCCGACGCCTAGCGGAACTTGGCCTTGCCCGGCCCCTCCTCCACGAAGCTGCGCATGCCACGCTCGCGGTCCTCGGTCGCGAACAGCCCCGCGAACCAGTTCCGTTCCACGGTGAGCCCGGTGTCGATGTCGGTCTCCAGACCGGTGTCGACGGACTCCTTGGCCGCGCGCAGCGCGATCGCCGGCCCCTTGGCGAGCCCGGCGGCCCAGGCGTGCGCCTGCTCGTACACCTCGGCGGCCGGCACGACCCGGTCCACCAGGCCGATCGCGAGGGCCTCCTCGGCCCGCACCTGACGGCCCGTGAAGATCAGGTCCTTGGCCCGGGAGGGGCCGACCAGCCGGGCCAGCCGCTGGGTGCCGCCCGCGCCCGGGATCAGGCCGAGCAGGATCTCGGGCTGGCCGAGCTTGGCGTTGTCGGCGGCGATGCGGTAGTCGGCGCACAGCGCCAGTTCGCAGCCGCCGCCGAGCGCGTAGCCGGTGACGGCGGCGACGACGGGCTTGGGGATGCGGGCCACGGCGGTGAAGGAGTCCTGGAGGGCGCGGGCCCGCAGGACCATCCCCGCGTGGTCCATGTTCTGCATCTCCTTGATGTCCGCGCCCGCCGCGAACACCCGCTCGCCGCCGTAGATCACCACGGCGCGCACGTCGTCGCGGCGCGTGGCCTCCTCGGCGAGTTCCTTCAGCCGGTCCTGGGTGGCGATGTCCAGCGCGTTCATCGGCGGCCGGTCCAGACGCAGCGTGCCGACGCCTTCGGCGACTTCGAGAGAGACGGTCATGCAGGCAGGTTAACGGCCACTAACGCCGGACGGCCCGGTGCCGTAGGTCACAGCGCCGGGCCGGTGGGGCGGGTGGGGTCACTTCTTCCAGTCGGCCCAGGACATGTTCCAGCCGTTCAGGCCGTTGGCCGGGTCCACCGTGCGGTCGTGGGAGTGCTTCACGACCACCACGTCACCGATGATCGAGTGGCGGAAGAACCAGGCCGCCGGGGCGGAGCCGTCGGAGCCGCCGCGCACGTCGCGCAGGCCCACGCAGCCGTGGCTGGCGTTGTAGTGGCCGAAGGCGCCGCCGCCCCAGTAGTTGCCGTGGATGAAGGTGCCGGAGGTGGTGAGGCGGATGGCGTGCGGGACGTCCTTGATGTCGTACTCGCCGCCGTAGCCGACGGTCTCGCCGTTCATCCGGGTCACGGAGAGCTTCTCGCTCATGACCATCTGACCGTTCCAGGTCTCGTACCCGGCCTTGCCGGTCGTGACGGGGAGTGTCTTGACGGTCCTGCCGTCCTGGGTGACCCGCATCGTGTGCTTCTTGGCGTCCACGACGGAGACCTGGTTGCGGCCGATGGTGAACTTCACGGTCTTGCGCTGCTTGCCGTAGACGCCGTCGCGGCCCTCGACGCCGTCCAGGTCGAGGTCGACGGTGACCTTGGTGCCGGTCTTCCAGTACGTCTCGGGACGGAAGTCCAGGCGGTCGTTGCCGAACCAGTGGCCCTCGACGTCGACGGCCGGCTCGGTCCTGATCCGGATGGCCTTCTCGACCGCGGCGGGCTGGGTGATGCCCCGGGTGAAGCGTATGGAGAACGGCATGCCGACGCCGACGGTGGAGCCGTCCTCGGGGGTGAAGTAGCCGACGAAGGTGTTCTTCGGCGTGAGGGTGGTGAAGCTGGCGTCCTCGGCGGCCTCGCGGCCCTCGGAGTCCTTGGCGACCGCGTGCACGGTGTACTTGGTGGCCGCGGCCAGATGGGTCGACGGGGTCCAGGAGGCGCCGCCCCCGGTGATGGCCCCGGCTATCTCGCCGCCCTTGGCGTCCTTGACGCTGACCCGGGTCAGTCTGCCCTTGGTGACGCCGACCTTCAGCGCGCCGCTGGTGTCGACGCCGGTGGCACCGGATGCGGGGGCGATGCTGACGGCGGCCGTGGACTGCGCGCCCCGTCCGCTGCCCCGGTCCTCGCCCTTTCCGTTCCCAGAACCGGAATCCCCGCCTCCGCCACACGCGGCGAGCGACAGCACCAGGGCGCCGGCTATGAGTGCCAGTCCCCCGCGACCCCGCCGCCCCCGAGCCGCCGCCCCCGTCACAGGCCGCACGTCCACCTTGTTCTCCCCTCGCCGGACCTGCTCAGGCCCGCTCCCCACCACATCGGTGCGCGCATATTAACCGCCCGGATTTGAGCGGGGTGTCAGGCAGATGTCACCGTTCCGTCGCAACTCGCACCCGGCACCCCACCGCGCCCCCGCCCCTCACCCGGTTACTTCACCGCGCTGCCCGCTTTCCACTCCCTCCAACCCATGTTCCAGCCGCCGAGGCCGTTGTCGGGTGCGACCGTCCTGTCCTTGCTGTGCACGACCTCGATGACGTCCCCGACGAGACTGCGGTCGAAGAACCAGCCGGCGGGGGTGTCCGAGCTGCCGCCCTTGACGTCCACGAGCCCCACACAGCCATGGCTGACGTTGGCCTCTCCCGGGGCGTCCGTGGCCCAGTAGTTGCCGTGCAGGAAGGTGCCGGAGTCGGTGAGCTTCATGGCGTGCGGGACGTCCGGGATGTCGTACTCACCGCCGAAGCCGACCGTGCGGCTGTTCATGCGGGTCACCTCCAGCATGTCCATCACCACCATCTTCCCGTTGTACGTCGGGTGTTTCGGGGCGCCCGCGGTGATGGGGACGGTGGCCAGCAGCTGTCCGTCGCGCCGTACGTCCATGGTGTGCTTCGCGGCGTCGACCAGGGAGACCTGGCTGCGGCCGACGGTGAACGCGAACGTGCGGTCCTGGAGCCCGTAGACACCGGGCGCGCCCTGCACGTCCCGCAGGTTCAGGTCGACGGTGACCTCGGTGCCGGGTTTCCAGTAGCGCTCGGGACGGAAGTCCAGGCGGTTCTTGCCGAACCAGTGCGGCCGGATCTCGGCCGGGGGCCGGGCGCTGACGCGGACGGCGCGTTCGACGGCGGCCCGGTCGGCGATGTCCCGGCTGAAGGAGAGGGAGACGATCATGCCGGTGCCCACGGTGGCGCGGTTCTCGGGGGTGACGTAGGCGATGAACCGCTCGTCGGGGACGTAGGTGGTGAACGTGGTGTGCCGGGCGGTGCGGTGGCCGTGGGAGTCCAGCGCGACCGCGTCCACGGTGTACCGGGCGGCGAGCGCCAGCCGGTCCTCGTCGGGCCGCCAGGTCAGCCCGTCGTCGCTGACGCGCCCCGGGACCGGCGAGCTCTGCGCGTCCTGTTCCCTGACCACCGTCACCTTCTCCAGGCGCCCGCCGGGTACCCGCACCCGCAGCCGCTCGCCGGGGCGCACGGCCTTGCCGCCGTCGCCGGGAGTGACCTTGATGACCTCCTCGGCGGCGGGGGGTCTGCCCGGGCCCCCGCCCATGCCCAGCGGCCCGGAGCCGTCCGAGGAGCAGCCCGACAGCAGCCCCGCCCATGTCAGTACGGCGGCCAGCGCGGCCCCCACGCGCCGTGCGCGTCGTTGTACGTGCCTCACACGACTCCCAACGACGGGGGCGCCCCGGGGAAACGTGAGTGCGAGCCACGCACTGGGCAGAACAGAGGGAAGGACGACACGTGGGGGTGCCTCCCCGGGGAAAGGGGGGCGCCCCCAGCCCGGCCGGAGCCACTGGGAAGAGGGGCCGACTGTGACGAGCGCAGCCGAGCAGCGGGCACCGGCCGGGGAGCCGGCCGGGAGCGGGCAGACGGCGGCGGTGAGGGGCGCCCGGCGTGCCGTACCGCCCGTCCCGGCCGCGTGGCCGGGTGCGCCGACCCCGCTGGGGGCCCGTTTCCGGGCCGGTCCGGACGGGGTCGCCGGCACCAACTTCGCCCTTTGGGCGGCCGGGGCCGAGGCGGTGCGGTTGTGCCTGTTCGACGAGGGCGGCCGGGAGACACGGATCCCGCTGACCGAGCTGACGCACGAGATATGGCACGGCTTCGTGCCCGGCGTGCTGCCCGGACAGCGGTACGGCTACCGGGTGGACGGCCGCTGGGACCCGTGGACCGGCGCCCGCTGGAACCCGGCGAAACTGCTGCTGGACCCCTACGCGCGGGCGGTGGACGGCGAGTTCGGCCTGCCGCCGCAGGTGTACGGGCACGTCCGGGACTGGCCGGAGCAGCATGTCGCGGACACCGTGCGCGACGAGCGGGACTCGGCGCCGTACGTCCCGAAGGGCGTCGTGGTCCACGACGACGACGACTGGTCCGACGACCACCGCCCGAAGACACCGTGGGCGGACTCGGTCATCTACGAACTGCACGTGCGCGGTTTCACCCGGCTGCACCCGGACATCCCCGAGGAACTGCGCGGCACGTACGCCGGGCTGGCGCACCCGGCCGCGGTCGAGCACCTGGTGCGCCTCGGTGTGACGGCCGTCGAGCTGCTCCCCGTCCACCAGTTCGCGCACGAGGACCACCTGCTGCGCCGGGGCCTGCGGAACTACTGGGGCTACAACTCGATCGGCTACTTCGCCCCGCACGCGGCCTACGCGGCCTCCGGTACGACGGGAGCGCAGGTCGGCGAGTTCAAGCGGATGGTGCGCGCGCTGCACGCGGCCGGCATCGAGGTCATCCTCGACGTGGTCTACAACCACACGGCGGAGGCGGGCGAGCTGGGGCCGACGCTGTCGTTGAAGGGCATCGACAACCGGGGCTACTACCGGCTCCAGGACGACGCCCGCCGGTACGCCGACTACACCGGCTGCGGCAACACCCTGCACGTCGTCCAGCCGCAGGTGCTGCGCCTGATCACCGACTCGCTGCGCTACTGGGTGACCGAGATGGGCGTGGACGGCTTCCGTTTCGACCTCGCGGCGGCGCTGGCCCGCTCGATGCACGACGTCGACATGCTCTCGCCGTTTCTGGCGGTCATCGCCCAGGACCCGGTGCTGCGCCGGGTGAAGCTGATCGCCGAGCCGTGGGACATCGGCTCCGGCGGCTACCAGGTGGGCGCCTTCCCGCCCCTGTGGACCGAGTGGAACGACCGCTACCGCAACACCGTCCGGGACTTCTGGCGGCACGCCCTGCCGGACGTCCGCGAGATGGGCTACCGCCTCTCCGGCTCCAGCGACCTGTACGCCTGGGGCGGCCGGCGCCCGTACGCCTCGGTCAACTTCGTCACCGCGCACGACGGCTTCACCCTGCGCGACCTGGTGTCGTACGGGACCAAGCACAACGAGGCCAACGGGGAGAACAACCGGGACGGCACCGACGACAACCGCTCCTGGAACTGCGGGACCGAGGGCGGGACGGACGACGAGCGGGTGGAGGCGCTGCGGCGCCGGCAGCTGCGCAACCTCCTCACCACCCTGCTGCTGTCCACCGGCGTGCCCATGCTGGTGGCCGGTGACGAGCTGGGCCGCACCCAGCGCGGCAACAACAACGCCTACTGCCAGGACAACGAGATCAGCTGGCTGGACTGGTCGCTGCTGGAGGACCCCGGCTGGCGGGCGCTGTACGACCTGACGTCCCGGCTGATCGCGCTGCGCCACCGCCACCCGGTGCTGCGCCGGCGCGCCTTCTTCTCCGGCCGGGCCCAGACCGCGGACGGGCTTCGCGATCTGGCCTGGTTCACCGCGCGGGGCGCGGAGATGACCGAGGGCGACTGGTACGCCCCCGCGGCCACGCTCGGCATGTACCTCTCCGGGCGGGACATACCCGGCCGGGACGAGCGGGGCGCGCCGGTGGTGGACGACAGCTTCCTCGCGGTGCTGCACGCCGGGGACCGGCCGACGGGCTTCGTACTGCCCGGGCCGCCGTGGGCCGAGCGGTACGAGGTCGTCGTGGACACCTCGCGGGAGGAACAGGCCGGGGCGCCGGACACGGTCCACCCGGCGGGGGCGGAGATCACCGTGCCGGCGCGGGCGGTCCTGCTCCTGCGGGTCGCCTGAACCGGCCCGGACGGCGGTGCGAGAGACTCCCCGGAGCCTGTGCACCGGCTGTGCGTGACGCGGATCACGCTCGCCGGGTGCAGCGCGGGCGGGGGTCCAGGGCCTTTCTCCTGGTGTGAACAGCCGGCGAGAACGGGGACCGTGGGGATGGAGCAGACCAGGGCCGGTGAGTACGACGCGTTCGTGGCGGCCCGCTGGTCGGTGTTGTTCCATCTCGCCCGTCTGCTCACCGGAGGGGACCGGTACCGCGCCGAGGACCTGTTGCAGGAGTCCTTGGTCGCGTTGTGGTTCGTCTGGCCGAAGGTCGCCGACGAGGCGCCGGAGGCGTATGTGCGCAAGGTGCTGGCGCGGGCCGCGGCCCGGTCGGCGCGCCGCCGCTGGTGGGGCGAACGGCCGGTGGAGGAGCTGCCCGAGGTGGTGGCGGCCGGCGACGTGTCGGCGACCGTGGCCGAACGCTCCCGGCTGGAGGCGGCGCTCGCCCAGCTGACCCCGCGGCAACGGGCCGCGGTGGTGCTGCGCTACTACCAGGACCTGCCCGACCGGCAGGTGGCGGAGGCCCTGGGCTGCCCGGTGGGCACGGCCCGGTCCCATGCCGCACGCGGGGTGGCCCGGCTGCGCCGGCTCCTGGCCGACGTCATCGAGCCGGTGGGGTGAGGGAGGACCCATGGACCGCAGGAACGGCTTCGACGGCTTCGACGGCTTCGACGGCTTCGACGGTATGGACGGGACGGACCGCATGGACGGCGCGGACCGCGCGGATCACTTCGAGCGGCAGCTGACACAGCTCATGCACCAGGCCCGGCAGCCGGCGCCGTTCGAGGCCCGGCACCGGGAGGCGCTCCGCGCCGGTGTGCGCGCCCGGCACCGGGCGCGCACGGCGCGCCGGGCCGCCGGCTCCGCGCTGGCCGTGGCCGGCCTCGGCCTGGGGCTGCTGCTGTGGCCGCACGGCCACACCGACGACCGGCCCAGCGCACCGCGCCCCCAGCCCCTGACCAGCCCGGCACCCGGCCCCAGTACAACGCCGTCACCGTCGTCGTCGCCGTCGCCGTCGTCGTCCCGGTCACCGGGTGCGCCGCCGTCCACGTCGTTCCCGACGACGGTCCCGCCCACACCGTCGAGCACCGCCGCCGCCACCACCACCGCCGCCGCCACCACCACCGCCACCGCCACCACCACCGCCACCGCCACGGCCGGGCCGGACCCCGGGAGCACGGCCACCACCACACCCCGGCCGCCGTCGGCCACGGCCGGCTCCCGGGCCGGCGGCAGCACCACGGCACCGGTGCACGCACCCGCCGTGCCGTCGGACCGGCCCTCCTCCACGGCCGGCCCGGCCGGCTAGCCCCCGCTCCGCCCTCCGCCCCGCGTGCCCCGGCACGCCCGACACACCTGACCCCAGGGAATGACGTGACACACATACGACCGAGCCGGCCACCGGCGGTGTCCCCGGCGTCCCGGCGCGCGCCCCTGCCGACGGATCCCGACGAGCCCGTCCTGGACGTGGCCGTACCGGTGTTCAACGAGGAGAAGGACCTGGAACCGAACGTCCGGCGGCTGCACGCACACCTGCGGGACACCTTCCCCTACGCGTTCCGGATCACCATCGCCGACAACGCGAGCACCGACCGCACCCCGGCCATCGCCACCCTGCTCGCCGGCGAACTCCCGGAGGTGACCTCGCTGCGGCTGCCCGAAAAGGGCCGCGGCCGGGCGCTGCGGGCGGCCTGGTCGGGCTCCCGGGCGCCCGTGCTGGCGTATCTCGACGTGGACCTGTCCACCGGGCTGGCCGCGCTGCTGCCGCTGGTCGCCCCGCTGATCTCGGGCCACTCCGACGTGGCCATCGGCACCCGGCTCGCCCCGGGCGCCCAGGTGGTGCGCGGTGCCAAACGTGAGGTCATATCCCGGTGCTACAACGCGCTGCTGCGCTGCACGCTCGCCGTCGGGTTCTCCGACGCCCAGTGCGGGTTCAAGGCGGTCCGGCGGGAGACCGCCGAGCGGCTGCTGCCCCTGGTGCGGGACGGGGAGTGGTTCTTCGACACCGAACTGCTGGTGCTCGCCGAGCGGGCGGGCCTGAGGATCCACGAGGTCCCGGTGGACTGGGTCGACGACCCCGACAGCAGCGTCGACCTCCTCGCCACCGCGCTGGCCGATCTGCGGGGGATCGTCCGGATGCGGCGCACCCTGGCCCGCCGCCGTCCCGGGCCGGTGACCCGGTGACCGCGACCCTCCCCGGGACGGCGGCGCCGGCGTCCCGGACCGCGCCCGGCACCCGGCTCCGGGCCGCCGGCCGCCGTCACGGGCCGGTCCTCGCCGTGTTCGGCGCGCTGAAGCTGGCCGGTTTCTGCTCCTTCATGTACCTGCTGTCGGCCAGCGGGGACTACCGCACCAGGCACCCCCGGTTCGGCGGCGGCGCGCACGCCTGGGACGTCCTGGCCACCTGGGACGGCTGGTGGTACCAGCAGATCGCGCTGCACGGCTACGACCCGAGACTCGTCCCGGTCCCGGGGGCCACCGGCCTGATCACGCTGGAGGGCAACTCGGCGGCGTTCTTCCCGCTGTACCCGGCCCTGATCCGGCTGACCTCGACGGTCACCGGTCTCGGCTCGTACGGCGCCGGGCTGCTGGTCTCGATCGCCGCCTCCTTCGCCGCCGCCCTCGGCGTGTACGCCGTCGCCGAGCGGTTCGGCGGCCGGCGGGCCGGGTTCGCGGCGGCCGGACTGTGGGCGGTGTGGCCGGGCTCGGGCGTGGAGTGGGCGGTCTACTCCGACTCGCTCTACGTGGCCCTCGCCGTCTGGGCCTGTCACGCCGTCATCACCCGCCACTGGCTCACCGCCGGGGTGCTCACCTTCGCGGCCGGCCTCAACCGGCCCACGGCCGCCGCGCTGATCGCCGCGCTCGGCGTCGCCGCGCTGCTGGCGCTGCGCCGCCGCGAGGAGAGCCCCCTGCGTCCGCTGCTCGCCACGGCCCTGGCCCCGCTCGGACTGCTCGGCTATCTGCTCTGGGTCGGCAACCGGATGGGCGACCTGGGCGGCTACTTCAAGCTCCAGTCGGGCGCCTGGGCGCACCGCTTCGACTACGGCAAGCAGACCCTGGACGTGCTGACGTCCGTGCCCGTGGGCAAGTTCGACTACCTCTTCGCGTACCCCTTCGCGGACGTCATCTCCGTCGGCGTGATCCTGCTCGCCTGCGCGCTGCTGCCGCTGCTGCTGCGGCTGCGCCCGCCGCCGGTGCTGATCGTGTACACCGTCCTGACGCTGGCCCTGGTGCTCGGCAGCCAGCAGATCGTCGCCAACATCTCCCGCTATCTGCTGCCCTGCTTCCCGCTGTTCCTGCCGCTCGCGGTGGCGATGCGCCGGCTGAGCCTGCCGGTGCAGTGCACGCTGCTCGGCATCGCGGCGCTGGCCTCCGGGTCGTACGCGGGGTACGCGCTCTTCGAACTGGGAGTGCCCTAGAGCTAGGCCAGGCTGTCCCGCCATGCCTTGTGCAGGTCCGCGAACCGGCCGGTGCCGGCGATGAGGTCCTGCGGGCGGCCGTCCTCCACGATCCGGCCGTGCTCCATCACCAGCACCCGGTCCGCGATCTCCACGGTGGACAGCCGGTGCGCGATCACCACGGCGGTACGGCCCCGCAGCACCGTCGACATCGCCCGCTGCACCGCCCGTTCCCCCGGGATGTCCAGCGAACTGGTCGCCTCGTCGAGGATGAGCACCGCCGGGTCGGCGAGCAGCGCCCGGGCGAAGGCGACCAGCTGGCGCTGCCCGGCGGAGATGCGCCCGCCGCGCTTGCGGACGTCCGTGTCGTAGCCGTCGGGCAGCGCGCTGATGAACTCGTGGGCGCCGATCGCCTTCGCGGCCCGCTCGATCTCGTCCCGGCCGGCGTCGGGCCGGCCGATCGCGATGTTGTCGGCGACCGTGCCGGAGAACAGGAACGCCTCCTGCGTCACCATGACCACCCCGCGCCGCAGTTCCGGCGCAGCCAGTTCCCGCAGGTCCACCCCGTCCAGCAGGACCCGCCCGTCGGAGGGGTCGTAGAAGCGGGCGAGCAGCTTGGCCAGGGTGGACTTGCCCGCGCCGGTCGAGCCGACGACCGCGACGGTCTGTCCGGCCGGCAGGGTCAGGCCGAAGCGGGGCAGCACCTCGCCGCCGGTGCGGTAGGCGAACCGCACCCCGTCGAAGACGACCTCGCGGCCCGGGAGGCCGCCCGTCAGCGGCGGGAGTGCGCGGGGCTCCGCGGGCTCCGGCACGGACGGCGTCTGCGCCAGCAGCCCGGCGATCTTCTCCAGGGAGGCGGCGGCCGACTGGTAGGAGTTCAGGAACATGCCGAGCCGGTCGATCGGGTCGTACAGCCGGCGCAGATACAGCACCGCCGCCGCCAGCACCCCGAGGTCCAGCGAGCCGGACGCCACCCGGTAGGCGCCCCACAGCACGATCGCCGCGACCGAGGTGTTGGCCACCAGCCGGGAGCCGACGACATAGCGGGCCATCTCCAGCAGCGCGTCCCCGTTGGTCCGCTCGTGCCGCCGGTTCAGCACGGCGAACTCGGCGTCGTTCGCGGCCTCCCGGCGGAACGCGCGCACCGGCCGGATGCCGTTCATCGTCTCCACGAACCGCACGATCACCGAGGCGATCGCCGTGGACCGCGCCCGGTACACCCGGCCCACCCGCCGCTGGTAGAGCCGGACGAGCAGGTACAGCGGCACGAAGGAGGCCACCGCGACCGCGCCCAGGCCGAGGTCCAGCCAGAGCAGCATCGCCGCGATGTACACGAAGGACAGCACGACGGTCACCAGTTCCTGGATGCCGTCGTTGAGGAGTTCGCGCAGCGACTCGACGTCCGTGGTGGCACGGGAGATCAGCCGGCCCGAGGTGTACCGCTCGTGGAAGTCCAGGCTCAGCGCCTGCGCGTGCCGGAAGATCCGGCCCCGGAGGTCCAGCAGCACGTCCTGGCTGACCCGCGCGCTGTACTCGATGAAGCCGAACTGCAAGACGCCCGAGGCGAGGGCGCTCAGCGCGGTGCCGACGGCCACCGCGATCAGCGGGCCGTGCCGGTCGTCCCGGAACGCGGGTACGGCGGTGTCGATGGCGTACGCCACCAGCAGCGGGCCGACCTGCGTCGCCGCCTGCTGGAGCAGCAGCAGGAGCCCGGTGAACACCGCCCGGCCCCTCAGGGGTGCGAGCAGCGAGCGCAGCAGGGCGCCCGTCGCGCCGGGCGGGGCGGACAGGACATCTCGGTCGAAGGGGTCGCCGGGGTCCGGGGCGCTGCGGTCGTCGCTGCCCGTGGCGGGGGCGGAGGCGGTCGTCGTCATCGCTGGTCCTCCGGTTCCGCGGACATCAGGCGGGCGTACTCGGCGTTGCCGCGCAGCAGTTCTTGATGGGTGCCGACGGCGGCGATCCGGCCGCCCGAGAGCAGGGCGACCCGGTCGGCGAGCAGCACGGTGGACGGGCGGTGGGCCACGATCAGGGCGGTGGTGTCGGCGAGGACCCGCCGCAGCGCGGCCTCCACGGCGGCCTCCGTGTGCACGTCCAGCGCGGACAGCGGGTCGTCCAGCACCAGGAACTCCGGCCGGCCGACCACCGCGCGGGCCAGCGCGAGGCGCTGCCGCTGGCCGCCGGACAGGCTGAGTCCCTGCTCGCCGACGCGGGTGGCGGTGCCGTGCGGGAGCGCGTGCGCGAAGTCGGCCTGGGCGATGGCGAGCGCCCGGCCGAGGTCCGCGTCCCCCGCCCCGTCCGGTGCCCCCATCAGGACGTTCTCGCCCACCGTGGCGGAGAACAGGGTGGGTTCCTCGAAGGCGACGGCGACCCTGGTGCGCAGTTCCTCGCGGGACATCGCGGTGATGTCCACGCCGTCGAGGGTGATCCGCCCTGAGGTGACCTCGTGCAGCCGGGGCACCAGCGCGGTGAGGGTGGTCTTCCCGCTGCCGGTGGCTCCGACGAGGGCCATGGACTCGCCGGGCCGGACGTGGAGATCGACACGGGTGAGGAGGGGCGGGGAGCCGGGGGGCGCGTCGGGATAGCGGAACGAGACGTTCTCGAACCGCAGTCCGCGCACGGTGGCGGGCACGGCGGCGTCCCCGACGCGCGCGTGGGCGTCCCCGGCCCCGTCGGAGGGGTCCTCCGGCGCCTGGTCCATCACCTCGAAGTACCGCTCCGTGGCGGAGGCGGCCTCCTGACTCATCGCCAGCAGGAACCCGATCGAGTCCACGGGCCAGCGCAGCGCGAGTGCCGTGCTCAGGAAGGCGACCAGCGTGCCCGTGCTGAGCCCGCCGTCGGCGACCCGCACGGCCCCCAGCACCAGCGCCGCCCCGATCGCCAGCTCGGGCAGCGTGACGATGACACCCCAGATCGCGGCCAGCAGCCGCGCCTTGCGCAGCTCGGTGCCGCGCAGGGTGCCCGAGAGGACGCGGAACGCCCGGGCCTGACTGCGGTGCCGGCCGAAGCCCTTGATGATGCGGATGCCGAGCACGCTCTCCTCGACCACCGTGGTCAGGTCCCCGACCTGGTCCTGGGCGCGCCGCGCCACCTGCGCGTACCGCCGTTCGAAGACGGCGCAGGTCCACATCACGGGGAGGGTGGGTCCGAGGATGACCAGCCCCAGCTGCCAGTCCTGCATCAGCATGATGACCAGCCCGACGGTGATGGTCACGCCGTTGACCAGCAGGAACGTCAGCGGAAAGGCGAGGAACTGACGGAGCAGCATCAGGTCGGTGGTGCCCCGGGAGAGCATCTGGCCGGACGCCCAGCGGTCGTGGAAGGCCACGGGCAGGCGTTGCAGCCGGCGGTAGAGGTCCGCGCGCATCTCCGCCTCGACGTGCGACAGCGGGCGGGCCACCAGCCACCGTCTGATGCCGAACAGGACGGCCTCGGCGACGCCGAGCAGCAGCAGGTACAGCGCGCCGAGCCAGACACCCGCCGGGTCCCGGCCGGAAACCGGCCCGTCGACCAGCCACTTCAGGACGAGCGGGATCACCAGCCCCGTACAGGAGGCGACGACGGCGACGAACGCGGCGGTGAACAGCCGGGCACGCACGGGGCGGACGTACGGCCACAGGCGCAGGAGGGTGCGGACGGCGGACCGGTCCTCGGTGGTTGCGGGTGTCGTGGGCATCAGGTGCGAGCCTACGGACCGCCACCGACATCGCCCACCGGGTTTCCGGCGGGCGCGGGGCCGCGTCCGGTCGTGCTGGGGCCGGTGCGGCATCGGCTACGGGGCGCGGCCGGGATCAATGACGGGACATCGCTGGGGACCGTTACGGCCGCGGAGTCCTCAGCAAGGGGGTGACGACGGCCGCCATCTCACCTTCGGTCACCGCCCCCATGCGGGACGCGGCGATTTTCCCTGTGCGATCGACAACGATCGTGTAGGGCAGAGCCTGCGGGTTGACGAGGCCGTGCGGGAAGCGACGCCCCAGCTGTCCCCTCGGATCCCGCAAGGACGGGAAACCGAGGCGGTGCTCCTTCTGGAAGTCGCGTCCTCGGTCGCTGTCGGCGTCGTTGTCGAGGCCGAGCACACGCACTCCGCGGTGACGCCACTTACGCTCGATCTTCGTCAGTTCGGGTGCCTCGCCGACACATGGACCGCACCAGGACCCCCACGCGCTGACGACGACGACGTCACCCCGGTAGTCCGACAGGTGGACGGTGTCGCCGTCCAGCGTGGCCCCGCCCAGCTCGGGTGCTGTCGGGCGGTCCTCCTCGCTCAGCGTGTGGGTGAGCGAGCCGGCGGCGTCGGTGTCGCCGACGGGCGTGTAGCCGGTGCAGCCGGCCAGGAGGGCGCCGACCGCCAACATCCCGAGCGCTGCCGCGTACGGTCGCGGGGCCGTCATCGTTCGGTCAGCCGGGCGGACGCGCTCCGGATACCGGACCGGGTGAGGACGGTTTCCAGGTGGCGGGCCCGCCAGGCACTCAGCAGCCATGCGGAGGGCAACTGGAGGCTGAACAGGGCAAGGATGGCCACCACGAAGGCCGAGTCGGCCGGAGCCTCGTCTCCGGCGGTCCAGGAGGACAGTCCCGCACAGACCAGCAGTACGGCCAGATAGGCGAAACCGTCGATCAGCGGAACGCGCCACACGGGCAGCGGAGCCGTCAGCCGGCGCGTCATCGTCAGTGTGGCCGCCGCGACCACGATGAAGACCGCGCTCCACGGGTCCCCCACCCAGGTCGACACCCATGTCCTGAGACTTCCGCCGACAGCCTGCCAGACGAGGTCCACCGCGGCTCCGGTCAACCACGAAAGCAGGGTGACGGTGAGCGCGTAGGAGAGGGCACCGCGCCATGTGACGGTCATATCACTTACCCCTTTTGACGACGGGTCATCCAGTGGGCGACCCATTTCGCACGATCATTGTCCCCCCGGCCCAAGAGGGCCGGGAGGGCGGGGGTCAGTAACCGCCGGAGTTGCCGATGGTGCCCAGTTCACAGGCGGGCTGGGACAGGCACATCAGGCTGCGCATCTTCGACTGGTGCACGGTCTTCGTCGAGTGCCGGCTGCCGCTGGTGTAGCCGTAGAGGTACATCTCGTGGTCGGGAGCCTGCCGGTACTTGCCCGAGACGTAGAAGTCACCGTTGCGGGCCAGGCGTGCGTCGTAGAACGCGCCGATGCCGGCACGGCGGATGCCACCGGACGGGCAGAAGGGGTCGGACGCCTCGATCTCGCCGTGCACGGCGCGGGTCTTGCCGTCGAAGCGGGTCCGGGTGCGGAAGTCGATGCCCCTGGTGGAGGCCTTGCGCCGGTCCACTTCCGTTCCGTTGCGGTAGACCCTCGTCACGCCGGTCTCGGGGAAGAGGTCGTACGGGGACTTCGTCCAGTAGACGACACCGCGCAGACTGGCCCGGAAGGAAGGGCCGGTGACCTTGCTGGAGAAGCCGCGGTTGTCACCCCTGTACTGGTAACCCCGGGTGTACTTGCAGCCGGATACGCTGCCGAGCTGCTTGGGCACGGTGGCCCACTTCTGGCGGATGAACGACCGCCACACCACAGCCGTCTTGGTGTACCTCCTCGCCCGTTCCTCGACCCGCTGCGCGGTGCTGGCGAGCGTGGCGGCGTCGTCGGCCGTGGGAACGGTGGCGGTCAGGCCCCAGGTGTGCCCGCGCCCGTCGGCCTCACCGGAGATCTGGTAGTTCACCTCGCTGCCGGCGTTCACACCGGTGTCGCGGAGGCTGTGCCCGGTGGTGGCCGCGATCCGGACACCGTCGCGGTACACCGTGTAGCGGCCCGCACCCAGGTCGGGCCAGGACACGTCGACGAAGCGGGGGGAGGCCGCCCAGGCGGCACGCTCGTTCTTCGCCGGAGAGGCGGCGAGGGTGATGTCGGCGATGACCTTCTGCCCCCCGGCCGACAGGAGTTGTGTGTCGGTGGCCTTGCCGATGTAGGTGGCGACGCGCTTGACACCGGCGGTGTGACCGGTGAGGGCCTGCTTGCCGGTGGTGAAACTGCCGTGGTCGGAGTCGAGAACGAAGACGGCCTGGCTCACGGCCGGCGGGGTGGCTTCCTCGGCGGACGCGGACGTCAGCGACGAAGCCAGGAGGACGGCCGGAACAGCCGCTGCCGCGAGGGCACGCGGTACGGATGGCTGCCACTTCATAGGGGGGTTTTCCTCATTCCGGGGTGGTTCGGGCCGTGCGGACGGCGATGGTCAGGGTGGTCACCTGCCGGGGGGCCGGGGCCGGCCTTCCACGCCCCGAGCGCGACCTCGGAAGCCGGCCCGTCGGGTCAGGACAGGCCCCACTCCTGGCGGACGCGACCCGCGGAGCCGCTCCGGTCCGTCTTCTCCAGGTACGTCTTGGAGCCGGACCGGGTGGAGTTGGACGCCAGCGCCTTGTTCTTCGCCACGTTGACGAGGTGGGAATCGGTCAGCCACCACTGATGGCTCTTGGACGACGGCTTGCAGGTGTACTGGACGACGTGGCCGGCGGAGTCCAGGGCCAGGCACTTGCCCGACTTGTCATTCTTGATGGTGAACACGGAGCCTCCGCGGTTCAGCCGCTTCAGCGTCCACCGCTGCGTCTTGTCGGTCCTGGAACACTTGCCGACGACGGCACGGGCGTTGTTCTTGGTGCTTCCCCCCATCGACAGGCACACGTTGGGGGCCCACACACGCTCCAGCCGGGTGTGGGCGTAGGGGTCCCTGGCCTGGGGAGCGGCGCCCGCCGGGGCCGCGACCGCGGTCATGGTTCCGGTCGCCACGGCGGCGAGCACGAACGAGGTGGCTGCCTTGCGCATCGCATCTCCTTGGTCAGTCGTCTTGTACGGCGACCGAACCTAGGCACGTTCCGGGGACGCCACCAGGTCCGTTGGGGAGGTGTACCAAGGGGCATTGCCCGAAAGGGAGGCATGCCGGGGCCGGTTCGGACCGGGGCGCGCGGGTGCTCTACCGTGCTGCGAGACCGCTTGCCCTCACCGGAAAGTCGAGCCCCCCAACGTGCCTTCCACTCGCCGGAATCGGTTCGTACTCGCCGCAGGGGTGTGCGTCCTCGGCGCGGTCGCCGCGGTCACCGGTCATGCCCTCACCCAACGCGACCCCGGCGTGCCCGCCGCGAAGGGGGCCGACACGGCGCCCTGCCGGCGGATCACCGGCGCCGCCCCCGAATCCCTGGGGGGTTTCTCCCGCTGGGACAGTGATGCGACCGGCGTGGCCGTGTGGGGCGACCGTCGCATCGTCCTGCGGTGCGGTGTGACGCCTCCGGGACCCACCGAGGATCTGTGCGTCGCGGTCGACGGTGTCGACTGGGTGGTCGACTCCCGGCACTCCACACAGACCCGCAAGGTCGTCGTCACCTATGGCCGCGTCCCGGCCACGCAGGTGGTCCTCGAGGGTGGGAGCAAGCCCGACGCGGCCTTGATCGACCTGTCCCGTCTCGTGGCCCCGATCCCGCAGCGCTCGCACTGCATCGACACCCCCTGACCGCTCCCCGTGCGAGCGGTCAGCCGTTCGCAGAGGGAAAGTTGGCACTATACCGGTGTGCCGATGTCCGACGCTCCGGGTAGGTTGGCGGTCGATCACGGCTGAACCCGGGCCACGGGGGTCTGCTGGGAAGGCCGCGGTCGGGAGGGACCAACATGACCACGCGGTCCGTTGCGGTGAATCCGAAATGTTCGTACCGGCGCACGGGGCACGACCCCGAGCCTGCGGTGCTGAGGCTGACGCGCCTGACCGGCCGGGAGCGAGAGGTGCTGCTTCTGCTCGGGACCGGCCTGGGCAACCGGGAGCTCGCCCGGGAACTGGGCATCGCGGAACGCACGGTGAAGGCGCACATCGCAAACATCGTGGACAAGATCGGCCAGCGGACTCGGACTCAGGCCGCGATCGTTTCCGCTCTCGCCCACGACTCGTTGTGTGCGGACCGGGCATGCACCCGGCACCGGACGACCGACCCGGCACCGGAGCAGCACGTTCGCGCCGCGTAGCGAGGCGGCGATGGGTGACGGCCTGCCCGCAGGCCGTCACCCGAATCGATCCCTGATTGATTGCGCGGCATGAGGGCGGCGGTGCCTCGGACGGCACCGCCGCCTCTTTCACGCGCGCGGCCCGTCATGACCGATGAGTGGTCCCGTGAACCCGTCTGCACGTCAATGAGTACTCCGCATATCGAACATGACCCTCCGTTCAACGAACCGTTTCCGGCCAACTTTGTGACGCGCTCCTGACATGTCGCGGCATTCCTGCCACTCTTCCCAGACCGACTCACAGCCGCCCCACAGCTCCTGCGCTCCGGCGTGAGCCGGCTCAGCACCTGCACCTGCACCTGGTTCCGCGTAACGCCTGTTCTGCCCGGACGTCAGAACGCAGCGTCCGGTCTCCCCTGGCCGCGCGACCCGCGGCCATGCAGAAGGAGTCAGTGTTGAGAAGCAATTCCTCTCGCGGACGCACCTCCCACACAGCACCGCGCGCCTCGGCGCCCCGCCGCACCGCCACCGTCGCCCTCGTCGGCGTCACCGCCCTGATCGCCGCCGCCGTCCAGTCGGGCGCGGCCGGCGCCGCCCCGGCGGGGCCGCGGGCCGGCAGGGCGAACCCCCCGCACACGGCCCTCAGGCTCACCCCCTCGCAGCGCGCCGAACTGATCCGGCACGCGGACGCCTCCAAGGCCGCCACCGCCCGGCGGATAGGCCTGGGCGGCAAGGAGAAGCTGGTCGTCCGGGACGTCGTCAAGGACGCCGACGGCACGCTCCACACCCGCTACGAGCGCACCTACGCGGGCCTGCCCGTGCTCGGCGGCGACCTGGTCGTGGAGTCCGCCCGGTCCGGCAAGACCATGGACGTCATCCGGGCCGGCAGCGCCTCGCTGAAGGTCACCGGTCTCACCCCGGCCGTGCCGAAGGCCGCCGCCGAGCGGCAGGCGGTGCGGCGGGCGAAGGCGCTCGGCGGGACGAGGACGGCCGCGGACAGCGTCCGCACGGTGATCTGGGCGGCGTCCGGCAAGCCCGTGCTGGCGTACGAGACGGTCGTCGGCGGCCTCCAGGACGACGGCACCCCGAACCGGCTGCACGTCGTCACCGACGCCGCCACCGGCAAGAAGCTGTACGAGTACCAGGGCATCGAGACCGGCGTCGGCAACACGCAGTACAGCGGGCAGGTCGCGCTGACCACGACCCAGTCGGGCTCGACGTACACGCTCACCGACGGCGCGCGCGGCGGCCACAAGACGTACAACCTGAACCACGGCACCTCCGGCACCGGAACGCTGTTCTCGCAGACCAGCGACACCTGGGGCAACGGGACCAACTCCAACGCCGCCACCGCGGGCGCGGACGCCCACTACGGCGCGGCGGAGACCTGGGACTTCTACAAGAACACCTTCGGCCGCAGCGGCATCAAGAACAACGGCGTCGGCGCCTACTCGCGGGTGCACTACGGCAACTCGTACGTCAACGCGTTCTGGGACGACGGCTGCTTCTGCATGACCTACGGCGACGGCTCCGGCAACGCCAAGCCGCTGACGGCGATCGACGTCGCCGGCCACGAGATGAGCCACGGCGTCACCTCCAACACCGCCGGCCTCAACTACAGCGGGGAGTCGGGCGGTCTGAACGAGGCCACCTCGGACATCTTCGGCACCGGCGTGGAGTTCTACGCGAACAACACGTCCGACGTCGGTGACTACCTCATCGGCGAGAAGATCGACATCAACGGCAACGGCAGCCCGCTGCGCTACATGGACAAGCCGAGCAAGGACGGCTCGTCCAAGGACAGCTGGTACTCCGGCATCGGCGGCGTCGACGTGCACTACTCGTCGGGCCCCGCGAACCACTTCTTCTACCTGCTCAGCGAGGGCAGCGGCACGAAGGTCATCAACGGCGTCAGCTACAACTCGCCGACGGCGGACGGCCTTCCGGTCACCGGCATCGGCCGGGACAAGGCGCTCCAGATCTGGTACCGGGCGCTGACCACGAAGTTCACCTCGACCACCAACTACGCGGGTGCCCGCACGGGCACCCTCGCGGCGGCAGGCGAGCTGTACGGCACCACCAGCGCCGAGTACAAGGCGGTGCAGGACGCCTGGGCGGGCGTCGCGGTCGGCTCACGCTCCGGCGGCGGGGGTGGCGGCGGTACGTCGTACGAGAACACCTCCCCGGTGGCGGTCCCGGACAACGGGCCGGCCGTCACCTCGAACATCACCGTCTCCGGCCGGACCGGGAACGCGCCGGGCAACCTCCAGGTGGGCGTGGACATCTCGCACACCTGGCGGGGTGACCTGGTGATCGACCTCGTCGGCCCGTCCGGCACCGCCTACCGGCTGAAGGACTTCAGCTCCTCGGACTCGGCGGACAACGTGACCGAAACGTACACGGTCAACGCCTCGGCCGAACCGGCCAACGGCACGTGGAAGTTGCGGGTACAGGATCAAGCCACGTACGACACGGGAACGATCAACAGCTGGAAGCTGACCTTCCCGTAAATCGCAGGCCACGAGCCCGGCAGCACAAGGCCGTCCGGGGGTGCGGCGCCCCCGGACGGCACCGGTTCATCTCGCTGCAATATTCACCCGGTGGTCGATTTTCGGCCAACATCACTTCAGGGTCCTGACATGTACGCGCCCCTGATGTCACTCTCTCTCCACCCGCCGCAGTAGCACAGCAACTTCACAACGCCACACTCTCCGGGCAGTAACCCCACGCTGACCGGACTCCCCCACGAAGGAGCTTCTGTGAGCCCCCTCTACGCGCGTCACAAGCGCACCACTCTGGCCATCGCCACCGCCGTCGCCGCCGGAGCCCTCCTCACCACCGGTCTGACCACCGGTGCCAGCGCCGCCCCGGCCGGATCCGCCGCCGCCAAGCCCCTGGCAGCCGCCCCGACCGCGCTGTCCGCCGCGGCCCGCACCTCCCTGCTCCAGAAGGCACAGGCCGGCGCCGCCGAGACCGCGCAGCACATAGGCCTCGGCGCCAAGGAGAAGCTGGTCGCCAAGGACGTCGTCAAGGACGCCGACGGCACCGTCCACACCCGCTACGAGCGCACCTACGCGGGCCTCCCGGTGCTCGGCGGCGACCTCATCGTCCACACCGCGAAGTCGGGCCGGACCGAGGGCGTCACCAAGGCGAACAAGTCGGTCCTCAAGCCGGCTTCGCTCAAGCCGCAGATCACCGCCGCCAAGGCCGAGAAGCAGGCGGTCTCCGCCGCCAGAACCCTCGGCTCCGCCAAGACCACCGCGGACGGCGCCCGCAAGGTGATCTGGGCCGGCTCCGGCGAGCCCGTCCTCGCCTACGAGACGGTCGTCGGCGGCCTCCAGGACGACGGCACCCCGAACCAGCTGCACGTCATCACCGACGCGGCCACGGGCAAGAAGCTCTTCGAGTACCAGGGCATCGAGAACGCGACCGGCAAGACGCTGTACTCCGGCACGGTCACCCTCAACAGCACGCAGTCGGGCTCGACGTACCAGCTCACCGACGGTGCCCGGGGCGGTCACAAGACCTACAACCTGGCCCGCAAGACGTCCGGCACGGGCACCCTGGTGGCCAGCTCGACCAACGTCTTCGGCACCGGCACCGCCTCCAGCTCCTCCTCGGACCAGACCGCGGCCGCCGACGCCGCCTACGGCGCGGCGGAGACCTGGGACTTCTACAAGAACACCTTCGGCCGCAACGGCATCAAGAACAACGGTGTCGGGGCCTACTCCCGCGTCCACTACGGCAACGCGTACGTCAACGCGTTCTGGGACGACAGCTGCTTCTGCATGACCTACGGCGACGGGTCCGGCAACGTCGACCCGCTGACCTCGCTGGACGTCGCCGGCCACGAGATGAGCCACGGCGTCACCGCGAACACCGCGGGCCTGAACTACTCCGGCGAGTCCGGCGGTCTGAACGAGGCCACCTCGGACATCTTCGGCACGGGTGTGGAGTTCTACGCGAACAACGCCTCCGACCCCGGTGACTACCTCATCGGCGAGAAGATCGACATCAACGGCGACGGCTCGCCGCTGCGCTACATGGACAAGCCCAGCAAGGACGGCGGCTCGGCCGACAACTGGTCCTCCGGCGTCGGCAACCTGGACGTGCACTACTCGTCCGGTGTCGCCAACCACTTCTTCTACCTGCTGTCCGAGGGCAGCGGCGCGAAGACGATCAACGGCGTCAGCTACAACTCGCCGACGTACAACGGCACCGCGGTCACCGGCATCGGCCGCGCCAAGGCGCTCCAGATCTGGTACAAGGCGCTGACGACGTACATGACGTCGACGACCAACTACAAGGCCGCCCGCACGGCAACCCTGAACGCGGCGTCCGCGCTGTACGGCTCCACCAGCGCCGAGTACAAGGCCGTCGCCGCGGCCTGGAGCGGCGTGAACGTCAACTAGTCACCCCCGCGCCACACCAGGGCGGCACCCGGGACGCGAGCGTCCCGGGTGCCGCCCTACTCTTGTGACCCATGTCCTCGGCGCCCTTCACCTACGAGCCGGTCGGCGCGACACGCGACGACCTGGCCGTCTGCCCGCCCGGCTTCCACCCCCTGTTCGTCCGCACCCGGCTCGGCGAGGGCCAGGAGGTGTTCGACCGGGCCGCCGAAGCGGTCCTGACCTGGGAGATGCACCGCGCGCTCGGCGTCGGCATCGACGCCACGGCCGACCGCGCTGCCCCCGGCGTCGACGTCACGGTCACCCTGGCCGGCCTCGTCCGGGCCCCCTGCCGCATCATCTGGACGGCCGAGGAACCCCGCCGGGCCGGCTGGGCCTACGGCACCCTCGAAGGCCACCCCGAGTGCGGCGAGGAGGCCTTCGTGGTCGACCGCACCGGCGACGGCACGGTGTGGCTCACCGTCGCCGCGTTCAGCCGGGCCGCCAAGTGGTACGCCCGCGCGGGCGGCCCGGCGACCCGGAGCCTCCAGCACGCGTACGCCCGCCGGTGCGGCACCGTGCTCAGGAACCTGGCCGGCCGGGGCCCCGAGGACTGACGGTCACCGCAGCAGCACCCCCGCTCCCTCCACCACCTCCTGCGACGGCACCGCCACCAGGCCCGGTTCCGCGGCGGAGGCGAGAAGGCGGTGGGCGGGGAGGATGCGGACCGTGTAGCCGTAGGGACCGGTGCGGTCCAGGGAGAGCGGGCCCTCGTACAGGAGGCGGCCCTCCAGGTCCTGGGCGCCGGCCGGCTTCAGCGGGACGACCGTGGCGTCCGTGATGCGGTCCTCCGCGTCCACCCGGCCGGACACCGCCTGCACCTCCACGTCGTCCGGGCCCAGCTCGCCCAGTTGCACCCGGACCCGCAGCCCGACGGCCGTGCCCAGTTCCGCGGTGGCCGTCGTCGCGGTCGTCTCGACGTGGTCCACGGTCACCCCCGGCCACGCCGCCCGCACCCGGGTCTTCCAGGCGGCGAGATCCCGGGCGGTGTCCGGGGTCAGCGCGCGGTGCGACTGCGCGGCGGGGGTGTAGAGCCGGTCGACGTACTCGCGGACCATGCGGCCGGCCAGCACCTTCGGGCCGAGCCGGGAGAGGGTCCGGCGGACCATCTCGATCCAGCGGTCGGGCAGGCCGCCCCGCCCCCGCTCGTAGAAGCGCGGCGCGACCCGCTGTTCGAGCAGGTCGTACAGGGCCGCCGCCTCGATGTCGTCACGACGGTCGGGGTCGGTGCAGGCGCCGTCCGCGGTGGGGATGGCCCAGCCGAAGTCCGGCTGGAACCACTCGTCCCACCAGCCGTCCAGCACGGACAGGTTGAGGCAGCCGTTCAGCGCCGCCTTCATGCCGGAGGTGCCGCAGGCCTCCAGGGGTCGCAGGGGGTTGTTCAGCCAGATGTCACAGCCCGGGTAGAGCTTCTGGGCCATCGCCATGCCGTAGTCGGGGAGGAAGACGAGACGGTGGCGGAAGCGCGGGTCGTCCGCGAACCGCACCAGCTCCTGCACCAGGCGCTTGCCGCCGTCGTCCGCCGGGTGCGCCTTGCCCGCGACCACGATCTGCACGGGCCGCTCGGGGTGCAGCAGCAGCTCCGCCAGGCGGTCGGGGTCGCGCAGCATCAGCGTCAGCCGCTTGTACGACGGCACCCGGCGCGCGAACCCGATCGTCAGGACGTCCGGGTCCAGGACCCCGTCGATCCAGCCCAGTTCGGCGTTCCCGGCGCCGCGCTGCCGCCAGGACGCCCGCAGCCGCTCCCGCACCTCCTGCACCAGCTGCTCGCGCAGGGTGCGGCGCAGCTCCCAGACCTCCTGGTCGGGGATGTCCGCGACCGAGTCCCAGCGTTCGGAGCCGCCGACGCTCAGCGCGTCCTCGGTCCGCTGGGCGCCGATCTGCCGGGTGCCGAGCCGCAGCACCTCGGGGGCCACCCAGGTCGGCGCGTGCACCCCGTTGGTCACGGAGGTGATCGGCACCTCCTCGGCGTCGAATCCCGGCCACAGTCCGGCGAACATGTTCCGGCTGACCTGCCCGTGCAGCAGCGAGACCCCGTTGGCCCGCTGGGCCAGCCGGAGCCCCATCACGGCCATGTTGAACAGGTTGGGTTCGCCGCCCGGGTACGTCTCCATGCCCAGCGCCAGGATCCGCTGGACGTCGATGCCGGGGAGTTCGGCGTCCGGGCCGAAGTGCCGGGCGAGCAGCTCCCGGTCGAAGCGGTCGATGCCGGCCGCGACCGGGGTGTGCGTGGTGAACACCGTGCCGCCGCGCACGGCCTCCAGCGCCGCGTCGAAGTCGAGCCCGGCGGCGCACAGTTCGGCGATCCGTTCCAGTCCGAGGAAGCCGGCGTGGCCCTCGTTGGTGTGGAACACCTCCGGCTCCGGGTGCCCGGTCAGCCGGCAGTACATGCGTACGGCCCGCACACCTCCTATGCCGAGCAGCATCTCCTGGAGCAGCCGGTGTTCGCTGCCGCCGCCGTAGAGCCGGTCGGTGACCCCGCGTTCGCCGAGGTCGTTCTCCTCCACGTCGGAGTCGAGCAGCAGCAGCGGCACCCGGCCGACCTGCGCGACCCAGACGCGGGCGTGCAGCGCGGTGCCGCCGGGCAGGGCGAGGGAGATCTGCGCCGGGGTGCCGTCGGGCTCCTCCAGCTGGGTGAGGGGCAGTTCGTTGGGGTCGAGGACCGGATAGTGCTCCTGCTGCCAGCCGTCCCGGGAGAGGGTCTGCCGGAAGTATCCGTGCCGGTACAGCAGTCCGACCCCGATCAGCGGTACGCCGAGGTCGCTGGCCGCCTTGAGATGGTCGCCGGCGAGGATGCCGAGGCCGCCGGAGTACTGCGGGAGCGCGGCGGTGATGCCGAACTCCGGGGAGAAGTAGGCGACGGCCGCGGGCAGGCCGTCCGACTGGGCCTGGTACCAGCGGTCGCCGGTCAGGTAGTCGTCGAGGTCGTCCACGACCGCGGTGAGACGGCGCAGGAACCGCCGGTCACCGGCCAGTTCGGCCAGCCGGGCCGGGCGCACGCTGCCCAGCAGCCGTACCGGGTCGCCTCCGGCGGCGGCCCACGCCGCGGAGTCGACCGACTGGAACAGGTCGCGCGTTTCCGCGTGCCAGGACCAGCGCAGATTGCGCGCCAGGTCGCTCAGTGGCCGCAGGGGGTCGGGGAGAACGGGACGGACGGTGAACCGACGGATCGCCTTCACATTCACCTCGGGCGCGTTGCGGGGTGAGGCGCACGGCGCTGTGCGTCTCGTCGTCGCCTTCGACGGTAGTGGTTACCGCGCGGTCGGTGGGGACGTACCGGCTCGGTGTCGGGGGGCGTCAAGAGCCGGTCACCGGGCACTCGGAGAAAAGGGGGGCGGTCTTGTGTGTGGACGTACGCGTGAGTAGTTAACAGAGTGCCGGATTGACCGCCCGAACAGGGTGGGCAGGCTCCACCCGGTACACGTCCCACCGGCGTCATGCGGCACCACCCGCAGGACCCACCTCCCCACACTCATCCGCCCGTACCCACGTTGACGCGGACAGGAGCGGTCATGCCTGCCAGGCACCACTCGTCAGCACCTCAGTCCACCAGCAAGTCCCCGGGAGCAGCAAGGAAGACGACGGGCAAGAAGAGCGCGGCGCCCGCCGGCGCCGCCGGCGCCGGCAAGTCCGCCGGGGAGCGGCCCTCCCCCGCCGCGGCCACCACCGTGGGCCGTATCCCCGTTCTCGACGTGCGCCCCGTGGTCCAGCACGGCCGCAGGCCCGCGAAGGCCGTGACCGGGGAGTCGTTCGAGGTGTCGGCCACCGTGTTCCGCGAGGGCCACGACGCCGTCTCGGCGAACGTGGTGCTGCGGGACCCGGCGGGCCGGGCCGGGCCCTGGACGCCGATGCGGGAACTCGCCCCGGGCACCGACCGCTGGGGTGCCACCGTCACCGCCGGCGAACCGGGCCGGTGGACCTACACGGTGGAGGCCTGGTCGGACCCGCTCGCCACCTGGCGGCACACCGCCCGGATCAAGATCCCGGCCGGCATCGACACCGGTCTGGTGCTGGCCGAGGGTGCCGAGCTGTACGAGCGGGCGGCGGCCGGGGTGCCCGAGGACCGACGGCAGGCCGTGCTGGACGCCGTGGCGGCCCTGCGGGACGAGGACCGGCCGGCGGCCTGGCGGCTCGCGGCGGCGTTGTCGCCGGAGGTGGAGGCGTTGCTGGGCCGGTATCCGCTGCGGGAGCTGGTCACGGCCTCGGAGGCGATGCCGTTGCTGGTGGAACGG
>NZ_JBEZWU010000025.1:0-117870 GCF_040637655.1 Streptomyces sp. NPDC028722
TTTCCTTGTGGCCACGGGCCGGCACGCCATCGCCGTCACCCGCCCGCAGCCCGGCCGGACACCGGCCGGGCCGCTCCGCCCCGCTGGGCGGCACCGGCCGGCTGCTCCACCTCGTGAGCGGTCACCGGCGGCCTCACGAGAACCGGCGCCCCGGCGCCCCCGCCACGTGCGGCTCCACACCCCCGGCACGTCCGGGGCCCCAGCGCCCCCGGCATTCCCGGTGTCCCGGTGTTTCCGGCGCCCGGCGGAAGAGACCGGCGAGCCGGCGACGGCAGCGGTGGGCTCCCGGGCCGGCCATGACCGGGAGGACATACCCGGCGACCGACCGGCACGGCCGTACGCTGTCGTGCCGGACACTGAAGAGGACACGGGAGGTGGCGGATGCTTGCGGACGCGCGTGCGCAGCTGGGCCGGGCCCTGTTCCATCGGGTCGCGGGCCCCGACGGGTCGGTCACCCGCGCCCGGATCCACCAGACGCCGGGCCCGCGCTGGTTCGGCCCCGACCGTCCGATCCGGACCGTGCACGGCGACGCCTCGATGTTCATCGGCGGGATCAGCGCCCTGCTGCTCCAGTCGCTGCACCCGCGCGCCATGGCGGCCGTCGCCGCCCACTCCGGTTACCGCGGCGACCCCTGGGGCCGGCTGCAGCGTACGAGCACCTTCCTGGCCGTGACGACGTACGGCACCGCCGGGGACGCCCAGCGCGCGGTCGACCATGTCCGCGCCATCCACGAACGGATCCGCGGCACGACGTCCGACGGCCTCGTCTACCACGCCGCCGACCCGCACCTGCTCGGCTGGGTGCACGCGGCCGAGACGTACAGCTTCCTGCGCGCCCACGCACGCTACGGGGCCCGCCCGCTCGACGCCGCCGGATACGACGCCTACGTCGCCGACACCGCCCGCGTCGCCGAGGCACTGGGAGTGACCGACCCGCCCCGTGACCGCCGTGCCCTGTCCGAGCGCCTCGCCGCCTACCGGCCCGAGCTGCGGGCCGCCTCGGACGCCCGCGCCGCCGCCCGCTTCCTGCTGCTGCGGCCCCCGCTGCCCCTGGCGGCCCGGCCGTTCTACGCGGGACTGGCCGCGAACGGCGTCGCGCTGCTCCCGCCATGGGCCCGGAACATGCTGTGGCTGCCCAGGCTCCCCGTCGTGGAGGACATCGCCGTACGCCCCACGGGCCACGTGCTGACCCGGACCATCCGCTGGGCCATGCTGCCGCCGCCGCGCTCCCGCACGGACTGATCCGGCCGGCCCCGGCGCGCCTCAGCGGCGGATGCGGTGCTTCCTGCCGCCCCGGCGGAAACGGATCGCGGCATAGACGAGATCGACGACGAGCACGACGACGCCGATGATCAGGAGATAGAACAGGCCGTGCGCCGCGACTCCGATGAGGCCCAGGACGACGGCCACGAGGATCAGGAACAGGAACACAGTCATCGGGTCTCCCGGCGGCTCGGTGCGTCAGCGGCGGGCCAGGCGCCGCTCGCCGCCGGCGCCCGGTGTGTAGGGCAGTTCGTAGTGGGCGAAGACACCCGGTTCCTCGACGGCGGACAGTTCACCGTCGGTGTCGATCGCCGGGGCCTTCCTGACGGTGTCCTTGCTGTGGGCGACCTTCAGGTATCCCGGGCCGACCGTCGCACCGATGAGGGGGACGAACGCCAGTCGGCGCCGGGTGGGCAGGCCCACGGTCACGGTGGCGAAGAAGGGCTGGTCGGTGCCGGTGTCCACGTAGACGGACTCCAGTACGCCGATCTTGTGGCCGTCCGGGTCGACCACGTCGTGGCCGCGCCATTCCCGGATATCGGATGCCTCGAACATCAGAACCTCCTCTGCGGGGGTACCCACGATGCCGCCGGTGATGTCAAGGCCGCCGTCGGCCGCCGCCATCGCGGTGGTCAGAAGGCGTACCGGATGCGCAGCCAGGGCGCGTGGGCGGCCACCAGACCGCGCAGGGTGTGCACGGCCTCCGCTTTGACGTGGTTGGTGTAGCGGACGTTCGACGCGCCGTTCTCGGAGCGTTTGCCCTGCTGCAGGGCGGGCTGCCAGAGCAGTTCCTCGGCGCGGGGATGCCAGCCGAGGTTGACCTCGTGCAGGTCCCGGTTGTGCGTCAGCATGATCACTTCGGCGGCCGCCTGCCGCTTCACCCGGTCCGGCAGGACGTCGTCCAGCTGCTGGAGCACCTCGGTCCAGGCGTCCTGCCAGCCGGGGCGCAGGACCACCGGGGAGAGGTTGAAGTGGACCTCGTAGCCCGCGTCCAGGAAGTCCGCCGCGGCGGCGATCCGGTCGGCCACCGGTGAGGTCCGCAGGTCCAGCAGCCGCGAGTCCGCCGCGGGCATCAGCGAGAAACGGATCCGGGTCCGGCCGCGCGGGTCCATCGCCAGCAGGTCGGGGTTGACGAACTTGGTGGCGAA
Source organism: Streptomyces sp. NPDC028722 (assembly GCF_040637655.1). Lineage (NCBI taxonomy): Bacteria > Bacillati > Actinomycetota > Actinomycetes > Kitasatosporales > Streptomycetaceae > Streptomyces > Streptomyces sp. NPDC028722. The sequence goes on from NZ_JBEZWU010000025.1 coordinate 2,412, forward strand.
CGACGCCTTGGCCGTGGGCCACTGCCGGAAGGACCGCACGAGATCCGCGGTGTTGTCGCAGATCAGCGCATCCACCGAACAGTCGCCGTTCTCCCCGATGTCGTAGACCCAGGCCGACTCGTCGCACTGGTTGGGTTCCGGCTTGCGGCCCTGGCGGGCGATGTGCCGGGCCAGGTGGGTGATGATGCCGTCGATGTTGGTGAACACGGTGATGGGGTTGGCGTACCCCTTGCGGCGCGGCACGTAGCAGTACGCGCAGGCCAGCGCGCACCCGTTGGACGGGCCGGGGGCGATCCAGTCGGCCGACCGGCCGTTAGGCCGCGTGGTCAGTGTCTTCCTCTCGCCCAGGACCAGCGTCTCGCCCTTCACCCGCACCCAGCGCTCGACGTTGCCCTCGTTGCCGTGCAGGCCCGGGATCCGCCAGTGGGACCGCACCTCGATCACTTCGGCGGCGGGGAAACGGGCGAGGATCTGACGGCCGCGCGGGGAGGCGGCGGCGGCCGGCTCCGCGTAGACGGCCCGCACGGGCAGGAGGCGGCGGGCCGCGGGGGAGTCGCGGAACAGGGGGCCGTCCTGCGGCCGGTCACCCGGCGCCCTGCCGCCGTACTCCGCCGTGCCGTCCCCGCCCGGCGTCGCCGGGGCGTCCAGCGCGTCGAGACCGAACAGGGTGTCCGAGTCGTCCTCCGGCACGGAGGGGTGGTTCATGTGCGCTCCGCTCGGGATGTCGGGGGGTGGCGGCCTCATTCCACTGTAGGCACCCGCCATGTACGACGGTGGTCGGCCGCGTACCGCGTGCGCCCGGCTCCCGCCCGCCCGCCCGCGCGCGGCCGTGGCCGGCCGGTCTCAGCCGTCGTCGAGGGGATCGTGGCCCCAGTTCATCAGCGAGTGGCGCCAGCGCGTGTCCCGCACGTCGCCGGAGGGGCGCTGCGCGAGGTGGCGGCGGATGTAGCCGGTCACCTTGCGCATGTGCGCGTAGTCCGCGTCCGAGAGCTCGCTCTTGTTCTTGCGGAGGATGCCCACGATGGCGCGGCCGGAGGCGTGCCCGGTGGACTCGCCCCCGTCCTTGTGCTGGCCGGCCGCCTGCGAGTCCTCGCTCGCCAGCCACTTCTCCAGCGCGGAGGGTGACATGTTCACCAGCTCGCGGAAGGAGTCCCGGGTCTCGCGGTGCTCGTCCTCGCCCGCCACGCCGGAGCTACTTCTTCTTCTTGAGCGCCGACGGCTTGTGCACGGCCGTACGGCCGGACTTGTCGCTGCGCACCTCGTACTGCGGGTCGTCCGCTGAGGCGTCCACGGTGCGGCCGGCCGCCTCGGTCCGCTCCGTGATCTTCTTCTCCACGGTGCCCGAGGTCTCACTGCCGTGACTGCGCCAGGCGACCTTGTCACCCTTGGACGGCTCGTTCTTCCCGGAAGAGTCCTTCGCCTTGGCCATGGTCGTACTCCCGCCGTGAGGGGTCCGTTGTCTCGCAGTACCACCTTGCGGGCGGGCGCCGCGCTCCGCACGCGCAGGTGGCCGCCGGCCCGGGGCCGCTGCCTTCCACCGGCCCGGGGCGTGCCGCTCATCACCGCGACCGGGCCGCTCATCTGTGTTGCTGCCGTCTCCGTGGAGCATTTTGTTGCTTATTGCTGAGCCAGCTGGGAAGTCGGAGGTGCACAGCCCGCCGCCCGCACAGCCGGCCAGGCGGGGTCGGTTTCGGGGCGAGGCGGCCAAGCGCCCGCCCGTCACCTCAAGGAGTACCGTGACCGTTCGCATCGGAGTGGAAGAGGAGTTCCACATCGTCGAGGTGGAGACGGGCCTGCTCGTACCACGGGCCGACACGGTGCTGGAGGATCTCCCCAGACAGATCTTCACGACCGAGTTGCAGCAGGCGACCGTGGAGTCGAACAGCGGCGTGCACACGTCCCTGGACGACCTGTACGGCGATGTCATCAGCACCCGGCGCCGGCTCGACGCCGCCGCGACCGCCCATGGACTGGCCGTCGTGGCCGCGGGCACCGTGCCGCTGGCCCGGACCGCGGACATCCACCCCACCGCCGGCTACCGCTACCGCCACATGGTCGACGAGTACCGGATGGTCGCCGACGAGCAGCTGATCTGCGGAGCCCACGTCCACGTCGACGCCCCCGACCGCGACCTGACCGTGCGCCTCATGTGCGAGGTCGCGCCGTGGCTGCACGTCCTGCTGGCCCTGTCCGCCAGCTCCCCGTTCTGGCTGGGCGCCGACACCGGCTACGCCAGCTGGCGGACGATGCTGTGGCAGCGCTGGCCCACCGCGGGACCGGCGGGCTGCTACGCGAACGCCGCCGAGTACGACACGGCCGTGCAGGACCTCATCGGATCCGGCGTCATCAGCGACGCGAAGATGATCTACCACGACATCCGGCCCTCCGCGCACCAGAAGACCATCGAGCTGCGCATCTGCGACGCCTGCCCGCGCGCCGAGACGGTCGTGCTGATCGCCGGCCTGTTCCGGGCCCTCGTCACGGAGGCCCGTGAGCGGCTGGAGCGGACCGGTGTCCCGCCCTGCCAGGGTCGCCACGAGTGGCTGCGCGCCGCCGCCTGGCGGGCCGCGCGCTCCGGCCTCGAAGGCGCCCTCGTCGACCCCGGCACCCGGCAGGAAGCACCCGCGGCCGAGGTCGTCCGGAGCCTGCTGCGCCGGCTCCGCCCGGCCCTCGAGGCCGCGGGCGACTGGCAGACCGTCCGGGAACTCGCGGAGCGGGCGCTCGCGGACGGCAGCGCCGCGCACCGCCTGCGCCGCACGGCCGCCGACCAGGACCTGCTGGCCTGCACCGACCTGGCGATCGCCGAGACCCGCGGCGCCGCCGGTCTGCGCCGCCGCCCCGCCACCGGCCCGGCCCGGCCCGTCGCCCACATCGGCCTGCCCGCCGAGGACGGCGTTCCCGGTCCCCACCCGGCGCCGCTCGCCGGCGGCTGACGCGGACGCAGCCCGCCGACACCACGGCCGGTCACACCGTACGCACCCCCGTTCCCCGAAGGAGATGCACCACCATGTCAACCAGCCCCGACCAGATACCGACGGGCGGGTCAGCGCACACCTCACCACCGCGTGACCCGGACGCGTACCGGGGAGGTGGTGCCTGATGTGCGGTCTGAGCGGAGAGATGCGCTTCGACGGCGGACGGCCCGACGTCGCGGCCGTGCAGCGCATGAGCGACCGGCTCGCCGCCCGCGGTCCCGACGGCCACGGGATCTGGTCACGGGGCGCCGTGGCGCTGGGACACCGGCGGCTGAAGATCATCGACCTGTCGGATCTCGGGGCCCAGCCGATGACCGACGCCCAGCAGGAGATCACCGGCGTCTTCAACGGCTGCATCTACAACTACGAGGAGCTGCGCGCGCAGCTGATGGACCTCGGCCACCGGTTCCGGTCGACCTCCGACACCGAGGTCATCCTGAAGGCGTACCAGCAGTGGGGCACCGCCTGCGTCGACCGCTTCCACGGCATGTTCGCCTTCGCCCTCGTCGAGCACCGCACCGGCCGCCTGGTCCTGGGACGCGACCGGCTCGGCATCAAGCCCCTGTACCTGGCGCAGACCGCCGGACGGCTGCGCTTCGCCTCGTCGCTCCCGGCGCTCCTCGCGGGCGGCGACATCGACACCTCGCTGGACCCGGCCGCCGTCCACCAGTACCTCAGCTGGCACGCCACCGTGGCCGCGCCCCGCACCATACTGAACGGGGTGCGCAAGCTGCCCCCGGCCACCGTGCGGGTCGTCGAGCCGGACGGCACCCACCGCGACCACCGCTACTGGCAGCCGTCGTACACGCGCCGCCCCGAGCACGCGGGCATGAGCGCGAGCGAGTGGCGGGACGCCGTCCTCGACGCCCTGCGCACCGCCGTACGCCGGCGGATGGTCGCGGACGTACCCGTCGGCGTCCTGCTCTCCGGTGGCCTGGACTCCAGCCTGATCGTGGCCCTGCTGGCCGACGAGGGACAGCGCGACCTGGCCACGTTCAGCGTGGGGTTCGAGTCGGAGGGCGGCGCCGAGGGGGACGAGTTCGCGTACTCCGACCTCATCGCCCGGGAGTTCGCCACCGATCACCATCAGCTGGTGGTCCCCTCGGAGCGCGTGTCGACGGCCCTGGACGGGGCCGTCGCCGCGATGAGCGAGCCGATGATGAGCCATGACGTGGTCGCCTTCCACCTGCTGTCCGAGCAGGTCGCCAAGGAGGTGAAGGTCGTCCAGAGCGGGCAGGGCGCCGACGAGGTCTTCGCCGGCTACCACTGGTACCCGGACCTGGCCTCCGTGGCCCGCGAACAGGAACCGGACAGGTACGCCGAGACGTACTTCGACCGCACGCACGCCGACCTCGCCGCGATGCTCCAGCCGCACATGCTGCCTCGGGAGGACGTCTCCGGCCGGTTCGTGCACGAGCACATGGCCGCGCCGGGCGCCGAGACGGCGCTCGACGCCGCGCTGCGCCTCGACACCCATGTCATGCTCGTGGACGACCCGGTCAAGCGGGTCGACAACATGACCATGGACTGGGGCCTGGAGGCGCGTGTGCCCTTCCTGGACCACGAACTGGTGGAACTGGCCGCCGCCTGCCCGCCGGAGCTGAAGCTGGCCGACGGCGGCAAGGGCGTCCTGAAGGAGGCCGGCCGCAAGCTGCTGCCCCACGAGGTGGTCGACCGCCCCAAGGGCTACTTCCCGGTCCCGGCGATCACCCACATGGCCGGGCCCGTCCTGGAGCGGGTCCGCGAGGCGCTCAACGCCCCCGAGGCCAAGCGGCGCGGCCTCTTCAAGGACGACTACCTCGCCGGACTCCTGGCGGCCCCCGACCGACACCGCACCAAGCGCGGAGCGAACGCGCTGTGGCAAGTGGCTTTGCTGGAGATATGGCTTCAGACGCACGGAATCTGACCGAGCGGCGCGCCGCGGACGGTACGGCCGGCACGGTCACCGCCGCAGCCGGGCAGCCCACCGTCGCCCACCGGGCACGGGACGCGAGCCCGGCTCCGCCGGCCCGCGACGGCCGTTCCCGCGACGGCCGTGGTGCCGACGTCCGTACCCCCGCCTTCGCCGCCCCCGCCCGCGTCCCGCTGCCGGACGCCTCCGGACCGCGCGACGCCACGACCCGGCTCGTCGCGCACGGCTGCTGGTACCCCTCGGCCGACCCCTCCGGCACCCAGGTGGCCTTCATCTGCGACCGCGGCGGTGTGCCCCAGCTCTGGGCCGGGTCGGTCGACGGTGACGACGTGCGGCTGCTGGACTCCGAACCTGACCCCGTCCGCGAGGTGTCCTGGTCGCCCGACGGCCGCTGGATCGCCTACACCACGGCCCCCGGCGGCGGTGAGCACTCACGGGTGCTGTGCGTACGCCCGGACGGCACCGACCGCCACATCCTGGCCGGAGCCGAGCCGGGCAGCTCCGCCCACCTGGGCTGCTGGGCGCACGACGGATCGGCCGTCGCCGTCACCGTCGCCGTCCCCACCGGCCCGCCCGCACCCCAGGACATCGCGGCGGAGTCCGCCGCGACCGGCTCCGGACCACCTTCCGGCCACCCGCCGGCCGGCTGGCCGGGCCGGGACGGCGATGCCGTGCTCCTCGGCGCGCCGCCCCACACCGGGACGGCACGCGGACTGTTCCTGCCCGCCCTGACCGGCGCCGCCATGGCAGCCGGGGCCCCGCACGACCGGCACGCCGCGCCCACGGCGGGCTTCGGCGACGGGCTGTCGGCCTATCTGATCGACCCCGACGGCGTGACCGCCCCCGTCCTGCTCGCCAGTGAGAAGGACGCGGCGACGCTCCGCGTGTGCGACCTCAGCCGGGACGGCGCCCTGGCGCTGCTGCGCCGGGGACCACGCGGACGGCGCGAGGCGGTCGTGCTGCGCACCGCCGACCTCGCGACGACCTGCGTGGTGCCGGTGGCCGACGGCGACCCGTGGATCGGCAGGTTCTCGCCCCGCGCGGACACCCTCTGGCTGCGCAGCAACGCCCACCGGGAGTTCGCGGTGCTGCTCGCCGCCGACCTCGACCCGCGAGGTGAGCCCCGCGGCTGGTCCGTCGCCGCCGCGCGCGAGGACACCGACCTGGAACTGCTCCAGGTCGCCCAGGACGGCGGCGCCGCCGTGCTGGCCTGGAACGTCCGGGGCGCGAGCGACGTGGAGATCCTCGACCTCCACCCCTCCGGCACCGCCGGGGCCGGCACGGGCCCGCCCCGGCCCGTGCCCCTGCCCCACGAAGTGGTCACCCGCGTCGTGGGCGCCGGCACGCGGCGGCTGGTGCTGGCCCTGTCCGGGTCCCAGCGCCGGCCGGGCGTGTGGTGGCTCCCGGAGGGCGTGGCCCTGGTCCGCACCCGCTGGTCGTCCCGGGACGAGGACGCCGTCCCCCCGGGCCGTCCGCCCGTACGACCGGTCCAGCTGCGGCTGACCGCGCGGGACGGACTGCCGCTGAACGGCTGGTACTACCGTGCGCCAGGACGCGGCTCGGCGGAACCGGCACCCTGCGTGATCCATCTCCACGGTGGCCCGGAGGAACAGGAACGCCCCGTCCTCAACCCGCTCTACCACGAGATCCTGGGGCGGGGACTGGACATCTTCGCCCCCGACGTGCGCGGGTCCTCCGGTTACGGCCGGTCGTTCGTCGACGCCGACCTGGGCAGGGGACGGTTCGCCGCGCTGGACGACGTGGCCGACTGTGCCGCCCACGCGGTACTGGCCGGCCCGGCCGATCCGTCCCGGCTGGCCGTCATGGGCCGCTCGTACGGCGGCTACCTCACCTTCGCGTCGCTGGTCTGGCACCCGGACCTCTTCCGTACCGGGGTGGCGGTGTGCGGCATGTCGGACTTCGCGACGTTCTTCGAGGGCACGGAACCCTGGATCGCCCAGTCGGCGGCCCACAAGTACGGCCATCCCGAACACGACCGCGAACTACTGCACTCGCTGTCACCGATGAGCCGCATCGACGCGCTGCGCGCGCCGGTGCTCGCCGTGCACGGGGAACACGACACCAATGTGCCGCCGGGGGAGTCGGACCAGTTCGTACGGGCCGCACGCGAACGCGGCCTCACCGCCGAGCTGCTCACGCTGCGCGACGAGGGACACGACTTCCTGCGCGCCGACAACCGGCGGCTCTTCCGCCGCTCCGCCGCCGACTGGCTCGAACGCCATCTGACCGGGTGACCGGGCCGACCGCCTCACCGGAGCGACGGGGGTTCGCCGGCGCGCTCGTCAGCCGGCGGGCTCGTCGGGCCGGGGATGCGGGGGGCGCCGGAACCGGCCGCGCGCCGCCGTCCTCGGGGACGGCGGCGCGCCGGTGCCGGTGGGGCGGGCTCGCCCCCCGGTGGGTTCAGCTGAGCTCGGCTCCCTTGGCCGCCGCCTCCTCCTCGGAGTGCGCCTCGCCGGTGGCGAGGGTGCCGCGCGAGCTCTCCAGGTGCGCCCGCACGAACCACTGGAACTGCTCCAGGTCGCGCAGCTGGCCGATCAGGAGGTCCTCGGTGGCGGGGTCGATCTCGCCCGCCTCCTTGACCGCGGCCCGCACACCCTCGATCAAGCCGGTGTAGACGACGTCGAGCGCGCCGAGGTGCGCGATGGCGTCGGCCCGCCCGATGGAGTAGTCGTCCCAGGTGCGCTCCTTCACCAGCGCGCCCGGTGTGCCCTGGGCGATCCCGCCCAGGGCGGCGATGCGCTCCGCGACGTCGTCGGCCATCTCGCGCACCTGGTCGACCTGGGGGTCGATCATCTCGTGCACGGCGATGAAGTGCGGCCCGACCACGTTCCAGTGCACGTGCTTCAGCGTCAGGTGAAGGTCGTTGAGCGCGTGCAGGCGCAGCCGCAACAGACCGATCAGCCGGCCGGCCGCCTCCCGCTCGATGCCCGGAACGGTGTACTTGGGGGTCAGGTCGTTGGGCTGGGTGGTCATCGCTCACCTCTGTGTCGATGGGGGTGAAGTTCCTGCGTCAGCACAAGTGCCCCCGTCCGACGCTGTCAGACCCGTGCGCCTCCCGCACCTCGTGAGGGCGGGAGGGGTGGCGGGCGCGAGGTGCCGGGTCCGGAGCCCTGGGTGATCCTGTAGGGGTGTGGGGTGCCCTGGTCGGTCGGCTGCCGACGGCCTACGCCGTCTCCGCCCGCCATGCGCTGACCGTGACGCTGGCTGCCGCGGCCGGCTTCTACCTCTTCCGCTACGGCCTGGGCCGCCCCGTGGCGGCGACCTACGCACTGTTCGCCGCCGTGGCACTGGGCGGCCTGTCCAGGATCCCCGGCACCGGACGCGGGCGCTCCGTGACGGTCCTGCGCCTGCTCCCGGTGTGCTGGGTGCTCGTGACCATCGGCACCTGCCTGTCGGTGCGGACATGGAGCGCGGTGGCCGGCATGCTCGTGGTCGGCTTCGCGCTGGCCTTCGCCGCCGTGGGCGGCCCGCGTCCGGCGGGCGCCGCGCCGGGACTCCAGCTCCTCTACATCCTGCCGTCGTTCCCGCCGTACGATCTCGCCTCGCTCGGCGACCGGCTGACCGGAACGACCACCGGCGTCGTCGTGCTGGCCGCCGCCGAGGCGCTCCTGTGCGCCGAACCCGGCCCGACGACGTACCGGGAACTGGCGGCCCGGGCCGCCCTGGCCGCCCGGCGCTGCGCGACACTGCTCGCCACGCCCCCCTACGCCCTGACCGGCACGGACGTCGAGGCCGCCCAGCAGGCCGGGCAGGCACTGCGGGCCGTCACCGTGCCGGAGGCGGAGCGCCCGGCGGGCCCGGGCGTGCGGGACCGCGCACTCACCCACACCGGCCTGGCCACCCGAGCCGTGCTCAGCAGACTGGTCCAGCTGCCGTCCGCGCCCGGCCGGGACCCGGGTCCGGACGTGGCCGCCGTGCTGCGCGCGGTGGCCCGGCTGGCCACGGCGACCGCGGGCTGCCTGCGGTCTGGTCCGCCGCCCACGGCACAGGTGAGGCAGCTGGTCGCGGCACGCGCCCAGCTGTCCGCCCTGTCCGCCGGCCCTCCTCCCGGTACGACCGGTGGCGCCGAGCCGCCCGACGGGACCGCGCCCGCCTTCCCGCCCGCCGTACTGCGCCGGCACGCCGCCCTGCTGGAGATCGCCGACGCGGCGCTGGCGATGGGCACGGCGGCCGACCTCGCGGTGCGCGGCCGGCACGCCACGGTGGAGGTGCCGCTCGGGCGGTTCTGGTACGCCTCCCTGCGGGCCCCGGCACTCTGGTGGCACCGGCTGCGCGGTCATGCCGGACGCCGGTCGGTGTTCTTCCAGAACGCGGTGCGGATCGCCCTGGCGCTGACGGCGGTCCGCCTCGTGGCCGGGCTGGACACACTGCCCCACGGATTCTGGGCGATGCTGGCGACGCTCACCATCACCCGCACCACCGTGAACCAGACCTGGAGCACCGTCCGCCTGGCGCTGACGGGCACCCTGGCCGGGGCCCTGCTGACCGCCGGGATACTGCTGGCGGTGGGCTCCGACACCGCCGTCTACGCCGCGGTGCTGCCGGTGTGGATGCTGTTCGGCTTCACGGTCGGGCCGGTCAAGGGGGTCGGCTGGGCGCAGGGCCTGTTCACCGTCCTCGTGGCCCTGGTCTTCGCCCAGCTGGCGCCGCCGACGTGGCGGCTGGCGGAGGTCCGGCTGCTGGACGTGCTGGTCGGCAGCGCCATCGGTGCCGTCTTCGGCGTGCTGGCCTGGCCCCGCGGCGCCCACGACGAGCTGCGGTACGCGGCGGCCGAACTGCTGCGCAGGGCGGCGGAGATCGTCGTGGCGACCAGTGCCTCGGTCGCCGGACCCGACGGCACGGCGGCGGCCGTGCGGACGGGCGTGCCCGGTCACCGGTCACTGCAACGCGCCGTCATCCTCGCCGAGTCGGCCTACGCGCAGTTCCTGAGCGAACCGACGCCGTTCCAGCTCAGCAGACGCCGGGCGGAGCTGCCCGACCTGGACTGGCAGGCCACGCTGATGGCCGGCCATCACACCCTGTGGGGCTCGGACCGGCTGCTGGAGCCACCGCTCACCGCGCTGAACCCGGCGGCGGCCACGTCGGCCGCCGCGCTGGGGGAGCGGGTGGCGGGGCGGATGCTGCTGGTCTCCGCGGCACTGGACCCGGGGGGCGACACCCCGGCATCCGTACCGGTGGTCTCTCCCGGCGCGGCGGCGTTGGCGGCCTTCCACGCCGAGCCGCCCGGTGCTCCCCGGCGGTACTACGCGACCGCCTCCTGGCTGGCCTCCCTCATGACCGACCTGGCGCGGATCGCGCACCCCGGCCGCGCGCCCGCGGCCGACAAGGAAACCACCGGCCGGCGCTGAACCGGTTCCTCCGCGGCGTCGCCTGCTGAGTGTGCGTCAGGACGAGGGGGCTGGATCGCCGGTCACCGGGTAGGCGGAACGGCACAGGACCCTGAAGACAGCGGGGTACCCCGGTACCCCGGCGGAAGGAGAGTCGTGTCGTCAGTCGTCGAACGGATCAAGCAGTTCGCGCGCAGCCCGCAGGGCCGGCGCACGATCGAACAGGCGCGCCGCACCGCTTCCGACCCACGCCGCCGGGCCCAGGCCCAGCGGCTCTTCGAAAGGCTGCGCGCCCGCCGGTGACAAGCGGGTACCGCCCCCTCCCGGCTCGTCGGACCCCGCCGGCAGCGTGGCCGGGCGGGCGGGGCCGGCCGTCCGACCCGACCCGCACCCGCGCCGGGGCGGCGTGGCTCACCACCCGGTGCGTAGCAGGTGGTTGAGGAGAAGGGCGAGGATCGCCTGGGCGGTGAGCCAGGCGCGGGGGTGGCTGAGGAACGCACCGGAGGGCAGGAGCCACAGCGCGAAGGGCAGCCAGATGCGTTCCGTCTCCGCCTTGCTCATGCCGGACAGGTCCGCGCACAGCAGCGCGAGCAGGGCGGCGGACACCAGGAGCGCGAGGCGGGCCCCGGCCCCGGGACGGCCGGGGAGGGACAGGATGTCGCGGCGGCGCCGGACGAGCAGCGCACCGGTCCGGCGCAGGCCCGCCGCCGTCGCCACACCGGTGATCAGGACCGTGCAGGCCAGGTTGGCCCACACCCAGTAGGCGTACGGCCTGGTCCCGCCGACACCCTGGTAGTAGCGGGTGACCAGCAACCGGTACGCCTCCCACCAGTCGAACCCGGCGAGCGTGAACAGCACGGGGACGACGGCCGCCCCGGCGGCAAGCAGCACCAGGATCGATGGGCGTGCGCGGACCCGGTGCCGCCCCTGCACCAGCACTGCCGCCCCGATCAGCACGAACAGCGTCAGGCCGTACGACAGATAGCAGGTCAGGCCGAACAGCAGCCCGGACAGGGCCGCCCACCCCACGGACCGGCCGGTGACCGCGAGCGCCAGCAGGGCGACGGACCACGCGGCGACGGCCATGAAGTAGCCATCGGCGGAGGCGCCCACCCAGACGGCCGCCGGGGCGAGCACCAGGAAGGGCGCCGCCCGCCGGGCCAGCCGCTCGTCGGTCAGCGCCCGGATCGTCACCAGCGCGGCCACGCAGGCCGTCGCACCCACGGTGACGCACCAGGCGCCCGCCCAGCCGCCGCCCCGTAGACCGGCCCGGTCCAGCAGGACGAAGGTGAGCGTGGCGGCCGGGGGATGCCCGGCGATGTGGGCCGGCCAGGCGCCGGGCGGCCCCGAGACGATGTGCTGGGTGAAGTCCCGCAGGGCGGCCGGGATGTCGTGGAAGCGGCCGATGACCGTCAGGTACTCGTTGCGGGTGGTGAGCCGCCCGGCAACGCCCCGCTGCCACCCGTCGACCAGGGCCAGCGACCACGTCCAGGCCAGGGCCGCGGCCCAGGACGCGGCCAACAGCGGGCGCCAGGGCAGCCGCAGGGCCACCGCCGGTCCGTACAGCACCGCGGCGAGCGCCACCAGCACGGCGGCCGGCGTGCCCGGCCCCGTGTGCGGATCCCAGTCGGCGAACAGCGGCGGCCAGTGGACGAAGAGGGAGTGGTGGGCGTCCTGGACGCGGCGGCCGACCAGCACGGCCGTCAGCACGAGCAGGACGGCGGCCAGGGCGGCGTACAGGTCCGCGAACAGGTCGGCGGTGCGGCCACGAGGGCGGAAGCGGATCACACCGGAACGCTAGGCCGCGCGGCCGGTTCCGCACCGCCGTCCGGTCCCGACGTCAGCGTTTCGTCATCAGTGGCACGCCCCGTACCGCTGATCCGCGGGCCTACCGTCGAGGCATGCGGCTCCCTCTCTCACCCAGCTCACCCGCCTTCTGGCGCAGCCCGCTGCGCGGCACCCGGCTCACCTCGGTGCTCGGCGTCGTCCTCCTCGTCGGCATCACCGTGCTGTTCGTGACGGGCCTGGCGTCGTACGCCGCCTACAACCCCGACCTGTCGCCCGTGAACGACCAGACGCCGGGCAAGGGTGTGCTGGGCTTCTACCTGTTCTCCTGGCCGACCGATCCGCACTGGCTGTACCGCTTCGACCAGGGCGTCCACGTCACCCTCGGCATCACCCTGATCCCGATCCTGCTCGCCAAGCTGTGGTCGGTGGTGCCCCGGCTGTTCGCGCTGCCGCCGGCCCGCTCGTTCACCCACGCGCTGGAGCGGGTCTCCCTGCTGCTCCTCGTCGGCGGCGCGCTGTTCGAGTTCGTGACCGGCGTGCTCAACGTCCAGCTCGACTACGTCTTCCCGGGCTCCTTCTACCCGCTGCACTTCTACGGCGCGTGGGTGTTCTTCGCCGCGTTCGTCGCCCACGCCGTCCTCAAGACGCCCGCGGCCGTCCGCGCCCTGCGCGGACGGGGGGAACAGGACGGCGAACTGGCCGCCCCGCTGCCGGATCCGCCGACCGTCTCCCGGCGCGGCGCGCTCCGGTTCGCCGGCGGCGGCTCGCTGCTGCTGTTCGCGACGACGGTGGGACAGGACTTCGACGGGCTGCGGCGTACCGCCCTGCTCGCGCCGCACGGCGGCGCCGACCCCGGCACCGGCCCGAACGGCTTCCAGATCAACAAGACGGCGGCCTACGCCGGGATCCGGACGGCGGACACGCACGAGGACGCGTGGCGGCTCGTCGTCACGGGCCGGGCCGGGACCGTCCGCCTCGGCCGGGCCGACCTGCTGCGGCTGCCCTTGCACAGCGCCGCCCTGCCCATCGCCTGCGTGGAGGGCTGGTCCACCTCGGACCAGTGGTGGCGCGGGGTGCGGCTGCGTGACCTGGCGGGACTGGCCGGGTACGACGGTGATCCGCCGGACGTGTTCGTCGAGTCGCTCCAGCGGCACGGGGCCTTCCGGAAGGCGGCCCTGCGCGCCAACCAGGTGGCCGACCCGCGTTCGCTGCTCGCGCTGTACGTCAACGGCGAGGAACTGTCCCCCGACCACGGCCACCCGGCCCGCGTGATCGTCCCCGCCGCGCCCGGTGTGCTGAACACCAAGTGGGTGGCCCGGCTGACGTTCGGAGACCTGCGATGAGGCGCCCCCTGCCGCTGGGCAGCCCCTTCCACCTGCTCGTGCTGGCCTGCTCGTTCGCGCTGGCCGCCTACGCGGGGGTGCGGCTGTTCGCGGGCGACTGGTTCGACGTGGCGCTGTGGTGGGTGGGCCTGGCCCTCCTGCACGACCTGGTCCTGGTGCCCTTGTACGCGGTCGCGGACCGGGCTGTCGTGCGGGGGCTCGGCGCGGCCGGCCGCCGGGAGTGGACGATGTACGTACGCGTCCCGGCAGCCCTGTCCGGGCTGCTCCTCCTCGTCTGGTTCCCGCTCATCAGCGGGATGGTGGACCGGCGTTACCGGCTCGCCACGGGGCTGTCCCCGGACGGTTTCCTCGCCCGCTGGCTGCTGATCACCGCCGTACTCTTCGGCGGCTCCGCCCTGCTGCTGGCGCTGCGGCTGCGCAGGGCGACGAAGGACCGGCCGCCGGCCGACCACCGGCCCCCCCGCTCCCAGCCCCGCGCGTGACGCAGCAGCGCCGGCGTCCCCACCCGTGCCCACGGGAAGGGGGCGCCGGCCGCGCGGGTGCCCGGGGCGTCCACGACCCGTACGTGGGCGCGTTCGTCGACGTCGACCGGGGCGGTCTCGGCGATCAGCAGGCCGCCGGGACGGAGCAGCCCGGCCACCCGGTCCAGGAGGATGCGCGGGTCGCCGCCGATGCCCACGTTGCCGTCCATGAGCAGGACGGTGCCCCAGCGGCCCTCGCCGGGCAGCGGCTCGAACACCGAGCGCCGCAGGGCCTGGCCGCCGAGCCGTACGGCGTGCCCGACGGCGGCCTCGCTGACGTCGATGCCGAGGGCGGCCCGGCCCCGCGCGGCGAGTTCCGCCACCAGCCGTCCCGGCCCGCACCCCACGTCCAGCACGGTGCCCTCGCACCGGTCCAGGACGTCCAGGTCGACCGCGTCGGGCCGGGCGCACCAGCGTTCCACCTCCAGCGGCAGCAGCCAGCCGTCCTCGCGGCGCAGGAACAGCGGCCCGCGCCCGGAGCGCAGGGCCGCCGTGTAGGAGTCCGCGGCGGCCCACTCGGACACGGCGGTGCTCATCGGGCCGCCCTCGTCGCATACCGGGCCAGCCGCGCGGCGAACCGGCCGTGCGGGACCAGTGCGGCGACGGCACGGGCGTCGGCCGCCGTGTCGACGTCCCGCAGCACGGGCAGGTCACGCACCCGCAGCCCGGCGTCCACGAGCCGCTCGCGCTGCAGCTCTCCGGTCACCGGCGTCGACATCGGTACGCCGCGCAGCAGATTCGGGTCGGGCTCCGCCAGCCCCAGGGCCCAGAAGCCGCCGTCGGCCGACGGCCCGAAGTACGCGTCGCAGCCGGCGAAGTCCACGGTCAGCAGCCCGGGTGTCACCTGCGGGGTGTCCATGCCGATCAGGAGCGCCGGCCCCGCACAGCCGGCGAAGGCGTCCGCCAGCCGCGCGTCGAGACCGCCCGCGCACTGCGGGACGACGTCGAAGCCGGGCGGCAGCCAAGGCCCGGGAGCGCCGTCCAGGACGAGGACGCGGCGGGCGGCCGGGGTGGCCGCCACCACGTCGAGGGTGTCCGCGAGGCACGCCTCGGCCAGCGCGGCCGCTTCCCGGGGCGTGAACTCCGGGGTGAGGCGGGTCTTGACCCGTCCGGGCCGCGGTTCCTTGGCGATGACGAGCAGCGTGGTCACCGTACGGCCCTCCGCCCGCCGCGAGCCGCTCCCGGCGCCCCGTCCGGGACACCGGCAGGCCGCTCGGCCAGGACCCGGCTCATGTCCCGGACCGCCTGCCAGGTCCCGCGCCACGTCCCGGTCACCTTGGACGCGCCCGTGCGGGGCCGGTACGGCACGTCGTGCTCGGTGACGCGCCAGCCGGCGTCGGCGGCCCGCACGACCATCTGGAGCGGATAGCCGCTGCGGCGGTCGGTCAGCTCCAGGGAGAGCAGCGCCTCACGGCGGGCGGCGCGCAGCGGGCCCAGGTCGTGCAGGCGCAGACCGGTGCGCCGGCGCAGCATCCGCGTCACCGCGAGATTCCCGGCGCGGGCGTGCGCGGGCCAGGCGCCCCGGCCCTGCGGACGGCGCCGGCCCAGCACCAGGTCGGCGAAGCCCGCCTGTACGTCGCGTACGAACGGCTCCAGCAGCGAGGGGTCCAGGGAGGCGTCACAGTCGCAGAAGCAGACGGTGCCGGCGGTGGCGGCACTCAGACCGGCGTGGCAGGCGGCGCCGAAACCCCGGCGCGGCTCGTGCACCACGGTGGCGCCGAGCGACCGGGCGACTTCGGCGGAACCGTCGGACGACCCGTTGTCCACGACGACGGCACGCCAGCCGGCCGGGATGCGGGCGAGCACCCAGGGCAGGGCCTCGGCCTCGTTCAGACAGGGCAGGACGACGTCGACATCGTGTGGTGGCGGTGAGATGGTCACGGCGTTCACCCTACGGACGCGAACTGCGCATTTCGGATCCCCGCTCCTTACGAAACGAGGACGTGAGAGGCCGCGCGGCGGTCGGGGGCGACGCCGGGCGGGAGGCGGTGCCACGCTGGGGTCATGCAACAACAGTACGAGCCCGTCGAGGCCCGAACATCCGGCCGGCCCGCCCGGATCCTGGTCGTGGACGACGATCCGACCGTCGCGGAGGTCGTCGCCGGCTACCTGGACCGCGCCGGCCACCTCGTCGACCGCGCCGACGACGGCCCCACGGCCCTCACCCGCGCCGACGCGCACCGGCCCGACCTGGTGGTGCTCGACCTGATGCTGCCCGGCATGGACGGCCTTGAGGTGTGCCGCCGGCTGCGCGCCCGCGGCCCGGTCCCGGTCGTCATGCTCACCGCCCGCGGCGACGAGGAGGACCGGATCCTCGGCCTGGAGGTCGGCGCCGACGACTACGTCACCAAGCCCTTCAGCCCCCGCGAACTGGTCCTGCGGGTGGAGTCGGTGCTGCGCCGCACCCGCCCGCAGACCGCCTCGACGGGCCGCCCGATCGGCGCGGCCGGACTGACACTCGACCCCGCCGCCCGGCGGGCCGCCAAACACGACGCCGAACTCGCCCTCACCCTGCGCGAGTTCGACCTGCTCTCCTTCTTCCTGCGCCATCCCGGGCGGGCGTTCAGCCGCGAGGACCTGATGCGCGAGGTGTGGGGCTGGGACTTCGGCGACCTGTCCACCGTCACCGTCCACGTCCGCCGGCTGCGCGGCAAGATCGAGGACGACCCGGCCCGGCCGCGCCTGATCCAGACCGTGTGGGGCGTGGGCTACCGCTTCGGGACCGACGCCGGGGAGACCAGCTGACCATGCGCGACACCCTCCTCATCGCCCTGTACGCCTTCGCCGGCGCCGCGGCGGCCGGCCTCGCCGGAGCGGCTGCGCTGCGGCTCATCAGGCGCCGCTCCCTCACCGCCTCGCTCGCCGTGGTGGCGGCGGTCGGCGTGCTGGCCATGCTCGCGGGCACCCTCGCCGTCGCCTGGGCGATGTTCCTCTCCCCGCACGACCTGACCGTCGTCACGACCGTCGTCGCCATGGCGGCCGTGGTCTCCCTGGCCACCGCCCTGCTGCTGGGCCGCTGGGTGGTGGCCCGCAGTCACGAACTGGCCGTCGCCGCCCGCTCGTTCGGTGACGCCGGCGCCTTCCGTGCCCCCACCGCACCCGCCACCGCCGAACTGGACGCGCTGAGCCGGGAACTGGCGGCCACCAGCGCCCGCCTGGCCGAGTCCCGGCAACGCGAGCGGGCGTTGGAGACCTCCCGGCGGGAACTCGTCGCCTGGATCTCCCACGACCTGCGCACCCCGCTCGCCGGGCTGCGCGCCATGGCCGAGGCCCTGGAGGACGGGGTCGCCGCCGACCCGGACCGCTATCTGAAGCAGATCCGCACCGAGGTCGAGCGCCTCGACGCCATGGTCGGCGACCTCTTCGAACTCTCCCGCATCCACGCCGGCACGCTCTCGCTGTCCCTCTCCCGGATGTCCCTGTACGACCTGGTCGGCGACGCCCTGGCGGGCGCCGACCCCCTCGCCCGCGAGCACGGGGTGCGGCTGGTCGGCGCCCATGTCGAGCCGGTGCCGGTGGAGATCGACGGCCGGGAGATGAGCAGGGTCCTGGGCAACCTGCTGGTCAACGCGATCCGCCGGACACCCGCCGACGGCACGGTGGCCGTCGCCGCCGAACGCGGGCCCGACGGCGTGGTCGTGTCCGTGTCGGACGGCTGCGGCGGCATCCCCGAGGAGGACCTGCCCCGCGTCTTCGACACCGGCTGGCGCGGCACCGACGCCCGCACGCCCCCGGCCGGCGCGGGCCTGGGCCTGGCCATCGTCCGGGGGATCGTCGAGGCGCACCGGGGGCGGACCGCCGTACGCAACATCCCCGGCGGCTGCCGCTTCGAGGTGACGCTGCCGCTGCCGTCGTAGCGGCGGTCACCGCCCGCCCGGAGCCGCCCGCGCGAACTCCCGCATGCCGTCCGCGAATCCCACCGTGGGCCGCCACCCCAGTTCGTCCCGCAGCCGTGAGGAGTCCGCGGTGATGTGCCGGACGTCGCCCAGCCGGTACTCGCCGGTGACCACGGGCTCGGGCCCGCCGTGCGCCGCGGCCAGCGCCCGCGCCATCTCACCGACCGAGTGCGGATCACCGCTGCCCGTGTTGTACGTCCGCAGCACCCCCGCGGCCGCGTCCGCCTCCAGCGCGACCGCGTTGGCCGCCGCGACGTCCCGGACGTGCACGAAGTCCCGTCGCTGCCGCCCGTCCTCGAAGACCCGCGGGGCCTCGCCCCGGGCGAGCGCCGAACGGAAGAAGGAGGCGACGCCCGCGTACGGGGTGTCGCGGGGCATCCGCGGGCCGTACACGTTGTGGTAGCGCAGCGACACCGCCGACCCGCCCGTCACCCGGGCCCAGGAGGCGGCAAGATGCTCCTGCGCCAGCTTGGTCGTGGCGTACACGTTGCGCGGATCGGCCGGCGCGTCCTCGCCGACCAGCCCGGGGGAGAGGTCCTGCCCGCACGCCGGGCAGAGCGGCTCGAACCGGCCCGCCTCCAGGTCGGTGACGGCTCGCGGCCCCGGCCGCACCACCCCGTGCACCCGGCACTCGTACCGGCCCTCCCCGTACACCACCATCGATCCGGCCAGCACCAGCCGCCGTACGCCTGCCTCGGCCATCGCGGCCAGCAGGACCGCGGTGCCCAGGTCGTTGCGTGAGACGTACTCCGCCGCGTCGGCGAACCCGGTACCGAGCCCCACCATCGCCGCCTGATGGCACACGGCGTCGACACCGGCCAGCGCCCGGGCCACCGCCGCCGGATCGCGTACGTCGGCGGCGGGATCGTCCCGGACGTCGTACACCACGGGCTCGTGCCCGCGCTCCCGCAGCGCCTCGACGACATGGGACCCGATGAACCCGGCACCGCCGGTGACCAGTACACGCATACGGCCACGCTAGGTGCGGGACCACGCCGGAACGGGCGACCGGCCCGGCACGTCACCGCTCCGTAAGACCTCGCCGGCCCGCGGGCCCGCCGGACCGGTCACGGGGAGACGGTGGCGCCGGGCGGCATCCACCGGTGGGTGCGGGGCACCGTGCCGTCCACGCCGTAGTCCTTGCGCAGGTGTTCGGGGATGGCGTAGTGCATGACGCGTCCGCGGGTGAGGGAGGACAGTTCGAGGATCGTGGTCAGGTGGCCGAGACGGTCCAGGGCCCAGGCACCGAGCGGCGAGCGGTCCTCGATGGTCTCCAGCACGCCCAGCAGATGCGGAACGGCCTTGACCAGGACGTCCCAGCGGGTGCGGGGCACCCGCAGCCAGTCGGCGCAGGTGTCACCGACGAGATGGCGGATGAGCGCGGAGACGACCGGGTCGAAGAAGGTGCCGGGTACGACCTCCTCGTACAGGTCGATGAGCTGCCGGGTCAGCCGCGCGCCCTCCTCGGAGGGACCCATGTGCCGGATCATGTACAGGTCGAGGAAAACCCGCGCGTCCTCCAGGGTCTTCGGCACGGCGTCCTGGTCGACGCCGAGCATCGCGCCGACCACCCGCCACGCGTAGTAGTAGGCCTCCGCGCCCTCGGTGGTCATGTGGACACCGAGCCGGTGCAGGCTGTCCAGGACCAGCAGGGAGAAGAACAACTGCCCGCCGATCAGGTCCTCCTGGCAGATCGGCGTCCCCCACGCCTGCGTGTCCCAGCGGTTCTCGCGCTCCAGGTGGTGGCGGATGGACGCGTGCAGCAGCCGGACCTTCTGGGCGGCCGGGACGAACCGGCTGCCGGCCTCGAAGGCGTCGGGCTGCATCAGGTAGACGGTGAACTGGCCGGTCTCGGCCATCCGCTTGGAGGGGTACTGCAAGGAGTGGGTCGCCGACAGCAGCCGCGCCACGTGGGGAACGACGTAGCAGGCGGGCATGGAAGCGAAGGACAGTGCCGTGGAGATGTGCACGTTGTTGTCGATGAAGAACAGCCGCGCCCGCTCCATCTCCCCCCAGTCCACCCAGGCCGGCGGGACGCTCGTGGCCGCGAGGTACTCCCGGGCGACGTCGGGCAGCCCGTCGGGCAGCGGGGCGCCGGCGGTGGAGACGTAGCGCATCAGCGTGTTGAACTTGCCGACCTCCCCGCGTGTGAAGAGCGTGGCGACGGTGGCGTCGGCCAGTTCGTCGCCGGTCCGGCGCAGAGCGTCCAGCGACGCCTCGGTGTAGGTCATGACAGGGCTCCTTGGGGGCCGGCCGCCGGGCGGCCGGTCAGTACGGTCGGACCGTGGCCGAGTGCGCCAGGGCGCGCAGGGTGTCGTCCGCGGGCGTGGGCAGGCGCAGTCCGTCCAGCGCGGCGAGGGCCTCGTCGACGCGTTCGGTGATCATGGCCTCGATGCGGTCCGGGGCCTCGAGCCGGCCCATCAGGTCCCGTACCGCGCGCAGGCCCTCCCCGTCCGGGTCCGGGCGCCCCAGCAGCGCACGCAACCGCTCCCGCTCGGCCGGACCGGCCAGCCGCCAGGTCTCCGCGAGCAGCGCGGTCGGGCGGTGGCCGCGCACGTCGTCCCCGCCGGCCTTGCCGGTGACCCGCTCGTCCCCGAACAGCCCGAGCAGATCGTCCCGCAACTGGAAGGCCTCACCCAGGGGCACACCGTAGGAGGAGTAGCCCCCGCACAGCCTGTCCCCGGCCCCGGCCAGGACACCGCCGATCAGCAGGGGCTGCTCGACGGTGTACTTGGCCGTCTTGTAGCGGATCACCTTCAGCGAGGCCGGCAGGTCCGGGACGCCCGCGGTCTGCAAGATCTCCAGGCACTCGCCCGCGATCAGCTCCCGGGCCAGCGTTCCCCACAGCGGGCGGGCCCGGGCGAGGTAGGCGGCCGGCAGACCACTGGTCGCGAACAGCTGCCCCGCCAGTGACATCAGCAGGTCTCCCACCAGCATCCCCAGCGCCTGCGCCGCCTGCGCGGCCCCGGGCCGGTGGGCCACGGCGGACCGCAGCGCGACATGCACGGTGGGCCGGCCGTGCCGCAACGGGCTGTCGTCGATCAGATCGTCATGGACGACCGCCGCGGCGTGCACCAGCTCCATGGAGGCCGCGGCCCGCACCATGGCGGCACTGTCCGGCTGCCCCGCCGCCCGCCAGCCCCAGTAGCAGAACGCGGCCCGCAGCCGCTTGCCCCGCGCCACCGCGGCCTCCAGCTGCCCGGCGACCGGATCCAGCGCGGGGTCGATGGCTGCCAGCTGGTCGGCCTCCGCGCCCACGAAGCCGCGCAGCACCTCGTCGACGCGGGCTCTGAACGCGGGCCCGTCCCAGCGGTCAGCCGCCATCGCCGGCCCGCCGGGCCAGCACATGCCGGGCGAGCACCTCCAGATGCGCCGGCGGCACCACCGCGTACCGGTCCAGGGCCAGCCGTCCCCGCGCCCTCAGGTCCTGCTCGGCCTGCGCCGCCAGGTGCGCCGTGTCCGACCGGCGCAACAGCCCGCGCACCGCTCCCGCGGCCGACGTCAGGGTGCTCACCGCCAGGTCCGCGAGCCCCGCCGCGAGCAGCACCGCCTGTTCGTCCAGACCCCCTCGGCGTCCGGCGTCCCCACCCACGCCTTCTCCCCTCGCCCCACGGGACGCCGCCGGTCCGCGCGCCACCCCCGCCAGCGTCGCCCACACGGCCGGCGCGAGGCCCGCGGAACTCACCGACGAGTGATCACTTCGCACGCCCGTACGCGCCGGGCCCCGCCTCCCGGCCCGGGCGGGTCCGTAGCGGCCGGACAGGGCACGACACCCTCGTCCGGGAGATCGCCCGGTGACACCGCACGGTGACTGGGCCGGACGGGAATGTACGGGCGGCCGGCTCCGTTGACACCCATGTGACTGACATGCACGGACCAAGAACGTATTCGGTCGGCGACGTGATGTCGGTCCGCGAAAGGAGGGCCCCATGGCACGCAGCACCGCGCGTCCCGTCGTCCGGCTGACCTCGGAGGCCGGAACGGGCGTCACCTATGTGACGCGCAAGAACCGACTCAACGACCCCGACCGGCTGGTCCTGCGCAAGTACGACCCGGTCGCCGGGCGGCACGTCCTCTTCCGTGAGGCGCGCTGACCCCGGCCCGCGTCGGCCCCAGGACCGCTGAGAGGAAGGACAACCCCATGAGGCCCGGAATTCATCCCGTATCCCGCCCGGTCGTCTTCCGCGACCGTGCCGCGGACGTGGCGTTCCTGACCCGCTCCACCGCCGGCTCGGACCGGACGGTCGAGTGGGAGGACGGCGTCACCTACCCGGTGATCGACGTCGAGATCTCCTCGGCGAGCCACCCGTTCCACACCGGCACGTCCCGCGTGCTGGACACCGAGGGCCGCGTCGAGCGCTTCCAGCGCCGCTACGGCCGTACCACGCCGGCCCGCAGCTGAGGAGCCGGCACCCGTCACGAAGGGAGAGGACGCGGATGAAGGTGCGTAAGTCCCTGCGCGCGCTGAAGTCCCGGCCCGGCGCCCAGGTGGTGCGCCGGCGGGGAGTGACCTACGTGCTCAACAAGAAGGAACCCCGCTTCAAGGCCCGCCAGGGCTGAGCGGACAACCGCACACGCCGACGGGCCCGGCCCCCCAGGGGACCGGGCCCGCCCGCGTCCCGGCGCACCGTCGGACACCCCTCCCCGCATCCCGGGCGCCGCGACCTACCTGCTCACGATCTCCGGGCTCCGACCGCCCGGCCCGGCACCGGCCGTCGCCCCGCCCGCCGGGGATCAGGCCGGGCGGGGCGGCGGGGAAGGCGTCTCGTGGCCGGCGGTGGTCTGCCGGATCAGCTGGTCGACCACATCGGAGAGGCTGTGCCGGTGGCGGTAGGCCCTGCGCTGGCGGTCGGCACCGTTCCCCACGGTGGCGAGGCGTTCCCGTGCCGCACGGACCATGCGGCGTTCCCCCGGGGCGAGGGCCGGCAGGGCGGTGCGCCAGAGCCGGTCGAGGTGCACGGCCGCGGGTTCCAGCCGGCCGGTCCGCTGGTCGACGGCCCGGCCCCGGATGCCGTCGCGGGCGGCGCGCCAGTACGCGGCCCGCAGCAACTCGGGCTGCGGGCGCGGGGCGGGCCGCCCGTCCCGTACGGCCGACAGGGCGGCGCCGGCCAGGCCCTTGACGGCCCCGGCGAGGAGCAGTGTGTCGTCGACCGTGGGCGCGGCGTCGGCGACACGGATCTCCAGGGTGGGCACGTGATGGGAGGGACGGATGTCCCAGTACAGCCCTCCGCGGTCCAGGAGCGTCCCGCCGGCCATGAGCCGGCCGACGAGGTCCTCGAAGTGGGAGACGGACTCGAAGTACGGCGGGGCGCCGGCCACCGGCCACCGCCCCCAGGTGAGCGTGCGCCAGCTGTCGTAACCGGTGTCCTGCGCCTCCCAGTACGGCGAGTTCGCGCTCAGCGCGATCAGCACCGGCAGCCAGGGCCGCAGATGGTTGCCGACCTTGAGCGCGGTGGCCAGGTCGGGGATGCCGACGTGGACGTGGCATGCGCAGACGGTCTGCTCGTGGTCCAGGGCGCGGAAGGTCGCCAGACTCTGGGCATAGCGGGCCCCGGCGGTCAGCGGCGGGGGACCGTGCCGCCCCAGGACCGGCGTGCCGCTGGAGATGATGCGCAGCCCGAGGCGGGCGGCGGCGTCCGCCACGGCCCGGCGTGTCCCGCTCAACTCCGCCCCCAGACCGGCCAGGCTGCCGTGCGGATCGGTGCGCACCTCGATCTGGAACCGGGTGAGTTCGGTGGTGACCCGGTCGCCGAGCCGCTCCGCGGCCTGCGCCACGACCTTGTCCGCCCGCGTGCTCAGCTCCCGGGAGACCGGATCCACCAGCAGATACTCCTCCTCCACACCGACCGTGAGCGCGGGCGCGCTGCCTGATCCCTGTGACGTGCTGCTGCCGCTCGCCGGCGAGAGTCGCGCGCCGGTGGATGTCCACGTCTCGCTCTCCATGGGCATCAGTGTGACCCCGCGGCCACGATGCCGGGGCGCACAAGTCGGCCAAGCGGCCGACGCCCCCCGGGTTGACCGAAGACCGCGAACGATCCGTCCGGCCTGCGTCAAGGAGACGGACAAGCGGTTCACCGTCCGGCGTGGCGCTCGCGGCAGGTGTTTCGGTCATCGGGACAGCAACGGCTGGGGCAGGTGTGCGTCCGACCCGTCACCGGCGGGGCGTGGCCCGGGCGACGCGCCGGGTGCTGCCCGCGATCACGCGAGGCGAACGAGCCGCACGCGGGTGTCCACCAGGGGGACGGTGGTTACCTGGCCACCAACGGCGGAGCGGGCGGAGGGGGCGCGAGATACGGCGTGTCCACCGCGAACGTCGCCAACCGCGGGCCCGGCACGGGGACCTGGGAGATCGTGTCGGGGCCGTGCCGGCCCACGGGAGCGCCGGTCCGCAGCGGAGACGTCGTCGCCACACCGACGTGACTTTCTGGAAGGTGCTCCCCGTCAGCTGACACAGCCGGTGGCTGAGGACCCAGCGGGCCGGCACAGGCAGAGCCGCTCGAAATCCGGTCGCGGACGGTGACACGGTCCGGCACCCTCCGCGTGTGGACCGTCTGACGGAGATCGCCGGCCGGCTGGCCGAGGTCAGGGGTGTCGTGGCGGTGGCCCTCGGCGGCAGCCGGGCGACGGGGGCAGCCCACCCCGACTCCGACCACGACCTGGGCCTGTACTACCGGCCGCCCCTGGACACCGACGCCCTGCGGCTCCTCGCGGCCGAACCGACCGGCACGTCGGTCGACGTGACCGAACCCGGCGGCTGGGGACCGTGGGTGGACGGCGGGGCCTGGCTGACCGTCGACGGCCACCGCGTCGACCGGATCTACCGTGACCTGGACCGGGTGCGCCGGATCTGGGCGGACTGCCAGGAGGGACGCTTCGAGGTGGGCGCTCAGCCCGGCCATCCACTGGGCGTCTACTCGCACACGTACGTCGGCGAGGTGACCGTCGGACGCGTCCTCGCCGACCCCGGCGGCGAGCTCCGGGCCCTGCGAGAGCGGACACGCCGTTACCCGGAACCGCTGCGCGAAGCGCTCATCGCCGACGCGCGGTGGGAGGCCCCGTTCATCCTGGCGGCCGCCCGCAAGGGAGCGGCGCGCGGTGGCAGCTTCTACGTCGCCGGCTGCCTCTTCCGCGCGGTCGGCCTCCTCGTGCACGCCCTGCACGCCCACGCGCGCTCCTGGGTGCTGAACGAGGAGGGCGCGGTCCGGGCCGCGGGAGACCTCCCTGCCGCCGTCCCCGGCTTCGCCGCGCGGGCGCACGGGCTGTTCGCCGCACCCGGCACGACCCCGGACACCCTCCGCACCGCACTGGACGCGGCGGACGCACTGGCCGCCGAGGTCTGCGGACGGCTCACCTCCTGACGGCAGCCCCACCACGGCCCGCCGGAGCCCCGGCAGGCAGGCCAGGGCTCCTGGGCGGCGAGGACGCCGGTCGCGGGGGCGCGGAGGTCACTTGGTCGCGCCCTGGGCGAAGCCGTTGTAGATGTACCGCTGAAGGAAGAGGAAGACGAGGAGGGTCGGCAGGATCACCAGGATCGCGCCGGCGGAGATGTCCTCCCAGTGCGCGCCGAACGGCCCCTTGAAGCGGAACAGCGCGGTGGAGATGGTGCCCAGGTCCTCGGACGGCATGTAGAGGAACGGTATGTAGAAGTCGTTGTAGACGGTGATGCCCTTGATGATGACGACCGTGGCGATCGCCGGTTTCAGCAGCGGCAGGATGATCTTCCAGTAGATGGTGAAGGTGTTCGCCCCGTCCAGGCGCGCGGCCTCGTCGAGGGAGACCGGGATGCCCCGGATGAACTGGAGGAAGATGTAGATCGAGACGATGTCCGTCCCCATGTAGAGCAGGATCGGCGCCCAGATGCTGTTGAACAGCCCGAAGCTGTTGACCACCTGGAAGGTCGCGACCTGTGTGGTGACGCCGGGTACCAGGGTGGCGACCAGGAACAGTCCCATGATCGGCTTCTTCGCCCGGAAGTCGAAGCGGTCGATGGCGTACGCGGTCATCGAGCCGATGATCACCGTGCCGGTGATGGAGAACAGCAGGATGAAGGTGGTGTTGGCGAAGGCGGACAGCATCTTGCCGTCGCTGAACGCCGTCGCGTAGTTGCCGAGGTTCAGCCAGTCGCCCGGCAACGACAGCGCCCCGCCGTCCGAGACCTCCTCGGAGGTCTTGAGGGAGGTGAGGAAGACGACGACGAGCGGTATCAGCACGACCAGGGAGGCGAGGACCAGCGACAGGTAGGTCAGTGCGGGTGCGATCCGGCGGCGGGCGGGCAGGGGCGTGGTCATACGAGGTCCACCTTCTCGTCGGGCACGAGGCGGCGCTGGATCCAGGTGATCACCAGGATGATCAGAAGCAGGACGACGGCGGCCGCCGAGGCCAGGCCGGTCTTGTTGAACTGGAAGGCGAGTTTGACCGTCTGGATGACGAAGGTCGTCGTGCCGGTCGCGCCGCCGGTCATGATGTAAGGGATCTCGAACACGGACAGGGATCCGGAGACCGCCAGGATGACGCTCAGGCTGACCACCGGCCGGATGCCCGGGGCGATGATGTGCCGGAACTGCTGCCAGCGCGTGGCCCCGTCCAGCTGGGCCGCCTCGTACAGCTCGCCGGGGATCGACTGGATCGCGCCGAGGAACAGGACGAAGTTCAGCCCGCTGAAGCGCCAGACGGACACGCCCGCCAGGGAGGTGTTCGCCGAGGAGGGGTCACCGAGCCAGGCGTGCCCGGAGCCGGCGCCGAACCAGGACAGCACCGAGTCGAGCGTGCCGCCGTCCTGGAAGAAGTACAGGAAGACGAAGCCGATGGCCACGCCGTTGATCAGGTAGGGGAAGAACAGGATCCCCTTGAACAGGTTCCGGAACCGCAGGTCGAAGCTGAGCACGGTCGCGAAGTACAGGGCGATCACGATCTGCACGGCCGACGCGGCCAGGTAGTAGAAGCTGACGAAGAACACCCGGAACAGCTCGGGACGGGTGAAGATCTGCTCGTAGTTGTCGACGCCGGTGAATCGGCGGTCGGGGCTGACGCCGTCCCAGTCGGTGAAGCTGTAGTAGATCATGTTGCCCACGGGCACGTAGGTGAACGTGACCAGCAGGACGAGGGGTACGGCCAGGAAGAGCCACGGGGTGAGCCGGCGCAGGACGCGCCCGCCCCGGCGTCCCCCGCCACCGGCGGGTGTCCCGCGGGGCGGCGGGGCGGTGCCCGGCACCTTCGCGGGCGCCGTGCGGGTCGTCTCGGTCATGTCGGGCCTTTCGTCTTGGCGGGTGGGCGACGGGCGGTGGCCCCGTCCGGCGCGGACGGGGCCGGTACCGGCGTCCGGCCGGGCCGGGAGTACGGGCGCCGCTCAGGAACCGGCCGTCCCGGCCGCCTCGTTCCACCGCTTGTCGAGGTCCGCGAAGTAGCCGTCGAGACTGCCGTGCTGCGCGCCGCGGGCGAGGTCGACCAGCTTCTGTCGGTAGTCCGGCTTGTTCAGGCCGATCTCGGCGGCGTTGTCGATCGTGTTGACCTCACCGGTCTTCGCCTCGGAACGCTCCAGGAAGGTGACATCGTTGTCAACGAAGTCCTTCAGGGTGCCGGGCATGGGAGCGGACTTCAGGGCCGGCACGGCGCCCTCCTTCGCCGAGTAGCCCGACTTCTCGGTGAACCAGTCGATCCAGGCCCGGGCGGCGGCCTTGTGCGAGGAGTGGATGTTCACCGCCTGCTGGTAGTCGCTGGCGAGGACGGCGCAGTACTTGCCGCCCTTCTGCACGGGGAAGGGCATGAAGCCGATGTCGGCGGGGTCGGTGCCGGCCTTCTTCGCCGCGTCCCGCATCTGCGTGATGGCCCACGAGCCGAGCTGCATGGTGGCGACCTCGCCCTGGGCGATCAGCCCCTTGGACGCCTCCCAGTTGGTCGTGCTGGGGTCCTTCTCGGACAGGCCGCCCTTGACGATGTCGTACAGCAGGGAATCGATCGTGTTCAGTTCACCGCCCCGCTTCCACGGGGAGACGGCGCCGGCGAGCTTGTCGCCGGCCCGGGCGTCGCAGGTGACGGAGCCGACGTTGTTGGTCCAGGCGGTCAGCGGCCAGCCGTCCTTGAAGTTCGTGTAGTACGGCAGGGCGTCCGTCTTCGCCCTGACGGCCTTCAGGTCGGTGAGGAACTCCTGCGGCGTGGCCGGCCACTTGGTGATGCCGGCCTTCTTCCAGACGGCCTTGTTGTAGAGGAAGCCGTTGGCCGTGCCGAACTGGGCGATGCCGTAGACCTTGCCCCCGACATCGGTCTTGTCGCTGAACCGGTACCTGGCGCTCAGGTCGGCCGTGGTGCCCAGCGGGGCGAAGAACTTCGGGTAGTCGTCCTTGGCCACGGCGGCCGGGATCATGAGGACGTCGCCGTAGTCCTCGGTGTTCATCCGGATCTTGACCTCGCCCTCGTAGTCGGTGAGGGCCTCGAACTTCACCTTGACCTTGGGATAGGTCTTGTTGAACTCGCCGGCATACCTGGCCATCGTCCCGTTCTGGACGAGGTCGGTACGGGCCGTCAGCACCTTGATCGTGCCCGCCGCGTCGGCCGGGTCGGCAGGCGCCTCAGCGGTCTCGGTGGAGGCCGGGCCCCCGCCACCGCAGCCCGCGACGGTCAGTATCGCGGTCGCCAGAAGTGCCCCGGTGAGTGCCTTCTTGTTCCCCATGTGCCCAGCTCCTTCAGGTTTGCGGCTCAGCTCTGTGAGTGGGATGTCGGCACTATGTCAGCCCCTGGTGAACCGGTAAAGCTGAAATTTCGCGCACGATGCGCAATTGTTACCGACCGGTGGGCCGTGCCACCCATGACGTGGCACTACCGCGCGCAAGTTTGCTCGGGGAAGCAACTAGACCGGTTTATGGACAGTGCGCAGATCAGCGCGTTAGGTTGTCCGCCGTTGTCCCTCGCACGGCCTGAGTCAGGCGATTGGAGCCGCACCATGAAGGACGTCACCCCGCTCACCGGGGGCTGGAGCCTGCGTCACGGGGAGGACCTGCTGGAGGCCCGGGTGCCCGGCTGCGTCCACACCGACCTGCTGGCGGCCCGGGCCATCCCGGATCCTTTCCTCGACCGCAACGAGGGCGACGTCGCCTGGGTGGGGCGCCGCGCCTGGACCTATGTCCGCCACCTCGGCCACGACAGCGTCCACGAGCGCACCGATATCGTCTTCGAGGGTCTCGACACGGCCGCGTCCATCACCCTGGGCGGCCGCCCCGTCGGCACGACGCGCAACATGCACCGCGGTTACCGGTTCGACGTCACGGGCCGCACCGGTGAGCTGGAGGTCCGCTTCGCCTCCGCCTACGACGAGGCCGCGGCCGTCCGCGCGGTCACGGGGGAGCGGCCCAACGTGTATCCCGAGCCCTCGCAGTACATCCGGAAGATGGCGTGCAACTTCGGCTGGGACTGGGGCCCGACCCTGGTGACCGCGGGCATCTGGCGGCCGGTCCGGCTGGAGCACTGGTCCACCGCGCGCATCGCCCGGGTGCGCCCCCTGGTCACCGTCGACGGCGGCACCGGCCGGGTGGAGGTGCGGCTGGAACTGGAGCGCACCCCGCAGGGGCGGGGACGCGCGCTGCGCGCCGAGGCCCGGGTGGCCGGCCTCCGCGCCGAGACCGACGTCACCGGCGACACGGCGGTGCTGCGCCTCGACGTCCCCGACCCGCGCCTGTGGTGGCCCCGCGGCTACGGCGAACAGCCCCTGTACGACCTCGACATCACCCTCGGCGACGAGGGCGGCCCGCTCGACACCTGGCACCGCCGGATCGGCTTCCGCACCGTCGAGGTCGACCACTCGGCCGACGAGCACGGCACCGGCTTCACCCTCGTCGTCAACGGCGTACGGATCTTCGCCCGCGGCGTCAACTGGATCCCCGACGACGCCTTCCCGTCCAGGATCACCCCCGAGCGCTACCGCACCCGCCTCACCCAGGCCGCCGACGCCAACGTCGACCTGGTGCGCGTGTGGGGCGGCGGCATCTACGAGGACGACGCCTTCTACGACGCCTGCGACGAACTGGGCCTCATGGTCTGGCAGGACTTCCTCTTCGCCTGCGCCGCCTACCCGGAGGAGCAGCCGCTGCGCGGGGAGATCGAGGCCGAGGCTCGCGACAACGTTGTCCGGCTCATGCCACATGCCTCGCTGGTGCTGTGGAACGGCAACAACGAGAACCTCTGGGGCTTCCGCGACTGGGACTGGGAGGAACCGCTGGCCGGCGACTCCTGGGGCGAGGGCTACTACCTCGGGCTGCTGCCGCGCATCGTCGCCGAACTCGACCCGACCCGCCCCTACACCGCCGGCAGTCCCTGGTCCGGCTCCTGGGACCATCACCCCAACGACCCCGCCCACGGCACCCACCACTCGTGGGAGGTGTGGAACCGCCAGGACTACGCCGAGTACCGGGCGAACGTGCCCCGCTTCGTCGCGGAGTTCGGCTGGCAGGCGCCGCCCGCGCTGACCACCCTGCGCCGTGCCCTGCCCGGTGAGGAACTCGCCCCCGACTCCCCGGGCATGCTCCACCACCAGAAGGCCGAGGACGGCAACGGCAAGCTGAACCGTGGCGTCGCCCGCCACTTCCCGCTGCCCGAGGGCGACTTCGACCGGTGGCACTATCTGACCCAGCTCGTCCAGGCCCGCGCGGTCGCCGCGGGCATCGAGCACTGGCGCGCCCACTGGCCGGTGTGCGCGGGAACGATCGTCTGGCAGCTCAACGACTGCTGGCCGGTCACGTCCTGGGCCGCCATCGACGGCGACGGACGCCCCAAGCCGCTCTACCACGAGCTGCGCCGCGTCTACGCCGACCGGCTCCTCACCCTCCAGCCGGACCCCGGCGGCCTCGTGCTCGCCGCGGTCAACCAGTCCGACGGACCCTGGCGTACGACGGTGACGCTGCGGCGGGTGGAGGCGGACGGCACCGTGGTCACCGAGACCCTCCACGACCTCACCGTGGCCCCCCGTTCCGTCGCCCGGACCGCGGTGCCCGCGGCCCTGGTACCGGACGAGCAGTCCGCCAAGGAGTTCCTGGTCGCCGACGCGGAAGAGGGGGCCGGGAGCGGGGATGGGCTGCGTGCCCTGCACTTCCCCGTCCCCGACAAGGACTTCGCCTACCCCCGGCCGCGCTACGACGTCACGCTGGAGCCCGTGCCCGGCCAGGGAGATAGAGTCGACGTCGTGGTGAGCGCCCGTACTATCGTCAGAGACCTCCTGCTCCAGCCCGACCGGCTCGGCCCGGCCGCCGTCTGCGACCGGGGCCGGCAGACCCTGCTGCCCGGCGAGCGGACGCGTATCCGGGTCCAGGGCTGCGGCCCCGTCACCGCAGACGCCGTCATGGCCGCCCTGTTCTGCGTGGACGTGGTGTGAGCGCCTCCCCCCAGCGCGTCACCATCAAGGACGTCGCGGCCCGGGCCGGGGTGTCCAAAGGGGCGGTGTCGCTCGCGTTCAACCACAAGCCCGGTGTCTCACAGGCCACCCGCGAGCGGATCTTCGCGGCGGCCCAGGAACTGGGCTGGGCGCCCAGCGCCACCGCCCGCAGCCTGTCCAGCCGACGCGTCGACATCGTCGGGCTGGCCCTGTGCCGGCCCGCCCGGCTGCTCGGTCTGGAACCGTTCTACATGGACTTCATCTCGGGCATCGAGAGCGTCCTGGCGGAACGGTCCTGCTCGCTGCTGCTGCGCCTGGTGCGCGACCTCGACGAGGAGATCGCGGTCTACCGGGAATGGTGGCGCGGCCGGATGATCGCCGGCGCGATCCTGGTGGACTTCCGCGAGGACGACCCCCGGGTGCCCTCCCTCCAGGGCCTCGGCCTGCCCGCGGTCGCGGTCGGCCACCCCTCCCTCACGGGCTCCTTCCCCGCGGTGTGGACGGACGACGCGTCCGCGGTCGCCGAGGCCGTCCGCTACCTGGCGGCCCTGGGCCACCGGCGCGTCGCCCGCGTCGGCGGCCCGGCCGACCTCGGGCACAGCGCCATCCGGGCCCGCGCCTTCGCCGCCACGATCCGGGAACTGGGCCTGGAGGAGGGCCGGCAGATCGCCACCGGCTTCGACGAGAAGGAGGGCGCCCGCGCCACCCGCAGCCTGCTGCTCGCCGCCGACCGGCCCACCGCGATCGTCTACGACAACGACATCATGGCGGTCGCGGGGGCGGGCGTCGCGGCGGAGATGGGGTTCACCGTCCCCGACGATCTGTCGCTCGTGGCGTGGGACGACTCGCAGCTGTGCCGGATCACCCACCCGGCGATGACGGCCATGAGTCACGACGTGCACCACTTCGGCGCCGAGGTGGCGCGGGTGCTCTTCGACGTGGTCAACGGCACGCGCACCGGCGGCCATCAGGTGCCGACGCCGTCCCTGACCCCGCGCGGCTCCACCGCACCGGCGCCCGGAACGGCCGCGTGACGATGCCGGAGGGCCGTGTCCGGTGCGGACGCGGCCCTCCGGCACACCGGGGGAGCGGTGTCAGCTCTTGGTGCAGGTGCCGCCGTTGAGGGTGAAGGCGGCCGGGACGCCGTTGCTACCGGTGGAGGAGCCGTTGAACCCGAAACTCACCGTGGAGCCGGCCGGGATCGTCTCCGTCCAGGACTCGTTGCTCGCCCGGACCTCGCTGCCCTGCTGAACGGCCTTGGCGTTCCACACCGAGCTCAGCTTCTGGGCGCCCGGGAAGGCGAAGGCGAGCTGCCAGCCCTGGACGGCCGTCGTACCGGTGTTGCGGATGGTGACGTCCGCGTTGAACCAGTTGCCCCAGTCGCTGAGGCTGTAGCTGACCGCGCAGCTTCCGGTGGCCGGACCGCTGTCGGTGAACACGCCGGCTTCCTTGGCGGTCTGCTTGATGCCGTCGGCGCCGGAGAAGATCCGCTGTCCCCAGGCGGTGAGCCGGGAGGCGTCGAACCCGGTGGCCATGTCCAGGTACTCGACGCCACCGCCGTTGCCGCTCCAGGACCAGCCGAGGTAGCCCACACCGAGTTGCCGCGCGGTGGACATGATGGCGTCCTCGTCGGGGTCACCGTCGGAGTGCATGTTGCCGAACTCGCCGACGACTATGGGGAGATGCTGGGAGGTGAACCGCTGGAGGTAGCTCTTGACCTTGTCGGCGGTGTTGAACACGCCGTACATGTGGATCGAGAACACCGTGTTGCGGTCGGGGTCCGCCGCGAACACCTCCGCGGCGTGGTCGCGCATCGTGAACGACCAGTCCTGGCCCCAGTTGGGGGCGTCGACCATGAGCGTGTGACGGAACCCGGCGGCCCGCATGCGGGCCACGGCGTTCTCGGTGTCGGACGTCCACGACGCGTACCCGGTGTTGCCGTAGGGCTCGTTCCCGATGTTCAGGACGACGTACTTCTCCTGGCCCTGCACCGCGGCCTTGACGCTGGTCCAGTAGTCGACGGCGCGGGAGAGGGACACGGCTCCGTCCTGTTCGCCGTAGCCGGTGGTGTCGTGCGCCTCCAGGACGCAGACGAGCCGGTTCGCCTTGCACTGCGCGACGACGGACGCGACGTCGGCGGTGTCGTTCTTCGCCCAGCGGTCACCGGTGGCGAGCACGACGCGCACCGAGTTGGCGCGCAGCGCCTTGATGTCCTTCAGGGCCTGCGCCGTCCTGGTGGGATACCAGGCGTGGGCGTGGTTCACACCCCGCAGGACGAAGTCCTTGCCGGTCACGTCCAGCAGCCGCCCGTCGGCGACGTGGAAGCCCGGCGCGGCCTGCGTGTCCGCCTGCGCGGGGGCCGGCGCGGCCAGTACCGAGGCGGCGAGGGCCAGCAACGCTCCCGCCGCGGTGGCCAGTGACTTTCTCATGACTGCTCCCAGGATGGTGGCTCGTCCGTCCGGTCCGGCGGTGTTCCGGCGGTCCGGAAACGCGAGGAGCGAGCCGGTCGGATCCCGCTGCCCGGGCATTGGTTCGCGGCTCACCGGGCAGCGGGACGGCAGACCGCCGAAGAGGGACACCCACGAGACCTCGCCAGGAAATGGGTGGCTCGAAATCCCTTGCGTCGACGGCTGGGA
Organism: Streptomyces sp. NPDC028722; assembly: GCF_040637655.1. NCBI lineage: Bacteria > Bacillati > Actinomycetota > Actinomycetes > Kitasatosporales > Streptomycetaceae > Streptomyces > Streptomyces sp. NPDC028722. The sequence goes on from NZ_JBEZWU010000025.1 coordinate 36,188, forward strand.
GAGAGGCTAGAACGAGACTGTCACGGAGACAACCGTCCGAACCAAACCGGTTAAGTTTAGTTGTGGTTCAGTCCACGTCGAAGATTCACCCCAACGCGGCGCCTATCTGATTGGCTGAACAAAACCGGTTTAGTGCACGAGCGTAACCCACCTCGCCGCCACGCTCGAGAGGGATCACCGGCACCTCCGCCCGCCCGCCTCTCCAGGCCGCCGCAGCCTGCCATCACACTTCGCGTTCATATGCATGCTTATAGTGACTGTCTGGATCGTCTCCGTAGTCTGTGAAAAGGGAGTCGTATGGACGTCATGGCCGCGAGGGACCGCGTCTTCCGCACGCTGGATGCGGACGGCGACGGCGTGATCACCCGGGACGAGTACCTGACCCGCCCCGACCGGGCGGCGGCGCGGCTGGGGCGCGGCGTCAACGACCCCCTCGTCGCCGTCGCCCGCAGCCGGCACGAACGCGTCTACGACTCCATGGACGCGGACGGAGACGGCAGGGTGACCTTCCAGGAGTACGCGGCCTGGGCCGGCGCCCACACCTTCGACGACGTCTGCCGGCAGGCTCTGGGGTCCCTGTTCGACCTCGCCGACACCGACGCCGACGGCATGCTGGACCGCGAGGAGTTCACCCGGTTGCGGGAGGTCCTGGGCAACAGCGCCGGCAACGCGGGCGAGGCGTTCGACGCCCTGGACGCCGACGGCGACGGACGCGTCGACCGCGACGAGTACCTCTCCGCCATCCGCGCTTTCGTCAGCGAGGGCGCGTCGCCCATGTACGACGCCCTGGTCGCCGTCCGCTGAACCGGGCCGGCGGAGGCCGGCGGAAGATCCGTACAACCTCTACGGCAACGCACGACCGGCTGGTCAGCGGCTACACCCACCGGTTCATGAACGACGGCAACGGCTACCGGACCGTCAGCGGGCCGACGGTCACCTGACGCCGCTCCGGCCAGGCTTCTACGTCTTCGAATCACGCGCCCTGGACCGCTACGGCAGCCCGGGCCCCTTCACCAGCATCGATTTCAAGGTCGCCTGACCGCTTGGCCGTTGCGACAAGGTGACCGCCCGTCCCTTCAGCGGCTAAGGTCTGCGTCAGGCCCTTCCTCAAGCTTCAGCGGTCCCCGGTTCTGCCGGGGGCCGGCCGGTTTGAGAGAGGAACTTCCTTTGAGCAGTGCCAAGGAGAAGAATTCTCGGTGGTCCCGCGTCCTGGACGTGGCAACCCAGGTCATGGCCAATGCGGCAGGGGCTGTACTCGCCCAGGTCGTCATCGTCTGGCTCGGCCTGTAAGAGGAAGGGCCAGGGGCCGGACCAGGGGAGTACACCTGCCGGCCCCGCCACTGCCTTCCCGCCCGGACGCCTCCGTCCGTCAGTCCTTCACGGCTCCGCCCAGGCCGGAGACCAGGCGCCGCTGCACGAGTACGAAGAACACCAGCACCGGCACGGTCATCACCGTGGACGCCGCCATGACGCCGCCCCAGTCCGGCTCGTCGGGCTTGTAGAAGACGAGCAGCGCCATCGGCAGGGTCGACTGGGAAGTGTCGCTGATGATGAACGACTTGGCGAACAGGAAGTCGTTCCAGGCGGAGATGAAGGAGAACACGCTCGTGGCCACCAGGCCCGGCAGGACGAGCGGAAGAAGGATCTGCCACAGGAACCGCGCGCGGCTCGCCCCGTCCAGGTACGCGGCCTCCTCCAGCGACTCCGGCACGGCCTTCACAAACCCCCGCAGCATCCAGATGGCGAACGGCAGTGAGAAGGCGATGTGCGGCAGGATCAGCGAACCCAGCGTGTTCAGCTGGCCGAAGTCGCGCATGAGGAAGAACAGGGGGATGGTGAGCGCCTCCACCGGCACCATCTGTGCCACCAGGAACATGATCAGCAGGGTGGTGCGGAAGCGGAACCGGAAGCGGGTCACGGCGGTGGCGGCCAGGAAGGCGATCAGCGCGGAGGCGACGACGACACTCACCGCGACGACGAGGCTGTTGACGAAGTACCGGCCGAACTCGTGCTGTTGGAACACGCGCCGGAAGGAGTCCAGAGAAGGGGACGACGTCCAGGGCCGCGGCCGGGTGGACTCGATCTCCCCGGCCGGCCGGAACGCGCTGAGCACCATCCAGTACAGGGGGAAGGCGACGACCACAGCGGTCAGCAGCGCGGTCGCCTCGGCCGCCAGCCGCCAGGGGCGCCGCACAAGACCCCGTACAGAACGCACAGTTCCTCCTCCGCCGAGAGTCCCGCCCCTGCTCACAGTTCCTCCCCCTGGCGGCGCAGCAGCCGCAGATAGCCGAGCGTCACGGCGAGCAGGATCAGCAGGGTCACCACGCCGATCGCCGCACCCAGGCTGTACTGCGAGGACGCGAACGCCTTCTGGTAGGCGTAGACGTTCAGCACCAGGTTCTGGCCGGCGATGCCGCCGCCGTCGGTCATCACGTAGATCTGGGTGAAGACCTTGAAGTCCCAGATCACCGACTGCACGGTGACGATGACCAGGATGGGCCTGAGGACCGGCGCCAGCACCGAGCGCCAGATCCGCCACTGCGAGGCGCCGTCCAGGGCGGCGGCCTCCAGGACCTCGCCCGGCACGGCGCGGATGCCGGCGTAGACGGTGACCATCACGAACGGGAAGGAGCACCACACCACTTCCAGCAGGACCAGCAGGAAGGCGCTGTAACGGCCGTAGGTCCACGAGAAGTCGCCGAGCCCGAGCAGCCGGTCGACCGGGCCGAAGTCGGGGTCGAAGAGGAACAGCCAGACCGTCGAGCCGGTGACCGTCGGTGTCGCCCATGCCCCCAGCGCGGCCAGCATCAGCGCGAGCCGCGGGACGGCACGGACACGGGTGAGCAGGACGGCGAGCGCGCAGCCCACCGCCAGCGTGGAAGACACACAGGCCGCGGCGAAGCCGATCGTCGCCAGCAGCACCTGCCAGAACTGGTCGTCGGCGAACAGCTCGGTGTAGTTGGCCAGGCCCCGGAAACTGGTCGGTGCACCACCGCTGACCTGGGCCTGGGTGTACTGGAGCACGGACATCAGACCGAGCTGGTAGACGGGGTAGACCAGCAGCGCGCCGAGGACGGCGAGGGCGGGCGCGAGGTAGAGCCACGGGGTCCAGCCCCCGCGCGGACGTGGCCTGCGGCGGGGCCGCACGGGCGTCGCGGCGGCCGGCCGGGCCACCCTGCGGGGGGTGGGACCGGCGACCGCCGTCCCGTCCGGCCCGGCCGCCTCCGGCCGTCCGGCGGTGGTCGTCGGTCCGCTCCGCTCCGGCGGCGGAGCGGCGTCGGTCGGCCTCGTCATCCCACGGACCCGAACGCGTCGTTCATCTTCTTCGCCGCCTCGGCGGCGGCGGCGGCCACGTCCTTCTTGCCGCTGACGATCTCCTGGAACATGGTCGGCAGCACCAGCGAGGAGTCGATCTGTGCCCACGCGGGCGAGGCCGGCACGAACTCGGTGCCGGCGGCGAGGGTCCGTACGAACGGCTTCACGAAGGGCTGCTTGGCCGCGGCCTGTTGCCGTACGTCCGCGAAGGTCGGCAGAAAGCCCATGGCGTCGAAGAGCCTGCCCTGCGTCCGTTTCGACGCCAGCCGCTTCATCAGGTCCACGGCGAGGGTGCGGTGCGACGTGCTCTTCAGGACGCCGATGTTGTTGCCGCCCGCGAACGCCGGCGCGATCGAGCCGGGCTTCACTCCCGGCAGCGGCACCACCGCGTACTTCCCCCTGACCTTCCCGGCCTCCACCGCGGCGTGGCTGAAGTCGCCGCCGATCGCCATGGCCGCCTTGCCGGAGGCGAAGGCGGTCACCGTGTCGTTCCCGCCCATGCCCGCGCACTTGGCGGCGGGACAGTTGTCGTCACCGAAGAGCGAGGTGTACGCCGCGATGCCCCTCCGGGCGGCGGGGCTGTCGATGACGGAGGCGTACGAACCGCCCTTGCCGGTGGCCAGTTCACCGCCGCGGGCCCAGATGAACGGCATCGCGCCGTACGTGTAGGCGCCGCCGACGGCGAGACCGTACAGGCCGGGCCGGGCCGCCCGGACCCGTTTCGCGGTGGAGATCAGTTCGGCCTGCGACCTCGGTACGCCGAGGCCGAGTTCGCCGAGTATGTCGGTCCGGTAGTACAGGGCCCGGACACCGACGAAGTACGGCGCCCCGTAGACCTTGCCGTCCACGGTGACCGACTGCCGGGCGGTCGGATCGGTGTCCTTGGCCTCGCTCCAGGCGTTGAAGTCCCGGGTGACGTCGGCGAGTCCGCCGTCCCGTACATAGCCGGCCGTGTCGGTGTTGCCGTACTCGATCACGTCGGGCGCGGACTTCGGGTCGTTGAAGGCGGCCTTGATGCGCTGGGCGCGGGTCTCCACGGGGATGTACTCGACGGTGACCCGGGCATCCTTGTGTGCCTTCTCGAAGCCGGCGAGGACCGCGTCGACGACGCGCTGTTTGGGCCGGTTGTCGACCTCCTGGAAGAGCCAGACGCGCAGGGTGCCGGTCTTCTCGTCCTTGCCGGCGGAGGAGTTGCCGACGGTCCCGGGTGCGCAGGCGCTGACCAGGGTGACGGCGAGCGCGGTGAACCCGGCAAGACGGACGGACAGCTTCATGGAGTGCCTCCGGTGCAGTGTTGCAACATGTGCAATGATGGTTTCGCTCTGCACAACACCTGGGAGGCTAAGGACCCCATGAACACACCCACAAGAGGTCTCGACCACCTCTCAACCACTCTGTGACCGGCAGACGCACACCGTGCAACGCCCGACCGACACAAAGGCCGCAGAGCGCGCGAAAGCTGCCGTCGCGCGGGTAGCAACCTCCCCGGTGGGTCAGCGGCGTGGCCGGGCGGGCCGGCCGGTTCCTGCCCGAGCTCGTCCTTCCGCACCTTGAGCTTGCGCCACACCGTGCCGAGGGCTTCGATGGTGCCGACCTCGCCGCCGGCCCGGCGGTCGGCCCCTGCTCCGACGCCCTGCGCCGCTACATCGACCGCACCACCGAGCAGTTCCGGGCCGGCAATGCCCAGACCTCGGCGGAGGCGGTCACCGAGGGCCGCCACGCCGCCCGGCCCGCCTTCCGGAGCCAGACCTCCGGCTGGGCCCGCACCCTCGTAGGCACCAAGCTGGCCGACGTCGACGGCTCCGCGGTCCAGAGCCTCACGGCCACCTGGATCGCCTGACCGACCGTGCGGGGGGGTTCAGCCGACGGGAGCGCCGAACCACCTGGCCAGCCGGCCGAGCAGATCCTGCTGGTCCTCTCCGGCCCACGCGACGTGTCCGTCCGGCCGCAGCAGCACCCCGGGCACGTCCAGCTCCTCGCTGACGTCCACGACGTGGTCGACCCGGCCCGCCCAGCCCGCCACGGAGAGGCGGCCGGTCCGGTCGAGCAGGAGGCCGCGCCCGTCGTGCATCAGCTCGTACAGGCGCCCCCGCTTCAGCCGCACATCACGCAGCCGCCGGCCCAGCAGCTCGTGTCCCTCCCCGAAGTCGTAACGGACATCGACCGCGGTGATCATCCCCGTCACGTACCGGTTCACCTCCTCGAAGTCCATCAGCTTCGTGAACAGTTCACGCAGCGCCGTCGCCCCCGGATCGCTCCCCAGCAGTGTCATCTGCGCGCGCGTGCCGGCCAGGACGCGGGCACCCACCGGATGCCGTTCGGTGTGGTAGCTGTCCAGCAGCCCCTCCGGCGCCCAGCCGTTGACCGTGGCGGCCAGCTTCCAGCCGAGGTTGAACGCGTCCTGGACGCCGAGGTTGAGCCCCTGCCCGCCGGCCGGCGGGTGGATGTGCGCAGCGTCGCCGGCCAGCAGGACCCGGCCGACCCGGTAGCGCTCGGCCTGCCGGGTGGCGTCGCCGAACCGGGACAGCCAGCGCGGCGAGTGCACGCCGAAGTCGGTGCCCGCGTAGGCCCGCAGCTGCTTCCTGAAGTCGTCGAGGGTCGGCGCGGCCGTGCGGTCCTCGGCCACCCCCTCGGCGGGTACGCCGATGCGGTACACCCCCTTGTTGCCGTCCACGTCGGGGGTGGCGCCGAACCGCAGCTGGGTCCTGCGCACCCGGGTGACGACGGCGGCGATCGTCGCCGGGTCCTCGGACACCTCCATGTCCCCGAGCAGCGTCTCGACCGTGGCCGGCTCGCCGGGAAAGGCGACACCGAGTCGCTTGCGCACCACACTGCGGCCTCCGTCGCACCCGACGAGGTAGCGCGAACGCAGACGGGTGCCGTCGGCCAGCTCGACGGTCACGCCGTCCTCGTCCTGGGTCAGCCCGGCCACCTCACGGCCACGCCGGATCTCGGCACCGAGTTCGTGGGCGCGCTCCTCGAGCAGCTGTTCGGTGGCGCGCTGCGGGATGGCGAGGCCGTACGGGTGAGCCGTGTCCAGCCGGTCCGGCCACGGTGTGACGATGCCGCCGAAGAGGCCGCCGACCTTGAACTTCTCACTGACCGCGAGGAACCGGTGAAGCAGGCCGCGCTGGTCCGTCAGCTCGACGCTTCGGGTGTGCAGGCCCCGACCGCGGGACTGCCTGGTCGGCTCGGTCAGCTTCTCCAGCACGACCACGTGCACACCGTGCAGCCGCAGTTCGCAGGCCAGCATCAGGCCGGTCGGTCCGCCACCGACCACGATCACGTCCGTCATCAGAACACCATTCGATGAGAGTGGATTGCGTCGGCCGGTCCCTCACCGACCTCGGGACACGCGCGTGCCCCTTGGCGAGCGGTGTCCCGTTTCCGCAGGTCCGGGCCTTGGCCGGCCATTCTGCGGGAACGCCGGGGCCTTGCCGCAAGCCCCTGGGTGCGCTATAAGTTGAGAGTGGCAAGGAGTCAGAATCCTCCTTGCCTTTCGTCATTTCCGGCCCCCGGTGACGCCCGCCCGCAGCCGATGCCACCCGCCGGACCTCCCGGTCACTCCGCATGGCGGACAACCAGATCCGTCCGTTCCGGGTAATGCGGTAGAGAACGCCACCGCCGGTGGCCGACGAACACGAGGATTGGATGCGCGACAACGCGGGCACCGGCGGGCAGGCCCCCGGCCACGGCACACCTTTGCGGGGGCGCGTCGCCGTCGTCACCGGAGCCGCCCGCGGAGTCGGCGAAGCGCTCGCCCGACGCCTGTCCGGCACCGGGATGAAGGTGGCGCTGCTGGGCCGCGAAGCGGAAACCCTGCGGCAGGCCGCCGCCACCCTGCCCTCGCCGAGCATCTGCGTCGAAGCGGACGTCACCGACCGTGCCGCGCTCGACCGTGCCGCCCGGCAGGTCGCCGAACAGCTCGGCCCGGCCAGCGTGCTCGTGGCCAACGCGGGCATCGCCGTCGGCGGCCCGTTCAGCCGCACGGAAGCCGGCCTCTGGCAACGGGTCATCGACGTCAACCTGATCGGCGCCGCCAACACCGCCAGGGCCTTCCTGCCCCAACTCACCCGCACCCGAGGCTACTTCCTCCAGATCGCCTCCACCGCGGCCTTCGGTTCCGCACCCATGATGAGCGCGTACTGCGCCTCCAAGGCAGGCGTGGAATCCTTCGCCCAGGCCCTGCGCGGCGAAGTCGAACCCGACGGCGTCTCCGTCGGCATCGCCTACCTGCACTGGACCGGCACCGACATGATCAGCGGTATCGACGACCACCCCGTCCTGCGAGCCTTGCGCCAGAACCAGCCCTGGTTCGCACGCCGCGTCCACACCCCGGCGCAGGTGGCCGACTGGCTCACCACCGGCGTCCTGCACCGCGCCCACCACATCTACGCCCCGCCGTGGCTGCGCTGGTGCCAGCCCCTGAGACCGCTCTTCCCCGCCCTCGTCGCCCGGCTCGCCCGACGTGAACTCCGGGCCCTCTCCGGCACGGAACTCACGGACGACGTGGGAGTCCTGGGCGCCGGAGGCCGCGCCGACTGGGACGCGTACTCCTCGGCCGCCCACCCGCGCCCCGGCCCCCAGCAGTAGCAACCGACGTCCACCTGGAGACACTCCCGCTGTACGGCGTCTTCGCCGGCGGTGTCCCGGAACGTGTCCCGGCGGAGCGGAAGGAGCCGTCCGCCCGTTGACGTAGCGTGGCCGGGAAGGAAGTGGGCAGCGACTCCAGCAGCCGGGGGACCGATGAGGGATCGTACGGAAGCGGTCGAATCGAGGGAGCAACTCGCCGTGGTCTGGCGGGCCTTCGTGCTCGACCGCGACGCGGACGCCGATGTGCGGGACCTTCCTGGTATCGCCGTCCGCTGGGCCGACTGCCGGTTCCCCTTCTGGAACTGCGTCACACTGACGGACGTCGACGCGGACACCGCGCTCCTCGGGCGCCGCCTGGGCCGGGCCGCGGACATCATGCGCGCCAAGAAGCGTCCCGGCTTCCTGTGGCTCTTCGAGGACCTCCTCGGCGACGCGGCGCGCGAGCAGGTGCGGACGGCGGCCGGGCGGGCGGGCCTCGCGTACGCCTTCTCCGGCACCGGCATGGCCGGCGACTTCCTCCCCGTCCCCGAACCGTCCCACCCCGATCTCACGTTCGTCCGCGTGAGCACGGACGAACAGCTCCGGGCGTACGCGGACCTGAACTCACGCGCCTACGGCTTCCCGCTGGAGGACGGCCGCGACGGGCTGCACGGCTCCACGGCGTGGAAGAACCAGGTGCATGCCTACCTGGGGCTACGGGACGGAGTCCCGGTGACGTGCGCGGGAACGGTGGAGGCGGACGGCCGGCTCTTCGTCGCGCTCGTCGCCACGGCCCCGGAGTGGGAGCGCAGGGGCTACGGCGAAGCGGTGACGCGAAAGGCCCTGTACGAGGGTGCCCGCGCCACCGGCCTGACCCGCGCCACCCTGCACGCGACCGCGGCCGGGGCTCCCGTGTACCCCCGCATCGGCTTCCGGCCGAATTCGCCGGTGCACTTCTACGCCCTGAGCCAGCCGCCGGCCCCCCACGGCTGACAGGCACCGCGGCGGTCGCCCGGGGGCACCGGTCCCGTCAGCCGGGCTGGGCGACGGTCACCGCCCGGTACCAGCGGTAGCTGTCCTTCGGGGTGCGCTCCTGGGTGGCGTAGTCGACCCGGACGATCCCGAACCGCCTGCCGTAGCCGGAAGCCCACTCCAAGTTGTCCAGCAGTGACCGTACGTAGCAGCCCCGGACGCCCACGCCGGCGTCCATCGCGTCCCGCAGCGCGGTGAGGTGGTCGCGCAGGTAGGCCACCCGGCGGTGTCGTGCACCGCTCCGTCGGGGCTCACCTCGTCGTCCTCCGCCGAACCGTTCTCCGTGAGGTGCACGGGCGGCAGTGTGTCCCGGTGCCGGGCCCTGAGCCGCACCAGCAGGTCGGTGAGGGTGTCGGGGAGGGGTGATCCGGCGCGGCACGCGGTCCCCGAGGTGCTCGGCGACCACTGCCGTGTACTCGGCGAACCGCTCCGCACTCTCCCGTACCCGCCGGCCGCCCCGGTCCTCCAGCGCCTGCGGCAGGTCCCGGTGGTAGAGGGTGGCGGCCGGTTCGATGCCGGCCGCGAGCAGCTCGTCGACCAGCCGGGAGCAGAAGCGCAGCCCCTCGGTGTTCACCGGGCCGCTGCCGTCCGGCACGACACGCGTCACTTGACGGAACCGCCGGTGATGCCGGCGGCGATGTACTTCTGGGCGAGGACGAGGAGGAGCGCCGCCGGCACCGCGGACAGGACGGACGCGGCCATCACCGAGCCCCAGTCGCCGACGTGCGCGCCGATGTACTGGTAGATGCCGAGCGTGACCGGCTTGACGTCGTCGGTGGTGTTCAGGGTCAGGGCGAACATGAAGTCGCTCCACGCGAACAGGAACGCGAACAGGCCGGAAGTGATGAGCGCGTTTCGGCTCATCGGCAGCACCACCCGCACGAACGTCCGCACCGGCCCGGCACCGTCGATCTGCGCCGCCTCGATCACCTCGCCCGGGATCGACAGCATGAAGGACCGCATCAGCACGATGGAGAACGGGATGCCGAGCGAGGAGTCCGCCAGCATCAGCCCGAAGTAGGAGTTGACCAGACCCAGCTCGACGTACGAGTCGTACAGCGCGTTGGCGATGACGATGCCCGGGACCATCTGTGTGATCAGCGTGCCGAACACGATCGTCCGTGTGCCCCGCAGCCCGAACCGGGCCAGCCCGTACGCCGCCGGCGCGGAGACGGCCAGGCAGAGGACGACCGCGCCGAGCGAGACCGCCAGGGAGGTCAGCAGGTGCCCGCCCTGGTCACCGAGGGCCTTGGAGAAGCCGGACAGGTCCGGACGGCTCGGCACCGGATCGACCCGGAGCAGTCCCGAGGCGGGCTGGAGGGCGGTGTCGAGCATCCAGTACAACGGGAAGAGCATCACGCACAGGATGAGCACTCCGGCGAGGGTGGAACCCCAGCGGCGCCCGGATGTCGTGGGCGTACGAGTGGCCATGGACGTCACTTCCCCTCGCTGCGGCCGGCCCGCAGGTAGATCACCGCGAACACCGCGGAGACGAGTATGAGGACGTTGCCGACGACCGCGCCCGCCCCGAAGTCGAGTTGCACGAACGAGCTCTGGTAGGTCAGCGTGCCCAGGGTCTGGGTGGCGTCGGCCGGTCCGCCGTCGGTGAGCGCGAGGATCAGGTCCAGGATCTTCACCGTCGACATGAAGCCCAGGACCAGGACGACGGTGATCACCGGCCTGAGCATCGGCAGGGTGACGGAACGGAACGTCCGCCAGGCCGAGGCGCCGTCCAGCGAGGCCGCCTCGTACAGCTCCGCGGGGATCTCCTGGAGCCCGCCGTAGAGGATGACCATGTTGAACGGGACGCCGATCCAGATGTTGACCAGGATCACCGACAGCAGGGCCAGGTGGGGGCTGGTCAGCCACGGGGTGTGGCCGCCGAGGCCGAGCGTGTCCAGGAACGAGTTCAGTACGCCCGTGTCCTGGTCGAGGATCCGCCGCCACACGATGCCGGACACCACCATGGGCACCAGCCAGGGCAGCAGGATCAGCGACCGCAGGACGCCGTTGAGCGGGAACCTGCGGCTGAAGAACACCGCGAGCGCGAGACCGGCGCAGAACTGCCCGAGCAACGATCCGGCGGTGAACAGGAGCGTGTGCCACAGTGCCTCGCCGAAGAGGGCGTCCCGCAGGACGTGCGACCAGTTGTCCACGCCGTTGAAGGGAGCCTTGCCGGTGAAGAACGTCTGCGGCGTGTAGTGCTGGAAGCTCATCACGACGTTGCGGACCAGCGGGTAGCCGAAGAACAGCAGCATGAAGACGACCGCGGGGGCGACGAACCCCCACTGGGCCAGGCGGCGGCGCAGGCGCAGCCGTCCCGGATCGGGGGCGCCGGCCGCCCGGCTCGCCGTGGAGGGCGCCGGGACGGTGACGGTGGACGTGGTCATGTGCGCGTACCTCAGTTCCCGCTCGTGGCCCGCTGCTGGGCGCGTGTCAGGGCGGCCTTGCTGGACTCGCCGGTCAGTGCGGACTGGAAGGCGCTCTGGAGGGCGAGCGACACGCCCGGCCAGCCGGCGCCCAGCCGGGCCGTGCGGGAACGGGCCGTGGCCACCTGGTCGGCGAGGGCGTCCAGCTCGGGCACCCGCCCGCGCCACACGGCGGCGGCCTTCTCGGCGGCCGGCACCATCCTGCTGTTGAGCGCGTACGTCAGCTGCTCCTTCTCGCCGGACAGACAGGCCACGATCCGCCCGGCCATCCTCTCCCTCGCCCCGTCCCCGGTGTTCGGGACCGTGAGAACCGCACCGCCGAGGGGTCCCACCGACCTCTCCCCGGTCTTCGGCACGGGGATCCGCGCGATGCCCCAGTGCAGCGACTTGTCGGTGTTCAGCGTCTCCACCTGCCACGGGCCGTTGATCATCATAGCCGCGTTGCCCGCCATGAACTGGTCGTTGACGTCCGCCTGCGTCCAGCCGACCGTCGACCTCGACAGCGAACCGTCGTTCAGTAGGTCTTTCCAGAAGTCCAGCGCCTCCACGACCCGCGGCCCGTCGAGGTGTCTCTCGTCACCGCCGTTGGACCACATGAACGGCGTGAACTGGAAGACGCCGTCCTCGGCGCCCCCCGCGCTGAGGGCCAAGCCGTACCGCCTGCCGTGGGTCAGCTTCTTCGCCGTCGCACGCAGCTCGGCCCAGGTACCCGGGACCTTCAGGCCTGCCCTGGCGAGGGCGTCCTTGTCGTAGAACAGCGCGAGCGTGTTCACCGAGCGGGCCGCGCCGTAGTACGTGCCTCGGTAGGAGCCGAAGTCGACGATACCCCGGGGGACGCCGTCGGTGCGCAGGCCCAGGGTCCTGAGGTCGGTCAGCCCGCCGGCCTCGGCGAACGTCGGCATCTCGGAGGCGTCGAACTGGACGATGTCGGGCAGCGACCTGGCGGACGCCATGCGCAGCGCCTTCGTCATCACCTGCGCGGCCGGGACGCTCTGCTGTTCGAGGCTGACGCCCAGCCGACGGCCGCAGCGGGCCATCGCCTGGGCGTCCCAGCGGTGGTAGGACTCGTCGGTCGAGGAGTTCATCACGGTGTAGACGTCGCTGTCGCGCTGCGAGCCGCATCCGGTCAGGGCCGCCCCGGCGACCAGGACGCAGACGGCGGCGAGTGGTGTCACCGCCCTGCGGGAGCGTCCGCGGCGCGCGGCAGCCGGAGTGGGTGCTGTCACGGTGGGTGCCCTTGCGTGGAAGAAGGAGGACCGGTGTCAGCGGGCGCCGCACGGGTGACGACGGACTCTGGTGAAGCGCTTCGACATGTCGCGGCCCTTGCTGTCGTGTCGTCGGCGTCCTCGCCGGTGATTTTGTTTGCTGCGATGACTAATACGTCAGAACCCGGCCGTCCCGCTAGCCCCGTGCACGGATCCCTTTTCCTGGCCCCCGCGGCGACGCCTCCCGGGCAAGTCCGCATAAGACCAGTTCACGCCGGGTGTGCGAGGTGTCGCACGCCGACAGCGTCCGTCCGCCCTGTGTACGATCCCCACGCCGGGGCGACAGCCTCCGCAGTCCCCGCCGAACAGCCCTGCTCCCCCGAGGAAGACCATGAAGTTCACCAACGGGTTCTGGCGCGTCCGCGATGGCGTTCAGATCGCCTACGCCACCGAGGCACGCGACGTGCGCGTCGCATCGAAGCGCTTCACCGCCTACGCCGCCACGCAGAAGGTGACGCGCAGGGGGGACACGCTCAACGCGCCGCTCCTCACCGTCGACTGCTTCTCGCCCGCCGAGGGTGTCATCGGGGTGCGCGTCACCCACCACGCCGGCCGGACGCGCCCGGGCCCCGACTTCGACCTCGCGGCCGGCCCCGGCGGCACGGACCCGGGCGAGGTCCGGCAGGACGGCACCGTCACCGAGCTGACCAGCGGCCCGCTGACCCTGCGCCTGGACCGGGCCGCCCCCTGGGCCCTGACCTTCCACGACGCGGACGGACGGGAGCTGACCCGCGCCGGCCGCAAGGGCACCGCGTTCGCCACCACCGACGACGGCTCCCACCACGTCCTCGCCCAGCTCGCGCTCGGCGTCGGCGAGCAGGTCTACGGCCTCGGCGAGCGATTCACCCCGTTCGTCAAGAACGGCCAGAGTGTGGACATCTGGCAGGCCGACGGCGGCACCAGCAGCGAGCAGGCCTACAAGAACATCCCGTTCTACCTGTCCTCACGCGGCTACGGCGTCTTCGTCAACCACCCCGGCAGGGTCTCCTTCGAGGTCGGCTCCGAATCCGTGGGGCAGGTGCAGTTCAGCGTCGAGGACCAGACGGTGGAGTACCACATCGTGGCCGGTCCCACCCCGAAGGACGTCCTCACCCGCTATACCGCCCTCACGGGCCGCCCGGCCCTGCCGCCCGCCTGGTCCTTCGGCCTGTGGCTGACCACCTCCTTCACCACGGACTACGACGAGCCGACGGTGATGTCGTTCGTCGACGGCATGGCCGAGCGCGGCATCCCGCTGTCCGTCTTCCACTTCGACTGCTTCTGGATGCGCGAGTACCAGTGGTGCGACTTCGCGTGGGACCCCGAGGTCTTCCCGGACCCGGAGGGAATGCTCGCCCGGCTGAAGGCCAGGGGGCTGCGGGTCAGCGCCTGGATCAACCCGTACATCGCCCAGAAGTCCCCCCTGTTCGAGGAGGCCGCCGCGCTCGGCCACCTGGTACGCCGGCCCGGCGGCGACGTGTGGCAGTGGGACCTGTGGCAGGCCGGCATGGCACTGGTCGACTTCACCAGCCCCGACGCCCGCGCCTGGTTCCGGTCGAAGCTGAAGCCGCTGCTGGACCAGGGCGTGGACTGTTTCAAGACCGACTTCGGCGAGCGCGTTCCGACCGACGTGGTCTGGCACGACGGCTCCGATCCGGAGCGGATGCACAACTACTACACCCACCTGTACAACCGGACCGTGTTCGAACTCCTCGAGAAGGAGCGCGGACAGGGCGACGCCGTGCTCTTCGCCCGCTCCGCGACCGCCGGCGGCCAGCAGTATCCCGTGCACTGGGGCGGCGACTGCTGGGCGTCCTTCGAGGCCATGGCCGAGTCACTCAGAGGCGGTCTGTCCCTCTCCCTGAGCGGCTTCGGTTTCTGGAGCCACGACATCGGAGGCTTCGAGGGCACCCCCGACCCGGCGGTCTTCAAACGCTGGCTGGCCTTCGGGCTGCTGTCCTCCCACAGCCGCCTGCACGGCTCGTCGTCGTACCGGGTGCCGTGGGAGTTCGGCGCCGAAGCCGTCGACGTCGCCCGGCGGTTCACGCTGCTCAAGCACCGCCTCATGCCCTACCTGTACGGTGCTGCCGCCGAGGCCCACCACACCGGCGTACCCGTGATGCGGCCCATGGTCCTGGAGTTCCCGCACGACCCGGCGTGCCGCCCGCTCGACCGCCAGTACATGCTCGGCGCGGACCTCCTGGTCGCCCCGGTGTTCGCCGAGGACGGCCGGGTCGAGGTCTATCTCCCCGAGGGCACCTGGACCCACCTGCTCAGCGGCGAACGGGTCACCGGCCCGGTGTGGCGCACCGAACGGCACGGCTACGACAGTCTTCCGCTGTACGTCCGCGAGGGCGCCGTCCTGCCGCTGGCCACCGACGACCAGCGGCCCGACGGCGACTGGCTGGACAACCCCACGCTGCTGGTCCACCCGCAGGCCACCGCCGAGTACACCCACCAGGTCAGCGTCCCCGACCTGACCGGCGCGCCGGCCGCGCGGTTCCGCGTCCGGCGCGAGGGCGACCTCCTGCGCGTCACCGCGGAGGGTTCCGGCCGGCCCTTCACCGTGCGCGTCGCCGGCGGCGCACAGGGCGAGGGCACGGGCGAGGTCACCGTCCCGCTGCGGTGACCGGCCGGCCCCGGGGCCCCGGGGGCACCGGCGGCCGTCCCGTCACCGGGCCACCTGGACGACCACCGGCGTCGGCGTCGGTGTCGGCTCCGGCCGATTTGTTCCGGCTACCGGCTACCGGCTACCGGCTACCTGCGGCCGGGGCCGGTCGGCAAGGCGCAGGCCGCCGTACCACCGGGCAGCCGGTGCCGGTTGTGGGCGACGAGGCGGTACACGCCGTGGGCGATCCAGCGGACCGGGGGGAGCCGCAGCAGGGCGCCGAGAACGCGCCAGGCGCCACCCGCGTTCGACAGCAGCCGGGCGACTGCCTGGGCGCCCCCGTACACCGTCCCGTCCGGGGCGACCCACAGTGCCTCGTAAGCGGCTCGTCCAGGGGTGACGCCCAGTTCGTCCAGCGGTGCGCGCTGCTGGGCCACCACCTCGCAGCGAGGCTTGATCCACTTCTGGGCGAAGGCAAGAGAGGCCGTGCAGAAGCCGCAGTCGCCGTCGTAGACCAGTACAGGTTGTGTCCGCATTCACCCATGGTGCCGCACCGCCGCTCCGGCCCCCCGCGGCCACCGGCGGACGAAGCCCCGCCGGCCCGGGGGAGCCGCGCCGGTGCGGAGGAGCCCGCTGGTTCGGGGAGAGGCCGCTGGGTAGGGAGGAACCCGCCGGCCTGGGGGAGCCCCGCCGGTTTCGGCGGAGGCCGCTGGCCGGGAGGAGCCCCGCCGGTTCGGGGGGAGCGTCGCTGCCTCGCGCTTGGGAGCGCGGATCACCCGCGGCCGGCGACATGCCGACGCCGAGTTTCGTGCTCTTCGAAGCCCGTCCGGCCGGTCTGACCTTCGCCCAGTTGGTCAGATCCGGTGAACGTTCGCCCCATCAGGCGCGATCCGGCCTGGCCAGGGGGGAAGCCGCCGGTTCCAGGGAGGCCGCTGGGCCAGGGAAGCCCCCCGGCCTGGGAAGAGGCCGCCGGCCGGGGGAAGCCACCCGGACGCGGGGAGCCCCCCGGCCCGGGGAGAACCCGCGGTTCGGGGAGCCCGCCGCTCAGGGAAGCCCGCTTGGTCCGGGCGAGCCGTCCGGGCTCCGGCCCCGGACCGGACCGGCGGGGGAGGGTCCTCCTCGGTGTCCGAGAAGGACCCCCTCGGCACGCGACCGCGTAGCCCGGCGGCGCTCCGCTCACGCGCGTGGCGCCGCTCCCTCGTCGACGGGCAGGGAGACGGGCTCGTCCGGTGCCGGGGTGTCCGGCCCGCCGGTGTCGGGCCCGGCGTGGTCCTTCCCGGCCGGGGCACCACGGGGGCCGGTGCGGCGCAGGGCCAGGTGGAGCGCCGGCATCAGGGCGCAGGTGATCGCGGCGCTGTACCAGAGCAGCGCGTCCAGCCGGCCCGCCGCCAGACAGGCGCCCGCGGCCACCGCGGCCGCCGCGCACACACCGCGGTCCACGATGCTCTCCACCGACAGCAGCGTGGCCCGCGGCGCGTCCACCGGGATGGCGTCGTTGACGAGCTTGCGCTGCACGGGATAGACGAACCCGGTGATCGCGGCGAACGCGCACAACAGCGCGACCACGGTCCAGGGGCCGCCCACGGCGGTGCCCGCCAGCACGAGGGCCAGGGCCACGCTCAGCAGGGACACCCAGCCGGCCGGCGGCAGCCGGCGGCTCAGCCACTGGGGACGGGCCGACGCCACCGCCTCGGCGACCGTCATCGCCGCGAGCACACTGCCGTGCGTGCTCTCCCCGATGCCGTGCTCCAGCAGCACCGGCTGGAACAGGTTGACCTGGCAGATCCGCGACAACGTGAACACGGCGACGCCCTGCACCATGAGCAGCGCCAGCCACGGTGACGACCACAGGACACGCAGAGCGGCGCCCGTGTCACGCAGCGGTCCGCCGCCGCGCCGCGCCCGGTCGCGCCGGCGGGTGTCCGTGCCGGGCGTGGCGAGCCGCGGCAGGGCGAGGGCGCAGCCGAGGGAACCGGCCGCGCACACCGCGCTGAGCACGTACGGTGTCTGCGGGGCCAGGGTCATCAGCGGCCCGACGAGCGGCCAGCACACGACCTTGGCGGCGAGCCCGAGGGCACGCGCCGTGCCCTCCGCCTTGAGATAGTGGCCCTCCGCCCGCTCGGCGCGCAGTCCGTCGTACAGATAGGCGCTCGCCGCGCCCGACGCCAGGGAACGTCCGGCCGCGATGGCGAGGAAGTGCGCGAGGAAACCGGTGTAGGTCGGGGCCAGCACCGGCGCCAGGTTCGCCGCCGTCATGACCACCGCTCCGGCGCGCAGGCAGTTGCGGGCGCCGATGCGGTCGGCGACGATCCCGGTCGGTATCTCGAACAGGCAGAAGGCGATGTAGTAGATGCTCTGGATGCCGAAGATCTGCCCGTCGGACAGGCCCGCGTCCCGCTGGTAGGCGTAGAACACGGGCATCCACCACAGCAGGTTGAACAGCAGCTGGAACCCGTTGTTGAGGCGGATGACGCGGCGCGCGGCCGGGGGCGGCGCCGGTACGGGTGGCGAGGACCGCAGGAGGGACATACGGCGCCTCACCGGGCGTAGGGGCGGACCTGGACCAGGTGGAAGGCCCCCTCCGCGGTCATGAGCCACTCGATGTCCAGGGCGCCGTCGGGATCGTCCTCGCTGAAGTGGGACTGCAACAGGCGCCCCGCGAGGGCGAGTTCGGCCAGTGAGGCGCGTGTCGCCGCCGGAAGGTCCGCGCCCGACGAGCCGATGTCGACCGTACGCCCGCCGCCCTCGACGGTGTTGTAGAGGTACTGCTGCGGCAGCACCGTCCCGTCGACCACCTGCTCCGGCGAGCCGGGCGTGCAGTTCAGGTAGACGTTGCGGAAGTCCTCGGGGCGGGTGGGATCGCAGGTCACGAGCACGCCCCCCAGGCCGGCGGGCACGTACTCCTGGACGATCACCCCCATGTAGGTGTCGTCCAGGGGGATGCCGACCTGGTGCCGCAGGCGCACGCTGCGCGGCGACAGCAGCGACGCCCACACCTGCCGTACGGCGTCCATGAGCTGGTCCGTGCCGTGCACGGTGGTCACCGAGTCGTAGATCCCGGCGGCCGAGAAACCGGGCAGGTCCTCGGCGTTGGAGGAGGAGCGCACGACCAGACGGCGCCCGTCGGCCGTGAGCGCCGCCACGGAGGAGGTGATCGCCCGCGTCACTTCCTCGGGCATCGGCGTACTGCACGTCAGGTGCTGAAGGTGAAGTGACAGCGGGTCGATCACGTCGAGGGCCTCGAGTTCGAGCGCCATCTTCAGCTTGCCGATGCCCTGCTGCAGGGCGGGGGAGGAGGTGAGGAACAGATGGTGCAGCCGGAACGGCAGCGCCACGCCCCGGGGGGCGCGGACCGTCCCCGCCACGCGTTCGGCCGCCGCGGCGCGCAGCCGCCGCGGCGACGCTCCCGGCTCGCCCAGCCGGGCGGCGAGGTGGCCGAGCAGATCGGGCCGTGGCGGGCGCGGGCGCGCGTAGAACGTCGTCAGGTCCGCCGTGCGGCTGTCCAGGACGTGATGCACTTCCCCGAGGTTGGCCGCCTTGGTGCCGTAACTGTCCCGGTCGGCGCACCGCAGCCGGTGCAGCTCCAGGATCGGCGCCTCCTCCAGCAGCGGTGTCTCGATGCGGATGCGCTGCTGGTGCCAGGCGGGCCGCTCCAGGGCCGGTGCGTGGGACAGCCGCTCCAGCGTGACGGCGTCCTCACGCACGCGGTAGCGCACCCAGGCGCCGTCGAGGCCGTCCTGCCGGACGACGGCGTCCAGGTCGCGGACGATCGCGTTCGGGATCCCCCAGCCCGCCGCGAGGACGTTGGTGTGCGACAGCGGCGTCGTGGGGACCGTGTTGATGAAGCCTGCGGTCCGGGGCACGTCGTCGGGCAGCCGGGGCATCGCCACGATGTCCGACCAGCCCAGCTCCCCGGCCGCGCTCTCGTACTCCGCCGTGGTGCGGAAGTAGCGCAACCGCCCCTCGGCCTCACCCGGGTTGAGGCAGGTGCGGGTGCGATTGCCGAACAGTTCGTGACTGAGGACCCGCGGCACGCGCGCCTCCCCGACCGCGGCCAGCTCGTGCTCCTGACCGTGGTTGGCGGGCTTCAGCAGCAGCGGCAGACGGCCGTCCACCCGTCCGCGCACGTAGTGGTAGAACTCCTCCAGCAAGGGCCCCGGCATCGTGTCCGCCTCGGTCGTCTCCAGCACGAGGAAGGGCCGCTCCGAGCCGTCGGCCTCCTCCTCGGTGTGCAGGGACACCACCCCGAGCAGGAACCGGCGTTCGGGGTCCATGTACACCGACGCGTTGAACGCGTCGAGTTCCGCGTCGAGTTCGTCCAGCGACATGCCGAGGACACGGGTCGCGATGTAGTCGACGTGGAAGGGATGCACCCGGGTGTCGAGCAGGTGCCAGGTGTTCTCGGCACGGTCCACGACGACCTTGAGGTACGGGTGTCCGGCCAGTACCCCGGACAGCGCGCGGAACAGCGGCAGCGACAGGTTCGCGCCGATGACGGTACGGTCGCCGGTGGCGGCGTCGGGCACGGCCGCCCCGGCCGGTGCGTGCGTCATGCGCGGGCCTCCTCGGTGACGTCCGTGGGCAGGATCCGCGGCAGGGCGTCCACCACGGCGGCGAAGTCGCTGACGACGGTCTGCGGCCGGTCGGCCGACAGCAGACACACGGCCGCCATGGTGTTGGCGCCGGCGGCGGGGTCGTACACCGGCACGGGGGCGCCGTCGGGCAGGGCGCTCTCGGCGACGACGGACAGCGTGCTGCCCACCCCGACAGGAGCCGAGCGGACGACCGTCGCGGAGTCCCACAGATGGCGGCGGGCCCAGGGCGAACCGTCGCCGTTCACGGCCAGCACCACCAGGGACCCGGTCGCGCCGACGGCGTCCTGCGGCGTCAACGCCCGGGCCGGCCAGGCGGGTGAGCCGCCCAGCAGCTGATCGGTGAACATGCCGGCCAGGTCGAGACCGAAGACCTGCTCGATCTGCGGCACCGTCATCGCGCCGCCGAACCGCGCCGCCGTCTCGATCACCCACATACGGCCGTCCGCGCCCAGCTTGATCTCCGTGTGCGTGCCGCAGTCCTCCAGACCCAGGGCGTCCACGGCGCGCCCGGCCAGCTCCACGATCCTGTCCTGGGCCGTGCCGCCCAGCGCCGCCGGGGTGATACCGGCACGCTCGGTGAACGGTGCCACCGTCGGCATCCGGCCGCTCACGCAGACCGGACGGAACGCACCGCCGACGACCACGCCCTCCACGCTGACGTAGTCACCCCAGCCGGCACCGTCGAACCACTCCTCGGCGCATCCGCTGACGATCTCCTCGACGATGAAGTCCTCGCCGGCCCCGGCGACATGCAGCTCCGCGAACCCGAGCAGCGCCGACTCCGCCATCACCGCCCGCGACCGCTGCCAGGCGTCCCGCACGTCGCCGGGCGTCTCGATGATCTGGTGGGCGGTCGAACCGGCGCTCCACGCGGCCTTCAGCAGCAGCGGGAACGACAACTCCGCCGCTGCGCGCTCCAGTTCGGCCACCGTCGTGACCGCGCGGAACCGGGGCTGCGGTATCCCCCGGCGCTCCCACGCCGCCCGCATCAGCCGCTTGTCCCGGGCGAGCGCGGCGGCGGGCCCGGCACCGCGCAGCCCCAGCCGCCGGGACGCCTCGGCCACCGCCACCACCGCGTACTCCGAGAAGGTGACGACCGCCTCCGCGCTCACCTCCCGGGCCCGGGCCGTGATGACCTCCACCAGGTCGCGTCCCTCCGGAACGGTGTGCGTGACCACCGAGTCGCACAGGCTCGCGGCCCGTTCCGCCACCGTGGCGGGCAGTTCGCTGAGTGCCAGCAGGTGCACCGCGGACCTCGCGGCCACCCGCGCGAGGGCATGTCCCACCGGGGGGCCGCCCTTGGCATGCACGTACAGCACCTTGCTCACCGATACCCAACTCCCTTGGTCGTCCCGAAGGCCCGGACGCGGGCCGCGCCCGGACGGGATACGGCGGCCGGCGGACGCCCCGCCGGTGTGAAGTCAGCTGCCCCGCCGTCTCCTTCAAGCGAACCAGCCCCAACTGCCCCCAACTGTGCGCGGTTAGACGAATCGTTCAGGCAAATGCCGTACTGATAAGGGCAGTTGTTGGCATGTGAAGGTCATGTGATGCGCTAGTGCCCGGCCGGTGCGCACACGCGCGGCCTCCGCCCGGTCCGCATGTCTGCTCCGCCACGGGATACGCATGCTGTGTCACTCAACGTGATGTGGTGGACCATTGAAGGAGTTGGGCCGTGGACGAGGCCGATTTCAAGACGCTGCTCGCGCCCCTTCCGGTGTCCTGGTGGGAGGCCGACGACGGGCTCGGAGTGGTCGACAGCGGGGGCGGCGCGTTCGACGACGACGGGACCGAACGCCGCTTCCTGGAAGCCCTCCGCGCCGACCGCGGCGGGCCGTCCGGCACCCCCGACGCGCCCTACCAGGTGCGCTTCGAGGGCCGTACCTTCCACGTCAACTGGCCGGCCCGCCACGACGGCGCCGGCCGCGACGGCGACAGGGGAGCGGCCGTCGAGGTGAGCGGCCGGCCGGAGGACAACCCGTACGCCGCGTTCGCCGACCTCACCCCGGCCGCGGCCTTCGTGCGCGACGCCACCGGCCGCTACCTGTGGGCCAACCACGCGTACGCCCACCTGTACGGCACCACGCGTGACGCCGTGATCGGCCGCCACCTCGCCGAGGTCGACCAACCCGACGACGTGACCCGGTTCCTCGCCCTGGACCGGGCGGTCCTGACCGAGGGCCGGCCCGTGCGGCACGCCCTCACCTACCGGCGCCCCGACGGAACCTCCGGACAGGCCGCCGGGTACCGCTTCCCCGTCCGCTGGGGCGGCCGCCGCTGTGTGGCGGGCATCTACGTCGACGTCACCGACTACACCCGGGCGCTGGCCCAGCGACGCCGGGCCGAGGAGGACCTGAGGGCCCTGCGCGACCACAGCGGCCTCCTCTGCGTCCGCCTGTCCACCGACGGACTGGTGGGCGAGGCCGGCACCGCGGTCGCCGAACTCCTGCGCGTCCGTCTCTCCGACCTCATAGGGCTGCCGGCCGACACCCTGCTGGCGAGGACACCCGAACGCACCGCGGTGCACCGGATCTGGCACGACCTCGTCGGCGGGCGGCGCAGAAGCGCCCGGACCTCCGCGGTGCTCGTCGACGGAGACAGCCGGCAGCGGCGCGTGCGCGTCCACCTGAACGCCGTGTGCCACGCCGCGGAACGCGTGCCCAGTGTCTGGGCCGTCATCACCCACGTCGGCCTGCGCCACGAGGCACAACCGGCACTGACGGCCAGCCAGGTACGTATCCTCGCCCTGCTGGCCGCCGGGCACAGCAACGCGGACATCGCGGGCACGCTGCACCTCTCCCGGCAGACGGTCGACTACCACCTGAGCCGGCTGCGTGACCTGCTGGGCGCCCCCACCCGCCCGGCCCTGGTCGCCCGCGCCTACGTGCTCGGCATCCTCTCCCCCCAGGCATGGCCGCCGCGGTCCGCCACGGCGGCCCATCCACTGAGTCCGGTGTGACCGGCGGTCCGCTCGGCGGCGGCTGCGCCGGGTGCGGGCGAGGAGCACAGCTGCCGTCGCCCGTCGCGGCGTTCGGCCGGGGTCCCCGGGGTGCTGCCGCCGGGTCTGCGCCGCACACCGCCCCGATCCGTGTCGTCATCGACACTCCGGCTCGGTGAGCGGCGCCGAACCGGGCAGCGAGCTGCCGGAGGTGGCGGCGATCGCGCGGGCGAGGGGTGCGACCCGGCCCCGGTGATCTCCCGCGACGCGGCGGCCGGGGTCGCGGTCCCGCTGTGCCGCGCCGCGGACGTCGAACCAATCGGCGGCGGGGGGGGACCTGCGGTCCGGTTCCGTCCGGGCGCCGCGTTCCCGGCCACGGCCGGACGTGATCGCCGCCCTCACGGACGGTCGGACGCCGTGGCCGTACGAGCAGCCGTCCTGCCGCACCGCCGTCGGCCTCGTTCCGCCCGTGCCGTGGACGAGAAGAACGCC
Organism: Streptomyces sp. NPDC028722; assembly: GCF_040637655.1. Taxonomy (NCBI): domain Bacteria; kingdom Bacillati; phylum Actinomycetota; class Actinomycetes; order Kitasatosporales; family Streptomycetaceae; genus Streptomyces; species Streptomyces sp. NPDC028722. The sequence goes on from NZ_JBEZWU010000025.1 coordinate 59,410, forward strand.
GAAAACGTCCCGGACACCCCGCCGCCCCGGGCGCGTGTCGTCACCATCGGCTGAGCGGCACAGTGGGCGCCGGGCGCGGGCCGCCCGTCGACGCCCTACTCGACGGCCGGGTCCTCCTGACCCTGCCGGACAGCTTTCTGCACGGCCTGTTCCACCTCGTGCTCGTCGGCCCCGGTGGCCTCGGCGTGCCGGGTGACGGCCGCCCGCGCCGCCTCGGACGCCGCCCGCCAGCGACGCCCCTGCGCCTCGTACTCGTCACCGGTGAGGCCGGCGAGCGCGGCCCGTTCCTCCTGGGCGCGTCGTTCCAGCCTGATCAGCTCATCGGGGACGTCTGCCACGAGGACAGATCCTAGTCGGCGCGCATGACGCACGGCCATCGGACTCATCGCCCGATCGGGTAGACCTGCGGTCTTCCCCGACGGCCGGCCGGTACGGCCGCGGGCGGGGGAGTGAGACACGGGCCGCCGGGCATGTGCTTCTGCGGGCTCGTCCGGCGAAGCCCGCACCCATCCGTCTCCCCGGCCCTACGGAGTACCTGCGTGATCCTCGACGGCATACCGGCAGCTCCCGCCCGTGGCACCGCGTCCGACGCGGCTGCCCGCAAGCAGCGCCTGCGTCGCCGTCTGGAGCGGCTGATCGGCATCGCCGCCACCGAGGGCAACGAACTGATTCCCCTGCGCAACGGCGACGAGATCTTCCCCGCGATGCTCGGGGCGATCCGGTCGGCCCGGCACACGATCGACATGATGACGTTCGTGTACTGGCGTGGCCAGATCGCCCGTGACTTCGCGACCGCCCTCGCCGAGCGCGCCCGCGAGGGGATACGGGTGCGCCTGCTGCTCGACGGCTTCGGTGCCAAGGAGATCGAGCGGGACCTGCTCGACCTCATGGACGCGGCGGGTGTGCAGGTGGCCTGGTTCCGCAGGCCCGTCTGGCTGTCGCCGTTAAAGCAGAACCACCGCTGTCACCGCAAGGCCCTGATCGTCGACGAGCACACCGCGTTCACCGGCGGCGTCGGCATCGCGGAGGAGTGGTGCGGTGACGCCCGCGGGCCGGGGGAGTGGCGCGACACCCACGTCCAGGTGCGCGGTCCGGCCGTGGACGGCATCGCGGCCGCGTTCGCGCAGAACTGGGCCGAGTGCCACGACGAACTCTTCGACGACCGCGACCGCTTCACCGAGCACCGCCAGGCCGGCTCGTCGGTCGTGCAGGTCGTGCGCGGCTCGGCGAGCATCGGCTGGCAGGACATGCAGACCCTCATCCGGGTCATGCTCACCTCGGCCGAGGAGCGCTTCCGCCTCGCCACCGCCTACTTCGCCCCCGACACGTACTTCATCGACCTGCTGTGCCAGACGGCCCGGCGCGGTGTGCGCGTGGAGATCCTGCTTCCCGGCCCGCACACCGACCAGCGCGCCTGCCAGCTCGCCGGCCAGCACCACTACACCCGCCTCCTCCAGGCGGGCGTGCACATCCGGCAGTACCAGCCGACCATGATGCACGCAAAGATCATCACGGTGGACTCGGTCGCCGCCCTCATCGGTTCCACCAACTTCAACCGCAGGTCCATGGACCACGACGAAGAGGTCATGCTCGCCGTCCTGGACGAGACGTTCACCGCCGGACTCGACCGCGACTACGACGAGGACCTGCGGCAGAGCGTGGCCATCGACCTCGCCCGGTGGAGACGGCGCGCGGTTCTCCAGCGTGCCAAGGAGGCCGCCGTCACCCCGGTCCGCCGGTTCCTGTGACCTCCGGACCGGGTCCCCGGCCTCGTCGGGGCCGCCGGACGGAGTAAGCCCTGCCTCTTGCCCGGGCACGGACGGGCAGGTACGAAGAAGTTTCCCTCAGGCAACAGTTGTCGGCCGGGAGCGAGCTGTTCCGGTCACCTTGGCTCCTACGATGGCCCGGCCGGCGGTGCTTGCCCGGCGGCTCGTCGGGTAACCGCGTTTGAATGAGGGTGGTATCCGTATGGGCAGGCCTTTACTGAAAGCGATGTGTTCGTGACTCGTCTCAGTGGCTCGGGGGACGACCGGCCGGGCGGACCGGGGGACGACGACCCTCTGTCCGCGGCGCTGGAGATCGCCGATGCCGCGGACGGTCTGGCGAACCTGTGGTCGGTGGCCGCCCAGGGGGCGAGCCTGCGGCTGTCACCCCACCAACTGCGGGCCCTTCGGATCCTGGAGTCACAGCCGGGGCTCAATCTCACCGCTCTGGCCGAGGGGATGGAGATAGGGCCGCCGACCGCCAGCCGGCTGTGCGACCGGCTGGAGGCGGCCGGTCTCCTCGAACGTCTGCTGCATCCGCACAGGCGGCGTGAGGTGCGGCTGGTCCTCACCGGACCCGGCCGGCACGTCCTCAGCGAGGTGGCCGCGCACAGGTCCCAGGCGCTCGCCGCGGTCCTCGCGGCCATGGCGCCCGCCGAGCGGGAGGCGCTCAGCCGGGGGATGCGGGCGTTCCTGGCCGCTCTGGCCGGCCCCGGCCGGGGGAGCGACGGTCCCGAACCCTGAAGCGCGGCACCCCGGCCCCCGGTGCCGCTCGCCGTCAGGCCGGCGAGCCGTGCCAGTCGAGGCAGACCACGGCGGCGTCGGACATCAGCTCCTTGCTCCCGTGGTGCTCGATCAGCCCGGCGACGACCGCGCGGGCCGTCTCGTGCGGCGCCGCGGGACGGGTGGCGCCGAGGATCAGGCGCAAGGCGTGTTCGCCGAAGAGATCACCGCCCGCGGACCGGGTCATGTGCACACCGCTGCTGACCACGAGGAGCCGGTCGCCGGGCTCCACCTGGAAGGTCTGCTCCTCGTAGACCGTCTCCTCGAACATCCCCAGCGGCATCTGCGCCTCCAGCTCGATCCGCTCGGTGTGGCTGTCGCGCTGGCGGAACAGCTGGGGTGAGCCCGCGTCCACCGCGCGTACCGCGCCGGTGGCCAGGTCGAACGCCAGCAGCAGGGTGGAGGCGTACATCTTGCCGCCGTACTGGGCGTAGACGGCCTGGTCGGCCAGGGACGCCTGGTCGGCCAGGCCGAGGCCGGCGCGGCGGGCGTTGCGCAGCGCACCCACGGTGAGGCTGGTGAGCAGGGAGGCGTCGATGCCCTGCCCCATGCCGTCGGTGACGCTGAGGACGAGGCGGTCGCCGGTGGTGGACCAGTCGAAGTTGTCCCCGCCGATCGCGTAGGCGGGTTCGAGATGCGCGCCGATGACGTACTCGTCGCGGGCACAGCCCCGGCCGGGCAGGAGCTGCCACTGCATCTCCGCGGCGAGGGTCAGACGGCGGGTGCGACGGGCCTGGAGGTAGAGGTCGGTGTCGCGGCCCGCGGTGGTGACCTCGTGCCCCAGTGCCGTGGCGAAGCCACCGAGCTGGAGCACGGTCTCCGGGCCGGCGGCCCCCGCCGGGAGGCGCACGGAGAGCACGCCCAGACGGTCGCCGCGCACCGTGATGGGCAGATGCACCAGATGACCGGCCGGCTCCTGGAGGACCTCGATCACCGGGTTCTGGGTGAGGAAGGCGCTGCCGGCGGGGCCGTCGTGGGCGGAGACCGGGGGGCCGGTGTGCGGCAGATGGGACACCGGTTGCAGAACCGTCAGGCCGTAGTCGGCGAGCAGGAGGGTCACCTCCTGCGCTCCGACACCCTCGGCGAGGATGCGGCGGGCCGTGGCGACCAGCGCGTGGGGCGCGGCAGCGCGCAGGAGGGCCTCCGCCGACGGGAGCGGTTCAGAAGCTTTCACGGCATCCACCCTCTCGCCTCGTGTCCTCCACGCTACCCCGAGGACGTCCGCCTCCAGGACGCCGGGTAAGAGCCGGACCCCGGCCCGCCTCCCGCCGCGACACCGGTCCGGACGGTGACACGGTGTGGCACATCAGCACGCAGACGTCGTCGTCGCGTTCGGAGTCGTGCAGCAGGGGCTTGAGCAACGCGTCGGCCGCGGCGTCCAGATCCTGTTCCAGCTCGGCGGTGCTCAGTGTGCCCAGCGCCCGGCCGAGTCGCTCGATGCCGGGGTCGATGCCCTGCGCCCGGCGTTCGACCAGGCCGTCGGTGTACAGCACCAGGGACGAGCCGGCGGGCAGGTCCGCCCGGTGGTCCGCGTACGCGTAGGGCACGGGGATGCCCAGCATCACACCGGGCTTGGCGTTCAGCACGCGTACGGTGCCGTCGGCGTCGCGCACCACGGCGGGCGGGTGACCGGCCGACGCCCAGACCACCTCCGGCTCACCCGGCCGGAAACGGGCGATCATGGCGGTGGCGTACAGCTCCGGTTGCAGGTGCCGGAGCATGCGGTGCAGGTGCGTGAGGATGTCGCCGGGGCTGTCGTTCTCGACGGCGTACGCCCGCAGCGCCGTACGCAGCTGGCCCATGACCACGGCGGCGTGCAGACCGTGCCCGGTGACGTCGCCGATGACGGCCAGCAGGCTGCCGTCCGGCTGGAGGAAGGCGTCGTACCAGTCGCCGCCGATGTTCAGACCCCGGGTGGCGGGGAGGTAGCGCGCGGCCAGCAGCAGACCGGACACGGTGGGCAGGTCGGTCAACTGAGCGTGTTGCAGGGTCTCGGCGGTGTCGCGGTACTGCTCGTAGCGGCGCGCGTTGTCCAGGGCGACACCGACCCGGCGGGCGAGCTCCACCAGCATCACTGTGGTGTCCGCGTCGAAGCGCGGCCCGGGCGCGGTGAGGGTGAGGACCCCCAGCTGACGGTGCGCCACCAGGGGGATGGCCAGCACCGGGCGCTGCGGGGACGGCGCGGACGGTGGGAGGTCCTCGGTGCCGGGCAGCCTCCCGGGCTGGGCGGCGGCGTGCTGGGGACGGCCGGTACGGGCGGCGGCCACCGCGGCGTCCGGCCGCTCCTGCATGCGGTGCGCGTCCGCGCCGTACTCCTGCTGCTCCCCGTCCTCCTCGTCGAAGAGCCACACGTCGAGGTGCTCCGCGTACTCCGGGACCAGCATGTCGGAGAGACGTCGCAGGATGGCCGTATGGCTCAGCGACGCCGTGATGGCGGCGCTGGCGTCCCCGAGGAAGGTCAGCAGCCGCCGTGCCCGCTCGGCCTCGGCGCGCGCGGTCCGCTCGGCCTCGAGGAGTTCGCGCTGGGCCAGCGCCGCGGCCTCCAGGTCGGAGTGCAGTGCCAGGACGCCCTGGTTGGTCTGGTGCAGCTCGTCCAGGTGCAGCCGGACGAGGCGTTCCTGTTCGTCCAGGACGTCCAGTACGGCCGCGGTGTTCTCGTCGGCGCGCAGCAGGGCCTCGGGCAGTGTCGTGTCGTCGGCCGGGCCGTCCGGGGCGGGCCGGTGCGGCAGGGAGCAGACGAGGACCGGCTCGTCGTCCGGGCCCGGCACCGGTGAGCCGGCCCGCCGCAGCGAGATCTCGAGCCGGCCTTCCCGGCCGGCCGTGCTCCGCCGGGCGTGGAGCCGGAGTTCCCAGGTGCCGCCCTGGGCGAGGCAGCGGCGCAGCCGTGCCGTCAGGGACGTCAGCAAGCGGGCGCGCTCCAGCGCCGGCGCGCCGCCGTCCGTGGCGACGCGGTCGACGGCCACTCGGGCCCGGGCCGCGTCGCCGACGGACGCGATCTTCCAGACATCGGGGGTTGCGGTCATGGACGTCCGTCCGGAGGGTCAGGGGTCAGTACGGCCACACGGCTGTCGTCGCGCGGGGGGCGTACGGCGCTGCCGGCGTCGCACGGGACGCGGTGTGCCGCCGGCATGCCTAGGACGCTCGACCCGTGACCGGGCGAGGCGATCCGCACGCACGGTGCCCTGTCCGCGAGGGTGCCGGACGGGCCGGCCGTGCGGATGCCGGCGTGACCGCCGCTCGCGGGCTCGTCGGCGACCGGCGCCACGACCGCCACGGCTCGCGCGTTCATGACGCACCCGTACGGGGTGAGGGCAGGCCGGGAGCCCAGTCGGTGATGGTGACGGCGGTGCCCCGGCCCGGGCCGGTGTCGAGGGCGAACTCCCGCACGAGCCGCCGGGCTCCGCTCAGGCCGAGGCCCAGGCCGCCATTGGTGGTGTAACCGTCGGTCATGGCCCGTTCGACATCCCGTATCCCGGGGCCGGCGTCGACGAAGGAGAGCCGCAGTCCGCGGCGGCCGCCGTCCCCGAGCACCGTCATCTCCATGTGTCCGCCGCCCCCGTGGACGAGGGTGTTCCGGGCCAGTTCGCTGGCCGCGGTCACCAGCTTCGTCTGCTGGACCAGCCGGAAACCGAGGTCGGCGGCGGCCTGACGCACCCGCTGGCGCACCCGGTAGAGGTCCGCGTCCGAATCGATGGGCAGGCGCGCGGTGGGGGAGAGGGGATCATGCATCACGCACCCTCTTCCGGGTGAGCCGGGTGAGCCGGAGCCGGGTGAGCCGGGTGGCCGGGCAGCGCTTCCGGAGCCGTGTCCGTCAGCAGCGACAGGGCCCTTCCGACGTCCAGGGCCGTGACCAGGCCGGGCAGCGTGAGCCCCAGCTCGACCAGGGTGATGGCCACGGCCGGGCGCATGCCGGCCAGCACGGTCCGCGTGGCCAGCAGGCGCGCGCTGGCCGCGATCTCGGCGAGGACGCGGCCGAGGAAGGAGTCGACCATCTCCACACCGGAGACGTCGATCACGACACCGCCCACCGGAGCCGGGCCGGACCCGATGCGATGGACGATGTCGGACCGCAGTTGTTCGGCCGCCTCGTCGTGCAGCTCTCCTTGCAGGGTGACCAGCAGGACGTCTCCCAGCGCCAGTACGGGCACCGGACCCGGGCGGGGGGCGGGCGAGCGGGTCACCGCGGGGTCGTTCCCGCGGCAGGGGCCGGAGAGACGACGATGCCCTGCCGGCCGAGCGCGTACGCCAGCGCGTCGGCGAGGCCGGCCCGCGTGATGATCGACCCCAGGTCGATGCCGAGCTGGACGATGGTCTGGGCGATGGCGGGACGGATACCGGAGACGACGCACTCCGCGCCCATCAGACGGGCCGCGGCCACCGTCCTCATCAGGTGCTGGGCCACGAGCGAGTCGACGGTCGGCACACCGGTGATGTCGAGGATCGCGAACCGGGCCCGCTGGTCCACGATCGCTTCCAGCAGGCTCTCCATCACGATCTGGCTGCGGGCGCTGTCCAGGGTCCCGATCAGCGGCACGGCGACGACGCCGTCCCACAGCCGGATGACCGGAGTGGCCACCTCCAGCAGCTGATGACGCTGCCGGGCGATCAGTTCCTCGCCCGCGCTGACCGCAGTCTGCATGACCACAAGACGCAGCGTGCCCATGAGGACCGTCAGCGCGAGCCGGCACGCGTGCGCCTGCTCCTCGCCGGGGTCCGCGAACTCGGCGTCCAGCAACGCGGTCACCGGTTCGCGCAGGCCGGCCACCTCACCGGCGATCTGCGACGGACTGGACCCGGCTCGGGCCCGGGAGGCGGACATCCGGCCGAGCTGCTCCCTCACCGTGCGGAAACCGGGGGCCTCGATGTCCTCCAGCCGCCCGGTGCGGGCCACCTCGGCCAGGGCGTCCACCACGGCCTTGCACGCCTCGACCGCCTCGCCACGGGAGACTATGAAGACGGTACGGAACAGCGTGGCGTCCGCCCATCGCTGGGCGATCTGCTCGCGGCGCCGTTCCAGGAAGCCGCCCAGCCGTTGCGCCACCTCGGAGGCCGTGTCGTGCTCCGCCACCTGCATCGTCTCCCTGTTGTGGGCTCCTGCGGCCGGCCGAACGACGAGCCATCAGACAATTATTGCTTTATGGCAAACATTAGCGTGAGCACTGGAGGGGAACAACACGCGATCGTCACGACCGCGCGCGCCGGTCACCGGCCGGGCGGCCTCCCGCGCCAGTCCAGACAGACGGTCACGGCGTCGTCGTCCGGCAGGGCCTCGCCGCGGTGGCCGGCCAGCTCCCGCAGGATGGCGCGCGGCACCTCGGCCGCGGGCAGCAACCGGGTCGACTGGATCGCCCGCGCCAGGGCGGACTCCCCGTACGCCTCTCCTCCAGGGGAGGCCACGGCATGCACCCCGTCGCTGACGAAGACCAGCCGGTCGCCGGGCTCGGCCCGGAAGTCCTGGGCCACGTAGTCGGTCTCCTCGAACATGCCCAGGGGCAGCTGGGCCTCGAAACCGACGTGTTCCACCACGCCGTCGCGCAGCCGCCACAGCTGGGGAGAGCCCGCGTCCACCACGTCCGCCCGCCCGGTCGCCAGATCGAAGTCGATCAACAGGACCGACAGATGGCAGCGTCCGCGGTAGTGGGCGTAGACGGCCTGGTCGGCGAGGGCGGCCTGGTCGGCGATGGGGATGCCGGCCCGGCGGGCGTTGCGCAGGGCGTTGATGGCGAGGTTGGTCAGCAGGGACGCCTCTATGCCCTCGCCCATGCCGTTGGTGACGTACAGCATCAGATGGTCGGCGGTGGCCGACCAGTCGAAGTTGTCACCGAAGATGGCGTAGGCGGGCTCCAGTTGCGCGGCCAGGTCGTACTCGGCACGCGAGCAGGAGCGGCCGGGCAGGAGCTGCCACTGCATCTCGGCGGCCAGGGTCAGCCGGTCCTTGCGCCGTGCCTGGAGATACAGGTCGGTGTCCCGCTCGGCGACGAGCACCTCGCGCCCCAGCACCTCGGCGATCTCCGTCAGCTCCTGCTCCCAGCGGCCGGCGTCACCCGCGGTCAGGGTCACGGACAGCACGCCGAGCCGGTCGCCGCGCACGCTGACCGGAAGATGCAGGCACGTCCGCCCGTCACCGAGGTCCTCGCGGTACGGCGTCTGTGAGCCGAAGGCCCGCCCGGCCGGGCTGCCGCGCACCGGCACCGGTTCCGGCGTGTGCGGCAGTACCGACACCGGCTGGAGCACGGTCAGGCCGTAGTCGGCCATGAACAGCTCGACGTCCTGCGCGCCGTACCGTTCGACCAGTACGGCGCGCAGGACGTCGAGCAACTCGTGGGGAGCCGCCGTGCGCAGAGCGCGTTCGGCGGCCACACATCCGTCCATGAGGAAACGCACCCATCCTTCGCCGGTCGACGTACGGGCCGCGGCGCACCGGGCCGAGCTTGTGAAGGGGCTGCGACGGTCGCCCCTGATGATCTGTAGCCAGCGCGTGTGCCTAGTACGCTGACAGGCGCCCCAGTGCCTGCGAGAGTGTGACCGTGACTGCCTTCCGCCGCCGTCCAGAGCCCGACGAGGTCGCGCGTGTGACCACCACGGCCGTCGAGCTGCTGGAAGTCGTGTGGGGCCGCGCCTCCACCGCGCCGACCTCCGCGTCCCAGTTGCGCGTGCTGCACATCCTGGAACACCACGACGGCATCAACCTGCGCACGCTCGCCGAGTCCCTCGCGTCCACCCCGCCGTCCACCAGCCGCCTGTGCGACCGGCTGGTGGCGGCCGGGTTGGTGGAGCGGGTGGTGAGCGCGCAGGACAGGCGTGAGGTGCGGCTGCACCTCAGCGGCCGGGGCCGCGCGTTCCTCGTCGACCTGCGCGGCCGCAGGGAGAGGGAGCTGCACAAGGTGCTGGCGGACATGCCCGCGGCCAAGCGGACCGCGCTCCTGGAGGGGCTGGAGGCGTTCTGCGTCACCGCGGCGACGCAGATACTGGACGACGACGCCCCGAGTTCCGGCACCCGGACGGCCTGAACCGCCGACGGCCCCACCGCCGCCCCGGCCCGCCGGCACGCGGAGCGCTGTCCGTCCGACGAGGGCGTGCCCCGTCCTTACGCTGTATCCGTCCGACACCGTCCCATTGTTGCCTGAGGCCCACTATTGTCCAACCACAACAAGGCGGCCCATTTTCTGCGATACCGCACGCAATCCGTCGTCCGGCTCACATCCTGTCGGGGAGGCTGCGGTCGAGCAGCATCGGGAGGTCACGCTGACCGTGCTGCCGGGCGCCACGTATCCCGCGGCGGTGGAGGGACCCATCGGACACCGGGCTCCCGCCGGGACCACGTCGCGCCGGGCGGCAGGGTGGAGGTGAAGGGACGTCACGCGGGAGGCCGTTTTCACCGAAGGCGACAACGCCCCGGCCCTGGAAGGTGGTGCGGCGGGCCGGGCGGCGGCCCGCCGGGGGAGAGACGTCAGACCCGCGCCAGGCGCCGGTGCGGCTCGCTGGGAAGCTCCACGCGGATCGTGTCGCCCGGACGCACCGCACCGCCCTCCCTCACGACGCTCATGATCCCGGCCTTCAGCACGAGGCGCCCGGCTTCGTCGCGGCCGACGACCCGCTTCAGCAGTCCGTCCTGGAAGCGGTCGATCTGCCGGCACGGGTTGCGCAGGCCGGTCACCTCCAGCACCGCCTCGTCGCCGATACGCAGCAGCGTGCCGACCGGCAGGCCCAGCAGATCGATGCCGCTGGTGGTGATGTTCTCGCCCAGGTCACCGGGTGCCACCCGGAATCCCTCCGCACCGACCTCGGCGAACAACTCCTCATGGATGAGGTGGACCTGACGAAGGTTCGGCTGGGTGGGGTCCTGGGCGACCCGGGAGCGGTGCTTGACCGTCACACCGGCATGCACGTCACCCTCCACACCGAGCCCGGCGAGCAGCGTGATGCTGTCCCGGTTCGGCTTGGTGAACGAGTACGCGCCGTTGCTGCTGACCGCCGTCACTGTCCCGCTCATCCTCGGGGCCCCCTCCTCGGTGACAATGCTCAGTCACGACTCTAACGCCGGTCGCACGTCCCTCACCGGAGCGGGGCGGCATGCCCAGGTGACCCGACGGGCCGGTGGAGATCCCTGATGCACTCCGCCCGGGGGATCCCCCGCCCGGGGGAGGGCCGCGCCGCCTCCGCGTGCGGACCGGCTGCGGCGTCCATAGCCTGTTGGTGCTCGGGGGGTCTGCGGAAGGACAGCCATGCCCCGAACGATCTGGTCCGGCGCGATCTCCTTCGGTCTGGTCACGGTGCCGATCAACGTGGTCAGCGCCACCGAGGATCACAGCATCCGGTTCCACCAGTACCACCTGCCCGACCAGGGCCGGGTCCGCTACCGCAAGGTGTGCGAGCTGGAGGACCGCGAGGTCGCCCAGGAGGAGATCGGCAAGGGATACGAGCTGACCAAGACCATGGTCATCCCCATCACCGACGAGGACCTGAGCAATCTGCCGCTGCCGACCGCGAAGGCGATCGAGATCGACGCGTTCGTGCCGCTCGACTCGGTGGATCCGATCCGGATCGCCGAGGGCTACTACCTCCAGCCGGCCGGCCAGGTCGCGGCCAAGCCGTACAAGCTGCTCGTCGAGGCGCTCAGCCGTTCGGCCAAGGTGGCCGTGGCGAAGTACGCCTGGTCCGGTCGGGAACGGCTGGGACTGCTGCGGGTGCGCGACGACGTCCTGGTCCTGCACGCCATGCGCTGGCCCGACGAGATCCGCGAGCCCACCGAGCTGCTGCCGCCACCGGTGGAGGTGTCCGAGGGCGAGATCGAGGGCGCGCTCGCCCTCATGGACACCATGACCGTCGACAAGCTCGAAGGGGAGGAGTTCCAGGACCGGTACACCGAGGGCATCGCACGGATCATCGAGGCCAAACGCGAGGAGAAACCGCTGCCGGAAGCACCGGCGCCGGAGCAGCCGGCCCAGGTGCTCGACCTGATGGCGGCGTTGCAGGAGTCGGTGCAGAAGGCGAAGGCGTCCCGCGCCGGGGAGGCGGGCCCGGCCGACGTGCACGAACTTCCCACACCGAAGAAGAAGCCGGCCGCGAAGAAACAGCCGGCCAAGAAGGCGGCGGCGAAGAAAACCGCGGCCAAGAAGACGACCGGACGCCGGCCGAGAAGTGCCTGACCGTGGGAGCATCCGGGAGCCGGTCCGGCGCCGAGGGCCCCACCGCACATGACCGGCCCCGGCCCTTACCATCTGCGGCTCTCCGCCGACGGCAGACCGGTGCAGCACGGCTGGTGGGGCAGTGAGGAGACCGCGCGGGACAAGTTCCGGCGCTGGATCGGCGAGTACGGCGGCATGCCCGGCGCCCGCGTCACCCTCACGGACGAGGAGACCGGCGACGTACTGGCCACCTGGCCCGACCAGCGGTAGCCCACGCGGCTACGGCCCGCTCCCCGCAAACGCACCGCACCGCGCCACACCGCACCGCGTCAGCGTTCAGTAACGCTGCGCCTTGGCGAGAACGGGTGTCAGCTTCGGCTCCGGTGGCTGATGACTGAACGCGATGGGCTGCTTCTTCTCCCCGGGCTTCAGGTGTTCCGCGCCCACGTACCGCGTCTCGACCACCTTGCCGGACGGGTTCTTGAAGTCGATCTGCACGGCGTAGGAGGCTTCGCTGCCGGTCTTGTTGGTGATTCTGACCAGGACGGCGAGGACTCCGCCTGTCTCGGCTTTCGGCATCCCCGTCATCGCGACTTCGGAAAGCGCGTTTCCTCGTCCTTCGACATCTTTCAGGGCCTTTTGCGCCGCCGTGCTCCTGCGCTGGGTCTCGGCGTCCACGGATGCCTCGAACTCGGAGGCCCGTGCCGAGGCCGACGACGCCGCGGCAGAGGCGGCAGCACGGGCGGAGCTGATCGCCGAAGAGGCGGCGGACGCCAACGCCGACGGCGGTGTCCCGGAGAACGACGAGGCATTCGGCGTAACGGGAGCGCTCGCCGGGGACGAAGAACCGCCGTCCTGACCGCTCCCGCCGCCACAGCCCGAGAGCCCGCCCGCGAGCAGAAGGGCGCCCAGGGCAGTCCCCAGGGCGATCCGGCGCCGGGCCCTTCCAGAACCTCTGAGTCGTCGCACCGACATGCTGCCGTCCAAGGAATAGATGATCGTGTCGCTCCATCCTCGGGGCCGAACCCACCACGCGCGAGTCGGACACCGACCCCCGGGCCCGGCCGGATTCTTCACCAAGACTTCTTCGCAAAGAGTTCTTAGCAAAGAAGTCTTTGCGGTCTAGGGTGGCGACATGACAGACATGACGAGGGGCCGCGAGGCTCCGCACGTCGAAGCGGACGTGGCTGTTCTCGACGCCAAGGGCCTGCGTGCCTTGGCGCATCCGGTACGCGTGCAGTTGCTCGGGTTGTTGCGGAAACACGGTCCGTCGACAGCTACTCGCCTCGCGGAGCGACTGGGGGTCAACTCCGGCACGGCCAGCTACCACCTGCGACAACTCGGCGCGGCAGGCTTCGTCGAGGAAGACTCCGAACGTGGCAACGCGCGAGAGCGCTGGTGGCGTTCGGTGCACCAGATGATGTGCTTCGACGATCCGATCCTGGCCGACCGGGAACCCGAGGCAGCGCTGGCCTACCTCCAGTCGGTCGCCGCCACCTACACACTGCGCGTTCAACAGACACTCAACGGCCTTCAGACGATGCCCAGGTCGTGGCGCGACAACTTCGACATGAGTGACTGGGCTCTACGCCTCACCCCCGACGAAGCCGCTGCCCTTCAGCAGGAGTTGAGGGAGGTGATCACCCGCTATCGGCAGGACACCCCTGAGGCGGCGGCAAGCGCACCGGCGGCAGCAGAGCGGGTCGGTGTCATCGCACACGTGCTTCCCGAACTGGACGCTCCCGGCGCGCCGACCGGCGCGTACGACCCTGGGCAAGCCGCAGGAACGGAGAGGCCGTGACGACAGCCGTCCCAGACGCCGAGGGCTTAGCCGGCCGCCGCTCCTTACGGCCGTTGGGCGGGGTGCTGGCGGCCATGGCCGTGTCGTTGGCCGGCACGCGGGTCTCGGCCGTTGCCTTGCCCTGGTTCGTGCTCGTCACGACGGGCAGCGCCACACAGACCGGACTGGTCGCCTTTTGTGAAATGACCCCCTATGTCGTGGTCAAGGCATTCACCGGGCCGCTGGTGGACGGGATCGGACCGCGGGCCGTTTCCTGGACCACTGATCTGGCCAGCGCCGCTGCCGCCGCCGCGGTTCCCGTGTTGCACGCATTGCATCTGATGTCCTTTCCGCTGCTGCTGGCCCTGGTCGCGCTGATCGGTGCGTCGCGCGGCCCCGGCGATCTCGCCAAGGAAGTCATGGTCCCGGATGCGGCAGAGCGCAGCCGAGTGCCTTTGGAGCGGGCAACCGGCCTGACCGGCGTCACCGAGCGGCTCGCTGCAACCATCGGCCCAGCTGCCGGTGGCGCCCTGGTGGCGTTGCTCGGCCCCTTGACAGGGCTGGTGGTCAACGCGTGCTGCTTCGCCGTCGGATCCGTGATCATCGGGCTTGCGCTGCCTCGTGGCATGGGCCGTACGACGGAGGAAGCACCCACCCGCGCCGAAGCGGGACCCGGCTACTGGCGACGATTCGGCGAGGGTCTCTCGTTCCTGCGTGGCGAGCCGTTGCTGTTCAGCGTCATCGTCGTGGTCGGGATCACCAACCTGTTGGACGCAGGGTTCACCGCGGTGCTCATGCCCGTCTGGGCCAGAGAATCCGGCCATGGGCCGGCCGCGGTCGGCCTGATGGGTGGCGTCATGGGAGTCGCTGCCGTCGGCGGAAGCCTGATCGCCACTATGGCGGCTCACCGGCTGCGGCGCAGGGTGGCGTTCTTCGCCGGGTTTCTTCTGGCCGGAGCCCCCAGGTTCCTCATCCTCGCCTCCGACGCACCGATGTGCGCAGTACTGGCTGTGTTCGCCGCCAGTGGCTTCGGCGCCGGCTTCGTCAATCCGGTACTGGGTGCCGTCCTGTTCGAGCGCGTGCCGCGCCAACTGTTGGGCAGAGTCAACGCACTCGGCGACTCGCTCGCTTGGGCGGGTATTCCCCTCGGTGGACTGATCGCCGGCGCGGTGGTGGCCTCGGTCGGGCTCGTGCCGGTGCTCGTCGCCGGTGGGGCCGCGTACCTCCTCACCATGAACCTCGCTGGGCTCAGGCCGGAATGGCGCGAGATGGACCGCCAGAGTGGGCGAGGTGCCCAGGAGGAGGAGCCTGAAGAACCCGGCCTGTCGACCAGCGCGGATCTCATGGCCTGACCCTGCCGGCAGGGCAGGCAACCGCTTCTTGGTTCCTCGGGTGACCCGCGACTGGGTAGACGACCGCCGCGCTCCTCGCTCGGTCGTCTACCCACACCAGGTGGAGGGCGGCGGCGATGAATTCGGTTGCGGTGGGGCCGGTGTGCCCGGTGAGGTGTTTTGGTGGACGGTGCGACGGAGCAGGCGCGGCAGGGGAGGGCGGGGCGTGTCCGCAGGGCCGCGACGCGTCCGGCTCCGTGGCGCAGGTCGGCGGTGCTCGCGGCCCTGATGCTGGCCGCCTTCACCTTCAACACCGCCGAGAACCTGCCGATCGGCCTGCTGGAGCTGATCCCCGAGAGTCTGCGTGTGCCAGTGCCGGCGGTGGGGCTCCTGATCACCGGTTACGGCGTGACGGTGGCCGTCGCGTCCCTGCCGCTCGCGCACGTCACCCGTGCCGCGCCCCGGCGTCAGGTGCTCACGGGGCTCCTGGCCGTGCTGGTGGTGTCCGGTGCGGTTGCAGCGCTGGCCACCTCCTACTGGCTGCTTCTCGTGGCGCGGTTGTGGACCGCGCTCGCCCAGGCGCTGTTCTGGGCCGTGACGGGGCCGGTAGCGGTGGGCCTGTTCGCGCCCGGGGTGCGTGGGCGTGTGGTGGGGGCGCTGTCCGTCGCCGGTTCGCTCGCCCTCGTGCTGGGTGTTCCCGCCGGGACCTGGCTGGGCCGGCAGGGTGACTGGCGGGTCCCGGTCGCCGTGCCGGCCGTTCTGGGGCTCGTCTGCCTGGTGATGATCGCCGTTTCGCTGCCGACCTCACGTCCGGAGGAAGAACCCGCCGCGTACGGGAGCAGTCCCGACGCCCGGCGGTTCCGGACGGTGCTGGCAGCCGGGACCTTGTCCGCCACCGGGGCATTCGCGGGCTACACCTACATCGTGCGGTTCCTCGGCGGTGTGAGCGGCTTCTCCCCGGACGCGGTCACCGCCCTGCTCGTGGCGTTCGGTGGTGCGTGTCTGGCCGGGGTGAGCATCACCGGGGCGCTGCTGGACCGCTGTCCGCGGGCCGCGCTGACCACCGCCGTAGCCACGCAGGCGGCGGGCATGTTCGGCCTGTACGCGACCGGCACCCACCCCGTGGCTGCGGTGGTGTTCCTGGTCCTGATGGGCGGGGCGCTCGGACCGGTGTTCATGGCCACCCAGAACGCGATGCTGCACTGCGCACCGGGCCGCACGGATATCGCACTCGCGGCGAACTCCGGTGCGTACAACGCCGGAATCGCGACAGGGGCCATGCTCGGAGCGCTGATGCTGTCGCTCGCCGGCGTGCGCGGAATCTTCCTCGTCGGCGGACTGCTGACCGCCGGGGCCTGCGCGGTGCTGTCCTACGCGGGGCTGCGCAGGATCTCCCGGATGACGTACCGGGCGTTGGCCGAGATGACCGGATTGGTCGTCCGGTAGTACGGCAGCTGGATGACCGCCATGGACAGCGCCCAGCCCCGGCCGCGTGCCCAGGTTGCGTCGTCCACATCCACCGCCTCGCGGTACGCCCGGCGCGCCGAGGCGGGCAGCAGGTTCCAGGCGGGGATGAGGTCGGTGGCCGGTTCGCCCATGCCCACGGTGCCGAAGTCGATGACCGCCGAGACGCGGTCGCCGGTGAGCAGCAGATTGCCCGGCATCAGGTCGGAGTGCGTCCAGCAGGCCGGGCCCGTCCACCGCGGTGCCGCGAGCGCCTCCTCCCAGGCCGCGGTGATCTCGTCGGCGTCGAAGGGTTCGCCGGTGCGGTGCAAGGCCTCGATCGACGCCCGCATCTCCTGATCGGCGCCGGTCAGCGGCTCGCCCCGGTGTGCGCGCGGACCGCCGGGGAGATCGATCTTGCGGAGGGCGACCGCGAACTCCGCGAGGTCACGGGCGACGAGGCCGGGCTCGGCCAGCTCACCCTCGACCGGATTGCGCCCTTCGATCCACCGGTGCACCGCCCAGGCCAGGGGGTAGCCCTCGCCCGGGATGCCGGTCGCCACCACCTGCGGGACCGGCAGCGGCAGCAGCGGGGCCAGCCGAGGCAGCAGCCGTGCCTCCAGCGCGATGGCCTCGGCGCCGCCGGGACGCAGCGGCAGCCGGACGGTCAGGTCCTCGCCGAGCCGGTAGATCGCGTTGACCGTGCCCCCGGAGGCTAGCCGGGAGACCGGCAGGTCGGCCCATTCGGGGAACTGGGCACGCAGCAGCCGCCGGACCAGGTCGGCGTCGGTCTCCGCCTCGTCCGCGTGCATCGTGCCCATCCACCCACCTGATCTCTCTGTTCCTCCCGGCATCGTCGCACAGCCGGACCGAGGCCCGGAGCCCCTTTTTCTGTGTCAGCTCCTCGGTCCGGTCGAGCCCTGAGAACCGGTCACTTGCGCCAGAACAGGTGGTGCGTCACACCGCTCGGGCTGGGGACGACATCCAGGTGGAACCGGTCGAGCAGCTCATCGGGTGACTCCCAGAGGCGTAGTCCCGAACCGAGCTTCACCGGTGAGACCGCCACATGCATGGTGTCGACGAGGCCGGCGTCGAGGAACTGCCGGATGGTGGTGACCCCGCCGCCCAGCCGGACGTCCTTGCCCTGCGCCGCCTCCCGCGCCCGCTGGAGGACCGCGGCCGGGTCGCCGTCGACGAAGTGGAACGTGGTGTCGGAGAGCGTGAACGACGGACGCACGTGGTGGGTCATGACGAACACCGGGGTGCGGAACGGGGGCTCGTCGCCCCACCAGCCACGCCATTCGTCGTCGTGCCAGGGCCCGCGCTGGGGCCCGAACTTGTTGCGCCCCATGATCTCGGCACCGATATTGCGTGTGAAGTCCCGGGTGAGGTAGTCGTCTAGACCGCGGCTGCCCCCGGGATCGGTGCGCATGGGCCAGCTCGCCGTGGCGCCGGCCCAGGCGAACAGCTCCTCCGGGGCGACGTGGCCGAACGGACGCTCGAGGCTCTGGTCCGCGCCGGCACCGATGCCGTCGCTCGACACGCTGAAATTCTGGACTCTCAGCAGCTGAGGCACGTGTTGCTCCTTTGGTGTCCTTCGGTGGTGATGACGGTGATGAGACTCTCCGGCCCAGGGAAACTCATCGCCGCCCCCCCCGGGCCGGGGCAGGCCGTCACTGCGGCCGCAGGTTCAGTACGAGGTCACGCGGCAGGCCGTAGGTGTCGTGGAGGAGGTGGAAGTCCTCCTCGCTCAGCGGGCCCCGGAAGCGCGGCCGGGCCAGTACCTGCCGGCCACGTTCCAGGAGGCGGCCGAAACGCCTCTCCTCGTCCAGCAGGACCCGGCGTACGACGTCCGGATCCCCGTCCTGACGGAAGAGGTCCAGGGTGTGCCGGACCAGCTCGTCCGGCAGGTCTCCGAGGCCGCCCGACGGATCGTCCCGCCGCAGCACGGTGAGCACCCGCCGCAGCAGACGGCGCAGTACGTAGCCGCGACCGGTGCCGGCCGGGCGGACCCCGTCGGCGATCACCACAATGGCCGAGCGGATGTGGTCGCAGACCAACCGCAGCGACACTTCGTCCAGCTGCCACAGGGCCGGTACGAGGCGCCGCCAGGGGTCGAAGACGTCGCAATCGAAGACCGATGTCCGGCCCTGCAACAGCGAGGCCAGCCGTTCCAGGCCGAGTCCGGTGTCGATGTTGTGCCGGGGGAGCGGCACGAGTGAACCGTCGGCGAGCCGCCGGTAGCGCATCATCACGTGGTTCCACACCTCCACCCAGCGTTCGTCACAGGTGGGCGTCGACTCCGGCGGGGTGTCGCCGGTCCACAGGAAGATCTCCGAGTCGGGGCCGCACGGGCCGGTCGGTCCGTTGGACCACCAGTTGTCCTCGACGGTGAGTTCCACCGGCACCCCGCGCCCCTGCCACAGCTCCAGGGAGGCGGTGTCCGGACCGGCCTGGTCGTCGCCGCCGAAGACCGTGACATGCAGCAGCCCGGGATCGATGCCGAAGCCCTCGGTGAGCAGGTCGTAGCCCCAGCCGAGGCTCGACGGGCCCCCGTAGTCACCGAGCGACCAGGTCCCGAGCATCTGGAAGACGGTCAGGTGGGTGCTGTCGCCGATCTCGTCGAGGTCCGTGGTGCGCAGACACCGCTGCACGTTGACCAGTCTCCTGCCGAGGGGGTGCGGGCGCCCCTCCAGGTAGGGGGTGAGCGGGTGCATGCCCGAGGTGGTGAACAGCACGGAGTCTCCTGGCGGCGGCAGCAGAGTCGAGCCGGTGACGCGGCGGTGGCCGCGGTCCTCGTAGTACTCGATGAACGTGCGTACGATCTGGTCGGTGTGCACGGGGTGGCTCCTTCGCGTGTGCGGCGGGGGAGGCACCGGACAGCACGTCCGCACGGGCGTCGGAACCGGGCGGAAAACGCCAGGGAACCACCGGCGGACCGTGTCCGGTCGCCGGTGGGAGTGGGAAGGACGTCAGGCGGCGGCAACCGGCGAGCTGGTCGCTCGCGCGGTCGCGGTGATGCTTCGGCCCGTGACGTTCATAGCGCAGAAGGTAACGCGTCCCGGCTCCCCGGGCATCCGCTTTTCTTCCGGTCCGGACGGCTCACCGGCACCGAGTGCCGGCAGGATGCACCGACCGGCCGGACGCAGGGGGCCGGGGGATCGAGGGACGAGTGGACCAGGGCGTGACGCGCTAGCGGTCTCTCCGCGGCAGGCCGCTGACGGGCCTCCCGTGGAGCTTGCGGACCAGCATCACCAGCAGCGCGTAGAGGCACACCAGGCCGATGCCCGCGAAGGCCGCGATCACCTGCGCCACCTGAGGATTCAGCTGCCCCGGCCAGCTCATCGCCGGGCCGCCTTTCGGGCGAGGTTCATGCTTCCAGGGTCGTACCGCCGCGGCCGGACGCCAACTCCGGAGACCGGCCGCGCACCCGCCGAACCGGCAGGCCCGACGAGGCCCGACGCCTCGCCCACCGCTCCCACCAGCCCACCGGCCGGTGATCTGAGTCGCCGCGGGCGTAGATCAGGCGCAGTATCGGACCACACCCGTCCCACGGCCCGAGGCGGTGAGAAGCGAGGTGAGACGTCGCTCGTTCCGGAGCGCGGCACCGTCGATCGGCGAGCCGCTGCCGAAGGAGCGGGTAGGTGCGCGTCCTCATCGGTCCGTGCGCCAGGCATGGCCCGCGCTCGCGATCTACGGCGCGAGCACGCTCCTGCACCTCGTCGTCCTGGCTGTCATGAGCCCGCCGGACGGGCCCGGCCTCCGCGACCGCCTGCTCGCCTGGGACGGGCGGCTGTACACGGAGATCGCCGCACACGGCTATCCGGACGGTTTCACCCATGCGCCCTCGGGCCGGCTCACCGGCAACGACCTCGCGTTCTTCCCGCTGTTCCCGTTACTGATCCGTGCCGTCCACACGGTGACCCGCCTCGACTACGGTACGGCCGCGATCGTCACCGCCAACCTGGCCTTCGCCGCCGCGCTGATCACCGTGGACCTGCTGCTGACCCGGCTCCACGGACGGCGTACGGCACTCATCGCGGTCGTACTGCTCGCCGCGGCGCAACCCATGGCGCTCGTCTTCGTCATGGCCTACAGCGAGTCACTGTTCCTCGCGCTGTCCGCCGCCACCCTGCTGGCCGTCCGACGGGAGGCCTGGCTCACCGCCGGTGCCGCGGCCATGCTGGCCGGCCTGACGCGGCCGGCCGGCGTGGCGGTCGTGGCGGCCCTCGCCTTGGCCGTCGCCCTGTCCCTGGCCAGGACACGCCGTCCCGCCTGGCGCCCCCTCGCGGCCGTCGCGCTCGCCTGCACGGGCACGCCCGGCTACCTCTGGTGGGTGGGCCGGCGGGCGGGCCGGCCGGATGCCTGGTTCAGCATCGAGCAGGCCGGCTGGGGCACCCGTTGGGACAGTGGCAGGTCCTTCCTGCGTTTCCTCGGCGAGACACTGGCCCACGGCGAGGGGTGGGTGCCCGTCAGCACCGCGATCCTCCTGCTGGCCCTCGTCGACGCCACCGCCGTCACCTGGCGCCGGAACACCTGGCCGCCCCTCCTCGTCCACGGCTCCGCCATCCTGATCCTGACGCTCGGGCAGACCAGTTTCTACCACTCCAAGCTGCGTCTGATGCTCCCCGCCGTGCTCTTCCTCATCCCGCTCGCCCGTGCCCTCGCCCGGGTCCGCACCGCCACGGTCGCGATCGCGGTGACCGGCGGTGCGCTGTTCGGTTGCTGGTACGGCGCGTACATGCTCACCGTCTGGCCGTACGCCATCTGAGAGGCGCGCACCCGCGAGGCCGACTCCCCGTAAGGTGCGGTGCATGCTCGTGTGGATCAACGGCCCGTTCGGTGGCGGCAAGACACAGACCGCCTACGAACTCCGACGTCGGCTCGCGGACAGCGTCGTCTGCGATCCCGAACACATCGGCTTCGGACTGCACCGGATGACGCCCCCGTCCTTGCGTGGAGACTTCCAGGACCTCGCGGCCTGGCGGCAGGGGGTGTTCGAAGTACTGGACCACGTCCTGAGCAGACACCACGGGACGGTGATCGTGCCGATGACGGTGGTCGAGCCGGCGTACTTCCTGGAGACCGTCGGCCGGCTGCGTGAGCGCGGTCACGACGTGCGGCACTTCGCACTGCTGGCCGGGCGCGAGACGGTGCTGCGACGGCTGCGCCGGCGCGGCTTCGGGCACGCTGCCCAGCTGATCGCGGGGAAGAACGCCCCCTTGCGCCGGGAGAGCTTCGCCGTGTCGAAGCTCGACCTGTGCTTGGAGCGTCTGCGTGCGGAGGAGTTCGCGGAGCAGGTATGGACCGACCACCTCACTGTGCCCCAGGTTGCCGAGCACGTCGCCGCGACCGCCGGTCTGGCGCTCGCCCCGAACCGGGAGGGAGCATTACGGGGGCACGCGCGGCGGGCCTGGACAGGGATCAAGCACATTCGTTTCGACTGAGCGCACGTCGGCCGCCGGGCTGAGCACGGGCCGGGACTGCTGTCCTCTCCGCTACGGCACCGCGCTCACCGGTCGCGCGATGAGGACAGTTGGTCGCGTACCCATGCGGGGTCCGGGTTGACGTGCGGCCGGCCCGCGACCATGACGGTCGGCACGGTCTCGTTGCCGTCGTTGACCGCTCTCACCGCAGCCGCTCCGGCCGGGTCCCGCCAGATGTCGACCCAGTGCAACTGGTGGGCGTTACGGCCCAGCCGGATGCGCAGCCGCAGGCAGTACGTGCACCCCGGCCGCCAGAAGACGATCGGCCGGCCGTCGACCGTGCTGCGGCGTTGTGCCTCCGGCGCACCCATCGATCTGGGGAAGACCAGAGGCGAGTTCACGCCTGCGAACAGCACGAACAGCAGCAGGGCCGATGCGGCTGCGCCGGGGCTCCCGCTGGAGGCCAGTCCAGCCGCAACGACTGTTCCGCAGAGCAGCAGCAGTACCGGTAAGAACCAGGCTCGCGTCATGGTGAGGCAGGCTAGCGCGAGGACGCGACACTCCTCGAACCAGGTCACGTACCGGACGGCTCAGGGCATGAAAAGGGCGAGGAGTACAACCACCACGGCTATCAGCAGGATCACCATCCACACGGACTTGCCGCCGCGGTGATTCCTCCGGTGGGTGTCCTCGGGGCCCCCGCCCCTCGGGCGGTCCTCCACGTACTGCGGATTGTCCGGGCGATCACGTGTGTAGAAGTCGTCGTCAGCCATATCGGGCTCCCCTCGTCTCTGGGAGCCGAGTGCCCCGTCGGCGACGACGTGCAACACCTGTGTGCGACGGTCAGCCGGGCAGTTCCGTGTGGAGGCGGATCGTGGTGCCGGTCTGCGGGGTGGAGCGTATCTCGACGAGGTCGCACAGCTGGTGTACGAGCCACAGACCGCGTCCGCCGAGCTGCGTGCCGGTGGGCCTGGAGCGTCCGGCGAGGGGGTCCTCGATGTACCCGGCATCGCGGAACTCGCAGATCAGCCGGCGCTCCTCGCTCCAGGTGCGCAGCACGCCCTCGCCTCCACCGTGCCGGATGCTGTTCGTGGCGACCTCTGTAGCGGCCAGATGGAGTTCGCGCAGCCGCCGGCCGCTCAGCCCGAGGCGTTCGGCGCAGGCCGTGATCTTCTCCCGCAGCGCGGGAAGGCTGCCGGGGACGTAGGAGAATTCCTCGTACGGGTCGCAGGGGCCGGTCAGCGCGGCGAAGTCGAACGCGGCATGCGGGCTGTAGTCCGGGCACGAGGTGGTGCGGCCGTCCGCGCGGATCTCGGGGTGGCAGCGGGTCATGCTCTCCAGCGTGGCCCGCTCGCCGGCGGTGTCGTAGGGACACAGCAGCCACCAGGCGGGGCTGTGCGCGAAGGCCTTGTTGAGCAGCCACTCGTGATAGCGCAGTTCCTCCACCTCGGCCTGGCTGCGGGCCTCCTCCCAGGGGGATTCGCCGATGCCGCGCACCGGGCGCCCCTGGGAGACGTACTCCTCGATCCACTCCTGCCAGGCTCCGATGAGCCGCCCCGGATGGTGCGCCGTGGGGGTGGTGTCGACGTAGCGCACCGCCCCGTCGTCGGGGATCTCGGCACGCAGCAGGGACGCCTTGTCGTGCGGGACGGCCACGACGACGGCCTCGCCTTCATCGAGTGCTTCCCGGATGAAGCCCATGGTGCCCTCGACGAACTCGTCCCTTCCGCGGTACGGGTACAGCTCGTGCCGGTAACCGGTCCCGGAACCGGAAGCCGTGGAGGCGGGGCGGGAAGAGGAGGAGGTCACGGCGTCATCACCACCGGGACTACGGGCGCGGCGAACCCGGAGAGTTCCCAGGCCAGCCGCACGGTCTCGTTCGTTCCTTCCAGGACGACCTTGCGGTCCGGCAGATGCGCGGCCGCATCGGCCAGGGCGCTCATCCCCGCGGCGTCCAAGAAGTCCAGGGCCTGACAGAGCAGGCGCACTGTCGCCGTCCGGGCGAGCAGCGTTCGCAGGATGGCGGCGAAGGCCGGGGCGCCTTCGGCGTCGATAACCCCGTTCACCGTCCAGCCGTCCTTTCCCGTCCGGTACACCTGGAATGCGGGTGATGCCGGACGGCTGCCCAGATGGTGGGGGTGCACGCAGCTGACTTTCTCCAGTGTAGACGCGCCCCACTCGGCACTGCTGTAGGCGCACACCACCAGAGCGCCGCTGTCGGCGGCGAACTCCTCCAGGTCCAGCTCACATCGCAGAAGCTCTTCCGACTGCGCGGGCGAGCCGTCCGGGGTCACATGGCGGAGCACCCGAAGCGAGCGGAACCCCTCCCGCCCGGCACTGACGGCCTCGCGGCGCACCGCGGCCAGGAGGGAGCCCTCCAGCCGGGCCGGATCGAGCACCCTGGGGGCGAACTCGCTGGTCGCCTCCGCGGCCGGACCGACGATCACCACCTTGTCGCCGAACAGGGCCCCGTCCGCGACGAAGGCCCGGCTGCGGTCCATGACATCGTCCGCCGGACCCAGCAACTGGCAGACGTGGTCGCCAGTGCCGACCTCGTCGAGTCTCGTCAAAGTGCGCGCCGCTCTCACCGCTCCTCCCCTCAGACTCTCACCCTACTGGCACGCACGACGCAGCCCGCCGCCGACTCGTCACGGTCGACATCAGCCCCTCACTCCGGATGACGGGCGAACCTAGCGACGGCGGCCGGGGTGACAGGGGTGAAGAAGTTGACCAGGTTGCCGTCAGGGTCCCGCAGGAGGAGCGAGCGGTTGCCCCAGGGCATCGTGGTGGGCGCCTGGACGAAGTCCTCCACGGACCCGGTCAGGTTCTGGTGCACGCGGTCCACGTCGTCGACGAGGAACTCGATGATGACGCTGTGGTTGTCGGCCGGCCGGGCGGCGCCCGGCGCGAACAGGGGCACGGTGCGTACGCCCGCGACGGCGAGGGTCGCCGAGGCGGTCCTGAGCTCGGCGAAATCCTCGGTGGACCAGTCCGCCGCCACTCCGATGGCGCGCTCGTAGAAGTCGACGAGGCGGGCGACGTCGCCCGTGATGATGCGGATCGAAACGAAGTTCACGGGTCTCTCCAGCGCTCGGTGCTTGTGATCACACGCTAGAGCGGATATCGGACAGAATCCGCCCGGTATCCGCGGGAGACTTCTCGGTATGTCCCGACCCACCGCGCGCGTGCTGGCCCTGCTGGAGCTCTTGCAGTCGGGCGGCCTGCGGACCACGGCCGAACTCGCCGCCCGGCTCGGCGTCGACGAGCGCACGGTGCGGCGGTACGCCGATCACCTCCTCGACCTCGACGTCCCCGTCGAGTCGGTGCGCGGCCGCCACGGCGGCTACCGGCTCGCCTCCGGCTATCGCGTGCCTCCGCTCATGCTGAGCGACGACGAAGCCCTCGCCGTACTGCTCGGCCTCGTCGCCGGCCAGCGGGCCGGTCTGATGACCGCCACGGGCACGGCTAGCGAGACGGCGGCGGCCAAGATCCGACGGGTCCTGCCGGAACGGCTCGGCCGCCGACTCGACGCCGTACTCGGCTCTCTCACCTTCACGGCTCCGTCCGGCAGGTCGCCGGCCCCGGAGACCGGCATCCTGCTCTCGATCGCCGACGCGGTGCGTCATCACCGGCCGGTTTCGATCCGGTACATCGCCGCCGACGGCCGGCGCAGCGAGCGCACGGTGCACCCGTACGGACTCGTCGCTCACTCGGGCCGGTGGTACGTGACCGGTGAGGATCGTGCGACGGACGCGGAACGTACGTTCCGGCTGGATCGCATCGCCGGGGCGAGGACCCTGCCCGGCACGTTCGACCCGCCCGCGGGGTGGGATCCGGCGGAGCGCGTCCTGTCCGGGCTCGCCACCGCTCCTCACCGGCACGAGGTGACGGTGCGGGTCGAAGGGACGGCCGAGCACGTCCGGGCCCGGCTTCCCGCGGGTGTCGCGATCGTGGAGGAGCTGCCGTCCGGGGGTGGTCCGGATCCGGGGTCCGAGGGCGGCCCGGTTGCGGGCTCCGAGGCCGGTCCGGTCGCGGGGACCGAGCGCTGGTCCCGCGTCGACATGCGTGTGGAGCGGCTCGACTGGCTGCCTGCGGTACTCGCCTCGCTCGACCGTCCGTTCGTCATCGAGCGCCCGGACGAACTCCGCGGGCTCGTCAGCGCATTCGCCGCGCGGCTCGCGGACTCGGCACGCCGGAGACCGCCTGGGGTCTGACGTCCGGCCCGCGGTTGCACTCCTACGGGGTCACTGTTTTCCGGGCGGGGCGGCAGGGCGCCCTGGACGACCCCGCGGTCACGGCCGCCGCGAGCGGGCTGGGCGCCCGGAACTGCGGCTTCGACGGCGTGCTTTCGGCGGACTCCTGCCGGAGCGCGGGCCGACCGGCCTCGCTCCGCGCTGCGGACGGAAGCAGTGGCCGGATCCTGGTCCGGCTCGGCGGGAACGAGGGCGCCTACCGGGCCACGGCCGAGCGGAGCTCCCGAAGATCGACGACGACCGGCTGGACCTGCGGTTCACGGGCATCGCGCAGGCCTACTGATCACCTCGCCGACCACGAGGTCGAGCGCCGAGAGTGCCGCGCTGCTTCCCACCAGCCCGCGCCAGAGCACCTCACGTGCGTCATCTTCACCTCGGGTCCACCGGCCGGCCCGAGGGTGTGGTCATCGATCACCGCGCTGGAGTCCCTGGAGGAGGAGGGCGATCAGGCGTCGGGGGTCGTAGCGGGGGTCGTCGTCGCGTCCGACGCAGAGGTTGCCGATGCCGCGCATCAGCTCGTACGGCTGCGTACCGGGCCTGATGTCGCCCGACTCGACCGCGGCGTCGAGCAGTTGGTCGCAGACGGGCAGCAGACGGTCGAGGAAGTAGGCGTGCAGCGCGGCGAAGCGGTCGTTGTCGGATTGCAGGGCATCGGCGAGCCCGTGCTTGGTGACGAGGAAGTCGACGAAGAGGTCGATCCACTGGCGCAGTGCGTCGAGCGGGGAGTCGGCACTGGCCAGCAGGTTCGGGCCGGCCTCGACGCAGGCCTCGATCTGATGGCGGTAGACGGCTGTGACGAGGTCCGCCCGGGTCGGGAAGTGACGGTAGATCGTGGCCATCCCGACGCCCGCCCTGGCCGCGATCTGGCGGATGGGGGCGTCGACGCCGGAGGTGACGAACACCTCGGCGGCGGCAGCGAGCACCGTCTGCCGGTTGCGCTGGGCGTCGGCCCGCTTGCCTCGGGACGGCGACTCACCTGTGGGGCTGTCGGTGGCCATCGCGCACTCCTCCACACCGATTGACAAAACGGAGCGACGCTCCGGATACTAAATGGAGCGACGCTCCGGTTCAGGTTAGCCGAAGCGGGTCGCTCCTGCCTGCCCTGCCCTTCGCCGGTCGCGAGACCGGCGGACGGCGGGTGCCACCGAAAGGGAATCCGCATCGTGAGCACACCCTCTGCCACCAGCACCGACGTCCCGGGCACACCCGTCCCGGTCCTCTCCTTCAGCCCCGTGGTCCTCTCCGTTCCCGGCCGTCCCGTGGACCTCCACGTACGCGTCTCCGTACCCGCGACCGGAACCCGCCTGCCCGTCATCCTCCTCTCCCACGGTCACGGCCCCTCGAACAACCTCTCCTCGCTCAACGGCTACGCACCGCTCGCCGACTCGTGGGCCGCTCACGGATTCGCCGTCATCCAGCCCACCCACCTCACCTCCAGGACACTGAGCCACCTGGTCGCCGACGCACCCGGCGCACCCGACTTCTCGCGCTCCCGCGCCGAGGACATGACCCACATCCTCGACCGGCTCGACGTGATCGAGCGCACCGTGCCGCAGCTCGCGGGGCGGCTCGACCCCACCAAGGTCGCCGTCGCCGGACACTCGCTCGGCGGCTTCACCGCCACCCTCCTGCTGGGCGCCGGGCTCAAGGACCCCGACACCGGGAACGTGCTGCACCTCGCCGAGCCCCGGATCAAGGCCGGCGTGCTCCTCGCCGCGCCCGGCGGAGGGGGTGACGCCTTCAACGGGCCCATGGCGGAACAGTGGCCGATCATCGGCGCCGTCGACTTCTCCACCATGACCGCACCCGCGCTGGTCGTCGCCGGCGACAAGGACGACTCCCGGCACTTCACGGACAGGGGACCCGACTGGCACGCCGACCCCTACACCCTCGCCCCCGGACCCAAGACCCTGCTCACCCTGTTCGACGCGGAGCACGGACTCGGCGGGATCGCGGGATACGACGCCGCCGAGACCACCGACGAGAATCCCGAGCGAGTCGCCGCCCTCGCCCGCCTCACCGCGGCCTACCTCCACACCCAGTTCCACCCCGGCACCTCCGAGTGGCAGGCCGCGTGCGAGGCACTGACGACCGGACCCGACTCGGTAGGACGAGTCGAAGGCAAGTAAGCCCCCACGGCCACGGTCGCGGCCGCGCGGCCCGGGCGGGCACAGTGCAAACCCCGTCGCACTCGCGTCACGCAAGAAGGCCTACGGGTCCAGGCCCGCCACACGGGCGAACCTCGCAGACTGATCAGGACCCGACCTGTGGTGTCCTCGTCTCCTGGAATGGCTGAGGCCGGCGCGGCCGGGTTCAGGACCAGGCGATCTCGCCATGGCGGGAGAGGAAGCGTCCGGTGCCGGAGCCGGGCTTCTCGGTGGCGAGGGCGACGATCGCGTCCGTGCCCTCGGTGACGGTCTGGGGGCCGCTGTGACCGTTGAGGTCGGTCGCGGTGTAGCCGGGGTCGGCGGCGTTGACGCGGATGCCCTTGAGCCCTTTTGCGTACTGCGTGGTCAACATCGTCAGCGCCGCCTTCGAGGAGGTGTACAGGGGCGCGATGACGTGCGACTCGGGCCGGCCGGGGTCGTGGGTGAGGGCGAGGGAGCCCATGCCGCTGCTCACGTTGACGATCACGGGGTCGTCCGATCGGCGCAGCAGCGGCAAGAACGCGGTGGTGGTGCGGACGACGCCGATGACGTTGACGTCGAGGACGGCGAGGGCGTCGGCGGCGGTGAGGTCGCCGGGATCGCCGATGGGGCCGTGGACTCCGGCGTTGTTGATCAGGACGTCGATCCTGCCTTCGTGTGCGGCGACGTTCGCGGCCGCGGCGGCCACGGACGCGTCGTCGGTCACGTCGATGGGGACGTGGCGTGCGCCGAGCGCGGCGGCGGCCTCCTCGCCCTGCTCGCGGTTGCGAGCCCCGACGAGCACGGTGTGGCCACAGCGGATCAGGCGGCGGGCGGTCTCGCGGCCGAGGCCCTTGTTGGCTCCGGTGATGAAAGTGATGGTCATGCGTTCGATGCTCGCCTCCGCGAGGGAAGCGGACCAGGGACGCTTCGGCGGTAGGAAGACCAGTACCACCCTTGCGCCCGTCCGCACGCCCGGGGATGCAGGAGGATGAGAGCATGCCGACGACACCCGGAACCGGACTGGGCGCGATGATCCGCACGTGGCGGGAGCGGCTGCCCCCGTCGGCCGCCGGGCTGCCGGTGGCCTGCGGGCGCCGGGCGGCCGGACTGCGGCGTGAGGAACTGGCTGACCTGGCCGGGGTGTCGGTCGACTACGTCGTGCGCCTGGAGCAGGGTCGGTCCACGACTCCCTCGGCGTCGGTGGTGGCGTCCCTGGCGCGCGCCCTCCAGCTGTCCACCGCCGAGCGGGACCACCTGTACCGGCTGGCCCAGCTCGTTCCGCCGGCGGGCGGCGCGATCTCGGACCATCTTCCGCCCGGCATGCAGCGGGTGCTCGCCCGCCTCGGGGACGTGGCGGTCGCCGTGTTCGCGGCGGACTGGCAACTGGTCTGGTGGAACCGTGGGTGGGCCGCCCTGCTGGGCGACCCCTCCGCCTCGCCGCCGCGACTGCGCAACTTCGCCCGTGACAGGTTCCCGGTGGACACCGGCCCCGCCCGCCTGGCGCTGTGGCCGGTGACCGAGGCGGATCGCGATGCCACCGACGCCGCCGTCGTCTCCGACCTGCGCCGCGCCACCGGCCGCTTCCCCCAGGACAACCGCTTGGCCACGCTGATCCGTGAACTGAACGCGGGTAACAAGAGGTTCGCCGAGCTATGGGCGACTGGAGGGGTGGCCGCGCACCGCGAGGACCACAAGACGATAGACCACCCGTCGGTGGGCCCTGTCACGGTGGACTGCGACGTGCTGGCCGACGGCGACTCCGAGCTCAAGATCGTCATCATGACCGCCGTGCCCGGCAGCGAGGACGAGACCAAGCTCCAGCTCACCGCTGTCACCGGCCCACCGGCTACCAGCCGTGACTGATCCCACCCGCGCATCGCTTCGACCGGCTGCGTGCGCGCAACCTCCGGCGGCACCGGTGCCATGGATGTCGGTCCGGTGGTGATCAGGGAGACCCTGGCTCGGCGGCGCGTCCTGCGAGTTCCGGAAGCGCTCGTCCCAGGCGTGCGAGAGGGGACAGAGCCATCAGCGCGGGGGACAGCATCATTCCCGCGGCCGTCACCAGGAGGCTGGTGCGCAACCCCCACTCGTCCGCGAGAAGTCCGCCGAACAGGGAACCGAGCGGGGTCAGGCCCATGCCGGCGAACGTGATCGTGGCGGCCGCACGGCCTTGCATCCCGTGCGGAGTGACCGCCTGCCGAACGGCCATGACGGTGACAGTCACCAACTGGCTGCCGGCTCCGAACACGAAACTGATCACAAGGAGCGCGGGAACCGTCACCGTGGACGAGCCGTGCAGCGCGGGCACACACAGGAACGCGCCGTCGCCGAGCGACGCCGCGCACACGAGCACCGCCCCGTGGCCGAATCGGCTCGGCAGGCGGGCGGCCAGCACCGATCCCAGAAGCGCGCCCGGCCCCACCGCCGCAAGCGTCAGCCCGACGGCGGTGCCCGACAGATGCAGATCCCGCGGCAGGAAGAGCAGATAGACGGTCATCACGGCCGCGAAGGAGAACTGGAAGGCGGCCGAGGCGAGGCACACAGTCCGCAGCGAGGTGTCGCTGACGACAAAGCGGATGCCCTCGTGAATCCGCCGTCCTAGGTGAGGGGAACCTTCCGAGCGCTCCGGGACCGATTCGCGGCGACGGATCCGTCGGATCGACAGGAACGACAGCGCGAAGAACAGCGCGCTGGAGGCGGCAGCGGCCGGCGCCGACAGCAGGGACACCAACGCACCGCCGAGGGCCGGACCGCCGATCTGTGCCGCGGACCGGCTGCCTTCGAGCGCGCTGTTTCCCCGCACCAACTGGTCGCGGTCGACCAGCCGCACGAGAGACGCCTGATACGCCACGTCGAAAAATACGGACAGGGCCCCGACGGCGAAGGCGACCACGAACAGCGCGGGCAGGCCGAGCCGATGGACGAGGCCGGCCACGGCGGCGGCGCCCAGTGTGAGGGCCCGGCCGACGTCGGTCAGCACCATCACCGTGCGGGTCCGCCACCTGTCCACCCACGCACCGCCGAAGAGCGAGAGCAACAGGATCGGCGCCTGCCCCACCGCGCGGAGGACGCCCAACCGGCCGGCACCGGCGTTGAGTGTCAGGACGGCGAAGAGCGGCAACACCAGCAGACTTGCCTGCTCGCCGAGTTGGGAGGACGTCTGACCCACCCAGAGCTTACGGAAGTCGCCGTCCCGCCACAGACTGGAAGGGGCAGGTCGATCAGAATCGGATACAGCGGAGGAAGCGGACGACACGACGATCCCTTGGCTTGCCGACAGCGAGGCCCGTCCCTCGGCGCACAACAGGCGTACCGACGGCTCAGGCAGGGGGAAGGCTCGCTGTGCCGCGACATCAAGGGCGGCACGCGATGACAGGTCGAGCACGACCTACGACGTCAACGCGCGCTCCGACGACCGACCATGTCCCAGCCCCTCGTGGGTCATTCCACCGAACCCGAACACTAACCTCCGGCGGCCAGGCGGGAAAGACGAGCGATGCGGCCACGGCCGCCGCTCCCACAGCGGTAGGTGACGCCCGGTCGTCAGCCGGTGTGGTGTCCCGAGGCGGGTCAACGCCCGTGCACGCATGGCCCCTTCCCCCTACCGGGCGACGTAGCCGCCGTCGACGGGGAGGGCCACGCCGATGACGAAGCCGGCGCCGGGGCTGCACAGCCACAGGACGGCCTGGGCGATCTCCTCGGCGGTGCCCAGGCGGCCGATGGGCTGGCCCGCTTCCGCCTCGGCGCGATCGAGTTCACCCTTATTGATCATGTCGCTGACCATGGGCGTGTCGATCGTGCCGGGGCAGACGGCGTTGATGCGGATGCCGCGCGGGGCGTACTCGAGAGCGGCGCTGCCGGTCAGGCCGATCACGCCGTGCTTGGAGGCGTGGTACGAGGCGCGGCCGGGGATGCCGACGAGTCCGCCGAGAGAGGAGCAGTTGACGATGGCGCCGCTGCCCTGGGCGCGCATGTGACGCAGCTCGTGTTTCATGCCGGCCCAGATGCCGCGCAGGTTGACGGCGTTGACCCGGTCGAACTGTGCGGCCGGTTCCTCGGCGGCGTCGGCGGGCGGGATCTGGATGCCGGCGTTGTTGTAGGCCATGTCGAGACGGCCGAAGGTCTCCACCGTACGGTCCACGGCGGCGGCCACCTGGGCCTCGTCGGTGACGTCGCAGACCAGGGCGAGGGCCTCGTGGCCTGCGTCGGTGAGCTGCTCGGCGGCCTGGTTCACGGCTGCTTCGTGGATGTCGGCGAGGGCGACGGCGGCGCCTGCCTCGGCGAAGGCGCGGGCGGTCGCCAGGCCCATGCCGGAGGAGGCGCCGGTGATGAACGCGGTGTTGCCGTGGAAGTCGTAGGTGACGTTCACGCTCGTTCTTCTTCCTGGGCGATGGCTGGGTGGGTCAGGAGGCGGCTCGGATGCGGACCCGGTCGGCCGTGGCGAGGCGGTCGATGCCGCGGCTGTCGGTGAGGCGGCCGAGGATGACCAGGCCGGGGGAGTGCTCGCCGTCCCGGTAGAAGAAGGCGAGGTTGCCCCAGGGCGCGTAGTAGGCAAGGTCACCGGCCTTCGGTGTGACCGCGTCCGGGGCGCCGGAGGTGTCCAGCTCGCGCGGCGGGTCGCCGATCCGCTCGGTGCGGTGGAAGTCCTCCAGCTCCAGCGTGAGCGGGAGCAGAGCGGCCAGGTCGCGCGCCGCGGCGCTGTCGTTCAGGGTGGCGTCGATGCTCTGACCGTCGATCGTCAGGCGGATAGTCGTCACGGCTCTCCTCTCGGGCGGTGCGCTCGGTGTGGATGGCGTACAGGCGCTCGGCCAGGACAGCGGGGCTGGAGTGCTCGGCGTCCGGGTGGATCGCGCCAGGGATGATCAGCTGGGCGGCGTGGATGTTCTCCGGGGCGAGCGCGTCGTGCAGCATCGCCGCGTAGGCGCTCTCGGCGGCGAACGCGATCGAGGTGCCGGCCCGCTCGGGATGCGGGCGCACCGCGCTGCCGCCGTTGACGAACAGCGCAGTGCCGCGGCCCAGCGCCCGCATCCCGGGAAGAACGGCGTTCACGCAGGTGACAGAGCCCTTGACGGAGAAGGTCAGCGGATCGTCCAGGTCGGTCGGGGCGGTGTCGAGCACCGGCTTCATGAAGTCGGCGCGGGGTACGGGGCTGTACTGGAGGATCTCCACCGGCCCCAGCTCGTCGGCCGC
Source organism: Streptomyces sp. NPDC028722 (assembly GCF_040637655.1). Classification (NCBI taxonomy): domain Bacteria; kingdom Bacillati; phylum Actinomycetota; class Actinomycetes; order Kitasatosporales; family Streptomycetaceae; genus Streptomyces; species Streptomyces sp. NPDC028722. The sequence goes on from NZ_JBEZWU010000025.1 coordinate 92,636, forward strand.
CGTACGCAGGGCCGTGACCTGGGAGGCGGGGTCAAGGACGTCGGCGGCGTAGCCACGGGCCCGGACACCGTCGCGGCCCAGCTCCGCCGTCAGGGTGCCGAGGTGTCCGGCGCTGCGGGAGAGGAGCGCGACGCCGTGGCCGGTCGCGCCGAAGCGGTGGGCGGCGGCGAGCCCCAGGCCGGGGCCCGCGCCGACGAGAGCGAACGTGGTCACAGTGGGTCCTTCACGAGGCGTGTGCGGGGTCAGGGCTTGAGGAGGGCCTTGATGGCGCGGCGCTCGTCCATGGCCTGGTAGCCCTCGGCGACCCGGTCCAGGGGCAGGGTGAGGTCGAAGACCTTGCCCGGGTCGATCCGGCCGGACAGGACCCGTTCGATCAGGTCGGGCAGATAGCGGCGTACGGGGGCGGGGCCGCCCCGCAGGCCGACGTGGGAGAAGAACAGCTCCTGTCCGTCGATCGCGACCTCGTGGGGAACGCCGACGAAGCCGACGTTGCCGCCCGGACGGGCCGAGTGCAGGGCCTGCCGCATGGCCTGCGCGGTGCCCACGCACTCCAGCACCGCGTCGGCGCCGATCCCGCCGGTGAGCTCCTTGATGCGGGCGACACCGTCCTCGCCGCGCTCGGTGACGATGTCGGTGGCGCCGAACTCGCGGGCCAGCTTCTGCCGGGACTCGTGGCGGCTCATCGCGATGATCCGCTCCGCGCCCCTCTCCTTCGCCGCGATCACCGCGCACAGGCCGACGGCGCCGTCGCCCACCACGACAGCCGTCGAGCCGGGCTGGACCTCGGCGGCGTCGGCCGCCCACCAGCCGGTCCCCATGACGTCGGAGACGGCCAGCAGGCTCGGCCACAGCTCCTCGGCCGGGTGCCCGTCGGTGGCGACCAGGGTGCCCTGGGCATGGGGGATGCGCAAGCGGTCGGCCTGGCAGGTGCTCATGAACTCGCGGTGCACGCAGTTGGACTGGAAGCCGTTGCGGCAGTTCGCGCAGGTGTTGTCGGAGGTGGCGAAGGAGCCGACGACGAACTGGCCCGGCCTGACCGCAGTGACCTCGGCTCCCACCTCCTCCACGACACCGACGTACTCGTGGCCCATCGGGTGCGGGTCACCGATCGGCTCCAGGCCGCGCCAGGGCCACAGGTCCGAGCCGCACACACAGGTGACGGCCGTACGGATGACGGCGTCGGTCGGCTGAAGGATCTTCGGGTCGTCCAGCGTCTCGAAACGGACGTCGCCTGGGGCGTGGATCACTGCTCCGCGCACGTGGGGCTCCTTTGCGTGTCGTGACGTGCGGTACCGGGGACACCGGCAGGCAAGTAGTGCGGGTACGGGACCGGCACGGACGGGATTTCGCTGTCCGTGCGCGGGGTGCGGCCTCCACCGCCCGCCGGTCTCCCCGGCGGGGCGGAAGGCGCCACGTCATCCAGGTAACCCGCATCTCGCGCACGCAGGGAGTCACCGTCGAGGGGTGTACCGGCAGTACATCCCTCCGGCCGCGCGCGGGACGTACGGTCGATGTCGTGGACAACCGTGAAGAGGTCCGCGAGTTCCTCACCTCGCGGCGCGCGAAGATCACCCCCGACCAGGCCGGGCTGCCGTCCGGCAGCAGGCGGCGCGTCCCCGGCCTGCGCCGCAGTGAGGTCGCCGCACTCGCCGACATGAGCGTGGAGTACTACGCCAAACTCGAACGCGGCAACCTCGCCGGCGTCTCACCGGCCGTCCTGGAAGCCGTCGCGCGCGCCCTCCGGCTCGACGACGCCGAACGCGCCCATCTCCTCCGTCTCGCGCAAGCAGCCGACGGTTCCGACGCCCTGACCCGGCCCCGCCGCCGCGCCGCCCGGCAGTGGGTCCCGCACCGGAGCCTGCAATGGACGCTGGACGCCATCACCGCCGGGCCCGCCTTCGTCCGCAACGGCCGTATGGACATCCTCGCAGCCAACCAGCTCGCCCGCGCCTTCTACGCCGACGTCCACGCCGTCCCCGGGCACCAGGCCAACCTCGCCCGGTTCAACTTCCTCGATCCCGCCTCGCACCGCTTCTACCCGGACTGGGAGCAGGCGGCTGACATCGTCGTCGCCATCCTGCGCACCGAGGCCGGCCGCGATCCCCACGACAAGGACCTGCACGACCTCGTTGGCGAGCTGTCCACCCGCAGCGACGCCTTCCGCACCCGCTGGGGCGCCCACGACGTCCGCCATCACGGCACCGGCACCAAACGCTTCCACCACCGGGCCGTCGGAGACCTCACCCTCGCCTACGAAGGCCTGGAGATGGCCGCCGAACCCGGACTCACCCTCACCGTCTACACCGCCGAACCAGGCTCCCCCTCCGAGGAGGGACTGCGCCTGCTCGCTTCCTGGGCCGCCACCCGGGAAGCCGGCGTCCCCTCCCACGGGGCGACGACCGGCTGACCGCCCCCCTGTTCAGGACGCCCCAGCGGAGTCCCGCCTCACCCGTCCACGACCTCCCGGTCCGCGCCCTTCGTACGGCCGGGCACCTCGCTGTCCGCGCGCCCGGTCAGCGGCGGATGAGGCCGAGGCCGATGGCAGTGGCGACGGCGGCGGTGCGCGAGTCGACGCCGAGCTTGACGTAGACGCGGGCCAAGTGGGACTTGACGGTCCCTTCCGTCAGGTGGAGCCGTTCGCCGACGGCCTGGTTGGACAGGCCGTCGGCGACCAGGGCGAGGACTTCGGTCTCGCGCCGGGTCAGGGCGGTCCTCGGCGTGCGCAGCCGGTTCATCAGCCGGTCCGCGACGGTGGGCGCCAGCGTGGTACGTCCCGCGGCGGCGGTGCGGACGGCGGCGGCCAGGTCCTCGGGTGAGGCGTCCTTGAGGAGGTAGCCGGTGGCGCCCGCCTCGATGGCGGGCAGGGTGTCGGCGTCGGAGTCGTAGGTGGTGACGATCAGCACGCGGGGTGCGCCCGGACGGGCGGTGATCCGGGCGGTCGCTTCGGCGCCGCCCATGCCCCTGCCGAACTGGAGGTCCATCAGTACGACGTCGATGTCCCCTTCGGCGGCCCGCGTGACGGCGGCCTCGGCGGTGGCCGCTTCGGCCATGACGACGAGGCCGGGTTCGGTCTCCAGTACGGCGCGCAGCCCGGCGCGCACGACGGGGTGGTCGTCGGCCAGGAGGAGGCGCACGGGTGCGTCGTCGGTCATGTGCGGGCCCCGGTCTCGGTCCGGGTGGGCGGGGTGCGGGGGAGCCGGGCGGCCAGCGCAGTGCCGTGGCCGGGCGCGGAGTCGATGGCCAGGGTGCCGCCGAGGACACCTATGCGGGCGCGCATGGCCGCCAGGCCGAAACCGCCGCCCTCGGGGTCGGGGGCGGGCAGCTGGTCGGGATCGAAGCCGTGCCCGTCGTCGACGACGTCGAGGGTGACGCGGTCAGCGAGGTAGCTGAGAGTGACCTCGGCGGCGGTGGCCTGGCGTGGCGGACCGTGTTCGCGAGGGCGGACTGGGTGACGCGCAGCAGGGCGACCTCGTGGGCGGTCGGCAGCACGGTGGGGTCACCGGTGAGGCGGAAGCGGGCGGTGAGGCGGTGGCGGGTGCCGGTGGTGGTGCACAGGCGTTCCAGGGCGTCGGCCAGGGTGGTGCCTTCCAGGGTGGGCGGAGTGAGGGCGGCGACGAAGCGGCGGGCCTCGGCGAGGCTGTCCACGGCGGCCTGGCGGGCCGCGTCGACGTGGAGGGAGGCGGTGTCGGGCCGGCCGGGCAGGGCGCGTTCGGCGGCCCGCAGCAGCAGCTGGATGCTGGAGAGGCCCTGGGCGAGAGTGTCGTGGATCTCGCGGGCCAGACGCTCGCGTTCGGCGAGCACACCGGCGGTGTGCTGGGCCCGGGCCAGATCGGCCCGGGTGGCGGTGAGCTCCTCGATCAGCTGCCGGCGCTGTTCGCTCTCCCGGTACAGGGCCTCGTATCCCCGCACCACCGCGACGGCGACAGCCGCGCCGAGCGCGGGGCCGATCGCCATGGCCGGGCCGAAGGAGTGCTGGTGGGCGGCGAAGCCGGCGATGGCCGCCGCCGCGGTGGCGGCCACAGCGGCGAGCCCGGATCGGCGCGGCAGCAGGTGGAGCTGGAGGAAGTACAGCGGGAACGCCACCCATACCGCGTCGGGGGACAGGGCCAGCAGCACCAGCCACGCGGCGCCCACGGCGGCCAGCCACCAGGCCCCGGCCCGCCGGGAGAGACGGAGGTGGGGCAGGAGCGGCCCGGTGGCGTACACCAGACCGCACACCGCCGCCGCGGCGACGATCGGTCCGGCGTGCGGCCGGCCGTCGGTCACGGCCCGGCCGGCGGCCAGGACGAGCAGGCCGATGACCAGCAGGTGCAGGCACCAGGCCAGGGCCCGGGTGGTCGGGGTCAGGGCAGGGGCGGCGGAGTTCACAGTGCGTCCCAGGTTACGGAGGCCGGCGCCCGGGGGCCTCCATCGAAAGTTAGAACCCGTGTGCCGCCTTTCGGCCGCCGAAGTGCCGTCCTGTGCCAGGCGCGGACACGGGAGGGTGACCGCGACGGTGGAGTCGTACCGCTTCCCCACCGGAAAGGACGGACCGAGGCCGTGTTCGTCGCCTGGAGAGACCTGAGGTTCGCCAAGGGGCGCTTCGCCCTGATGGGAGCCGTCATCGTGCTGATCACCCTGCTGGTCGGGCTGTTGTCCGGGCTGACGGCCGGACTGGGCCGGCAGAACGTCTCCGCGATCACGGGACTGCCCGCCGACAGAATCGCCTTCCAGGCCCCCGGCAACGCTCAGGACCTGTCGTACGCCGACTCCACCGTCACCCGGCGGCAGTGGCAGCGGTGGTCCGAGGCGCCCGGCGTCGAAAGCGCCGAACCCCTGGGGATCACCACGACCAGGGCCACCGCCGGTGACAGAAGCGCCGGAGTCTCGGCCTTCGGCGTACGGCCCGGCTCCCGCCTCGCCCCGGACGGCAGCAGGATCACCGAGAGCGCTGTGGTGCTGTCCACCACGGCCGCCGACGGCCTCGGCGTGAAGACCGGGGACTCCCTCGCCCTGGCCGGTCAGCAGCTGAAGGTGGCCGCCGTGCGGGGTGACGCCTTCTTCAGCCACACCCCGGTCATCTGGACCAGCCTCGGTGTCTGGCGCAAGACCGCGCCGCCCACCGCCACCGGTGACGGCCCCGTCGCCACCGTCATCGCCCTGAACACCACCTCCGCGGCCGACGTGGCGGCCACCGACCAGCAGGCCGGCACACGGACGGTCTCCACCGAGGACTCACTGTCCGCGATCGGCTCCTACACCTCCGAGAACGGCTCCCTCCAGCTGATGCGCGGCTTCCTGTTCGCCATCTCCGCCCTCGTCATCGGGGCCTTCTTCACCGTGTGGACCATCCAGCGCAGCGCCGACGTCGCCGTCCTCAAAGCGCTCGGCGCCTCCACCGCCAACCTGCTCAAGGACGCCCTCGGCCAGGCCGTCGTCCTGCTCGCCGGCGGAACCCTGACCGGCACCGGCATCGCCGCCGCGCTGGGCGCCCTCGTGGCCGGCTCCGCCGTGCCGTTCCTCCTCACGCCCGCCACCGTCCTGCTCCCGGCCGCCGTGATGATCCTCCTCGGCGTCCTCGGAGCCGTCCTGTCCATCCGCCGCATCACCTCTGTCGATCCGCTGACCGCCCTGGGGAGCACCCGATGAGCCTTCACCTGACCGGCATCACGCTCACCTACCCCGACGGCGACACCCTCCTGACCGCGCTGGACCGGGTCAGCCTGGTGGTCCCCAAGGGCGGCCTGACCGCCGTGGTCGGCCCCTCCGGCTCCGGCAAGTCCAGCCTGCTGGCCGTCGCCGCCACCCTGATCACCCCCGACGCCGGCACCGTCACCATCGACGGCACCCCCACCACCCGCCTGACCCGCGGCGAACTGGCCGAACTGCGCCGCCGCAAGATCGGCATCGTCTTCCAGCAGCCCAACCTGCTGCCCTCCCTCACCGCCGCCGAACAACTCCAGGTCATGGCCCAGATCGACGGCCGCAAGCCCCGCACCGCCCGCAACCGTGCCCTCGAACTCCTCGACTCGGTCGGCCTGGCCGACCTAGCCGGCCGCCGCCCCCACCAGCTCTCCGGCGGCCAGCGCCAGCGCGTCAACATCGCCCGCGCCCTGATGAACGACCCCACCGTCCTCCTGGTCGACGAACCCACCAGCGCCCTCGACCACGCGCGCGGCGCCGCCGTCATCGACCTGATCACCCGCCTCACCCACGAGCGGGCCACCGCCACGGTCCTGGTCACCCACGACCACACCCACCTCACCGCCGCCGACCAGACCGCCGAAGTCCACGACGGCCGCCTCCACCTGCCGGCACCCACCCGCTGAAACAGCAGCGCCACGTATGCCGTGCCGGCCGAGGCGGGCAGCGCATACGTAGCCGCCGAGGAGACGCCGGCCGAGACGCCGCGCGCCCAGCATCCGCTCCGTGCCGTACGACCGAGCCGCCCGGCCGTTCCCATCCCGCTTCCCAGGCCGGCAGCGTGGCCGGTGCCGCCGGACGCCGACACCCGAAACCCGTGGAGCGCCCTCGTCGTCCCCTGCCTGGTCCTCAACGACCACCAGACCTGCGCTGACCTGCTGGCGAGGGGTGCGTCGTCGGCGGCCGTGACCGGCGCGGCGCCGGCTGGTGGAGGCCAGAGCCGACCACCCGGCCCCAGGGGTCGGCCCGATGCCCGCCAGGGGCCGGGCCACGCCGCCCGAGGGGAACGAATGGCGGACGTCAGGCCACCCGCCGGGGCATCGGACTGGCTGCCCCGGGTACGCGACTGCCGCACTGCTCACCACTTGGGAGGCGTCATGGGACAGCGGAATCCGGATCAGCCGGTCAACCGGTACTGCAAGGCCTGCGGAACACCGGCCGGAGACGCCGACATATGCCAGCGCTGCGGGACCGTCCTGACGCTGCCCGACGGCGCGGGGCTGACGGAGGACGAGGGCGCCGCCGTGCGACGGGACTTCGAGGGGCGCGGCCAGTAGCGGACGCGCTGCCGCCCCGCCCCTGGCCGCGGAGCGAGCCGAGCCGTTCCGGGCCTACGCCGGGGCACGAGCGCCGAACGGCTCCCCGAGGCAGGTGACTCCCAGGCAGCGCGGGCCGTACGGCAGCTGTGGCTGGTCCGCGCCTCCTGCCCGGCCGCCGTACTCCTGCGGGTCGCGTCGGCCGTTCGGAGGCAGCAACAGCATGCGGGGAGCGGCCAGACCGGCCGGGCCGCATTTCACCACGCGGCTCAAGCCTGGATCGACGACCCTTCCCAGAGCTTGGACGCACATCTCCTCCGAGCCTTCGAGGATCTGCGCGCCCTCTCCGCGACGGTCCCACCGGTTGCGGCACCGGCACCGGCATCGGGACCAACTGCTCGCTCGCGCAGGCGCATCCGGCATCCTCCGGAGCCGACCGCGCCGGCGACCTGCCGGCGGCGGTCCCGGCCCACCCGCGCCGGCTCGCCCCGCCCCGCTTCCGGCCCGCGCCGCCGTAATGCCGGCTACGAGGCGCTGGAGTGGGTGCCGGCCCGGCACCCGGGTATCCACGGCGGGCCGGCAGGTCCCCGGTTCACCGGACGGCTGCCGCCCGCTCCCGGGTGCCGACACTGCCGTCTCTCACTCCGTCAACGACGATGCGCCGGTCAGTGCTCGCTGGATCTCGGCTGCGGGGAACGGAGTGCTCTTGCTCTGTGTGATCAGGCGGTGATGGAAGTCATCGAGGACAATCGCGTGCCGTACGTGACGGCCGATGATCGCGCCGATGTCTTGCGGAACGCTGGGGGGCCGATGACCTGCCACCCATGCGCGCAGAAAGGCCCCGTGGTCGGCGCCGCCACGCACGCCGTCGGGAAGGTGATGGCGAAGCAGGTGCCACGGTGCGTAGCAGCGGTCGTACACGAGATGATCGGTAAGGAAGGAGTTCTCTTCCGCCGAGAGTTCGAAGCCGCGGCTCAGGGCCAGACCGAAGTCAGCGAAGTACACCTGTCGGCCATCGGTGAGCAGGTTGGAGAAGTGCGTGTCGAAGTGGACCAGCCCGCGCGCACTCATGAACTCCGTTCCGCGCCGCAGTTCGTCCTCGACCCATAGATACGGCGACTGGCCGCCCCGCTCCCGCCAGGCCACGTTCCGGGCCTCGCCGAGCCATGCGCCGAGCGTCTGGGGCACGTGCTCCAGGAAGAGCACCAGACTGAAGGACGATCGTCCGATGGCTTCCAGTCGGCGGCGCACCGCCGGTGACCCGTCCCAATGCGCGACGGTCCCTTCGACACCCCCGAACTGGTCGGCGAAGGCGTCGGGGGAACTGTCCGGCAAGACCCGCCAGTGATAGAGCAGCGGGAATCCCGTGTACGCCGCCTGCACTACCCAGCTTGTGGTCATGATGTGCGCCGCCAGCTCACGCCAGGCACCGAACCCCGCCGACCCGACCCCGTACTGATAGAAGAGGGGAAGGCCGAACAGGTTAGCCGTCGACCGCGCGTGCTTCGACTGCAACTCGATATCCGTCAGTGGGATTCGCTTGACGAAGACCGGTGTCCCTTCCACCTGCATCTCCGCCGTCCGGCCGCCGACGCCGGAACCGACGCTCGCCGCGTTGGCCACCGCGTCCCCGAGCCGCCGGTCGCTGAACAGGGACAGCCGTGCGCCCACAGTCGCATACGCGGACACCCGCGCGGCATGCCCCGACCCGGTCACATCCATGAGCAACTCCAGTCTGACAGCAGAACGGACGTCTGTTGATCACAACAGCAAACCCGAAGTCGCCGCCGCAGCGCGACTTTTCAACCGGACATGGTCAGGAGGTGGCCTGCCTCGGGCTGCGGGTGCCGGCCGCATCCCACGCATGGATCCCGCCCGCCGTTTCGCCGGGATCTGCCGACGGCCGCCGAACTTGTCGTGGTGCCATCACACGTGCGCCGGTTCGTCCGCGTGTAGGGGTGCTGTCCGCGCGAAGCCCTCGTCGCGCAGGTGCCCGGGCTCTTCCGCCGGTCGGGCCGGCGGACCGACCGGCTGCGATCCGCGCTGGTGTCCGTCGGTCTCGCGCTCGCCGGCCGGTACTGGCGCCCGGATGTGCGGACGCCTTCGGGTCGCCGGTCAGCCGGAATGCCGGTCTGCACCGTCCCTAGTTGAACGTGTTCAAAAACAAGGGTTACGCTGATGCCGAGTAGAGCCGAGGGGGTTCGATGAAGGTAGTGCTGCCCGGGGGAACCGGACAGGTGGGCACGATTCTCGACCGTGCGCTGACGGCGGCCGGCCACGAGGTCACGGTACTGACCCGGCGTCCCGTGCGGGCGCACGACCTCGGCTGGGACGGGGCCACGCTCGGCCGCTGGGCCGCGGCGATCGACGGCTGCGACGCCGTGATCAACCTGGCCGGGCGCAGCGTCTCCTGCCGTTACACCGCCGAGAACCTGCGGGCCATGATGAACTCTCGGGTGGAGTCGACGCGGGCGGTCGGCGAGGCGATCGCCGCCGCCGCGCGGCCACCGCGCGTCTGGCTCCAGATGAGTACGGCGACGGTCTACGCCCACCGCTTCGACGCGGCACACGACGAGGCGACCGGGGTGATCGGCGGATCGGAGCCCGGGGTGCCGGACTACTGGGCGTACAGCGTCGAGATCGCGGAGAATTGGGAGCGGGCGCAGGCCGAGGCGCAGACTCCCGCGACCCGCAGGGTGGCGCTGCGCTCGGCGATGGTCATGAGCCCGGATCGGGGCGGTGTGTTCGACGTACTGTCACGGCTGGTGCGACTCGGGCTGGGCGGTCCGGTGGCCGGCGGCGCGCAGTACGTCTCCTGGATCCAGGACGAGGACTTCGTGCGAGCGGTGGAGTTCCTGATCACCCGGGACGACTTCGAGGGGCCGGTGAACCTCGCCTCGCCCGGCCCCGTAACGCACCGCGAATTCATGCGGGCGCTGCGCACGGCGTGGGGCGTCCCGGTGGCGCTGCCGGCGACGCGCTGGATGGCCGAGTTGGGGGCGTTCGCGCTGCGCTCGGACACGGAACTGCTGCTCAAGAGCCGTCGGGTGGTGCCGGGCCGACTCAGCGCGGCCGGGTTCGACTTCACGTATCCCGACTGGGAGAAGGCCGCTACGTCCCTCGTACGGCGGGCCAGGCCGGTTCGTGCGGCATCGGGCCGGTCCCGTTGATCGAGCAGCCACTGTGTGAGGCGACCACATATGAAGGGGGCCGGAGCCTGCGCGGGCTGAAGCGGGGGAGCGGTGACACCCGAAAACGTCACCGCGTTCCTGGCCGCCGCCCGTGGCTGCTGTCGCGGACCGATGTCCGAGAACCCACTCCACAGTCCCCGTCCTCGCGGAGCCTCGGAGGCGAAGTGGTCAGCGGGTGGGTGGGACGAACTCCGGCTGGTCGAGCAGGCGCAGCCAACTTCCGTCGGGCGGGCGCCTGACCACCTGTGCCCGCGCGCCGGCCCCGTCCTTCGGCGGCGTCGAGGTGAGGGCGATGTCGCCGCTGATCAGTGTCGGCAGCGGTTGCTCCGACGCGAAGCGGGGGCCGTTGGCCAGCACCTTCTCCCACAGCACGCGGATCGCCTCCCGCCCCACCGTCAGCTCGCCGGGTGGGTAGGCCATCACGGCATCCTCTTCGTAGAGTGCGGCGACCCCGGCCGCGTCACCGGCGTTGGATCGCTCGACGAACAAGCGCGTGATGTCCTCGGGTCGCATGGCCTTCTCGTGCTCCGGCTCCGGCATGGGTTCCTCCTGACGTCGGCTTCTGGCGCTTCTCAGCGTGGTCGCCCGGCGGCCAGAAGTCCAACAGATGGATCTTCTGCGTACTAGAATTCGCAGTCATGGAGCTCAGGCAGCTGGAATACTTCGTCGCAGTCGCCGAGGAGCAGAACTTCACCCGCGCGGCCGAGCGGGTGCACATCAGCCAGTCCGGCGTCAGCGCCCAGATCCGCCAGCTCGAACGGGAACTCGGTGCCGAGCTGTTCGACCGGTCGGCACGCAGCGTCACCCTGACCGTCGCAGGGAAGGCCGCGCTCGAACACGCCCGAGCCGCACTCGCCGCCGCTGGGGCAGTCGGCCAGGCGGTGGGCGAGGTGACCAACCTGATCCGGGGTCGGCTCACCGTCGGGATGGTCATCGGCTGCACCCTCACCCCGCTGTTCGACGCGCTCGCCGCGTTCCACGAGGCATATCCCGGCGTCGAGATCACACTGCTGGAGGACAGCTCCGACCGGCTCGTCGAAGGGGTGCGTGCCGGCGCCGTCGACCTGGCACTCATCGGGGCCGCGACCGCCACCCCCGACGGGCTGGACGCGCTGACGATCATCAGTGAACGACTGATCGCGGCAGTCCCGGCCGGGCACCCCTTGGCGAAGCAGCGGCGGGTCACCCTGCGCGACCTGGCCGCGTACCCGATCGTGTGTATGCCACCCGGTACCGGCCTGCGCGCGGTATTCGACCAGGCCTGCGCCGCACAGGGCCTCCAGCCCGCGATCGCGCTGCAAGCAAGCGCTGCGGACGCCATTGCCGATCTCGCCGCGCGCGGGCTCGGCGTCGCCGTCCTCAGCAACTCGATGGGCGAGAGCTACCGCGACCGGCTCACCGTCCGCACCATCGATGATGTCGAAACACCGGCGTTGCTCGCCCTGATCTGGACGAGCGCGCGCAATCCCGCAGTACGCGAGTTGCTGGCGCACAGCCGACGAGCGTTCACCGAGATCAACCCCGATCGGCGGTAACGCCTGGGACTCACCCACCTGGGGTGCGCTCGTGATGGCCGGCCGGCCCCCACCGCGTGCCCTCGGTGCGCGCACCGGCGATGCCGCCCACTCGCCCGGTGCGCACGATGTACCGCCCCGCGCGCGCTAGGTGGGAGATGCCGTCCCCGTGCGCACCGACGATGCGGTCGCTTCCCCTGGACGCCGATCGATCACCCCGATGACCTGCGACGCGACGCCGATGCGACGCCCTCAGGCAGAACACCCCCATGGGAACCGAACCGATAGCCCTAGCGTGGGAAGGCGGCGAAGCGGGCGAACGCCCACGGGTCGTGGGCTCGGACAAGGTTCTCTCCGACCGGTTGGCCCAGTTGACCAGTGCGGGCGTCATCGAGCGTCACCGCACCCCCGGTTGGCCTCCCCGCGTCCGCTACGTCCTGACCAGCCAAGGCCGGGCGCTGGAGCCGGTGATGCGCAGCATGTGGGAGTGGGGCATGGTGCGACGGAACGCCCTTGGCTGATCGCCGGACCAAAGGACCCCTGGCAGGCGGTCGGCCCGGCAGGGGTCCTTGCGGGTTCGGCGTGTGTCAGCCGTCCGACTCCGGCGACGGGATGTACGCGCCGGGTACGTCGTTCGGGGCGTGGATCTTCTTCTCGCCGGGGTACGGGCGCGTCCAGTTGTGGGTCTGGTACCAGGTGAGGTGGTTCATCTGGGCCGGGTTGGCGTAGTCGGGGATGGCGTGGGGGCCGGTCAGGTGCTGCTTGGACTTCCAGGCCTCCCACGCGGCGGCGAGGGACTTCTTGTCCGCCGGTACCTTCGCCGACGGTACGGCCGCCGCCTCGGGGTCCTGTGCGGCGGGGGTGTCCACGCCGCAGGACGGCGGGGTCTTGAGGCCGTCGGTCAGTGAGGTGCGGTTGGGCAGGGCGGTGAACGGGGTGTAGTCGGGGTGCCGGGTGAACGCGCCCCGCATGGGGGTGGCCGCGCTGTCCTTCTGGTTCATCGGGTGGATCCCGAGGATCTGCTCGATGGTGCGGATCATCGTGATCTGCGAGTAGTAACGGCTGTCGACGGTGCCGTGTCGGGCCCAGGGGCTGATGATCTGGACCGGGGCGCGGTGGCCGTCGACGTGGTCGAGGCCGGCCTGGGAGTCGTCCTCGACGACGAAGATCGCCGAGTCCTTCCAGTACTTGCTGTGGGAGATCCTGTCGATGATCTTGCCGGTGGCGAGGTCGTTGTCGGCGACCTGGGCGGCCGGGCTCGCCGGGCCGCCGGTGTGGTCGCTGGAGAGCCAGAACATGTTCAGGTTCGCCGGCCCGTTCTTCTCGAAGTCCTGCTTCCAGATCTGGTACCGGTACAGGTCCGGGACGCTGGTGTCGAACTTCGGGAAGCCGGGCACCGACACGCTGTTGAGCGACGGGATCGGCGAGGAGGAGTTCAGGGGGTAGGCGGTGGCCTGGCCGGTCGCGTCCATGTTCTTGGCGTCGCAGTACAGGTTCTGCCAGCTGGCGCCGGACGGCTTCGTCAGGAACTGCTGGAACTCGCCGAAGTCCCGCACGCTCTTGCCGGCCGCCTGCGCGCCCGTCCACAGGAAGCCGGTCTTCTGGTGGCCGAGGGCGTCGTCCTCGGTGTCGTAGCTGCGCTTGTACTCACCGGCCGAGGATTCGGTGTACTCGGGGTTGTCGGCCTGCATGAGCCAGTTGTGGCCCTCGGCGGAGTTGGTGCCGATGTCGTAGGTGTTGTCGTACAGCCCGAACTGCTCGGCCAGGGCGTGCTGGTTGGGCGTCACGTTCTCGCCGAACTGCGTCAGCGAGGGGTCGCCGTTGCCCTGGGGGATGTCACCGAAGACCTGGTCGTAGGTGCGGTTCTCCTTGACGATCAGGAAGACGTGCTTGATCGTCGACAGATCGCCGATCCGTGCCGGGACCGGCTGCGCCTTGGCGTGGCCGTGCCCCTTGGCCAGCGGGACGGAGCCGGGGCTCCAGCCGTTCTGCTGGAAGACCTTGGCGGTCTGGGAGCGGATGACACGGTCGCTGGGCAGGGTGAACTGCGTCAGGCTGGAGGTCGTGTCGTGGGTGCCGCGGCCGGCGCTGTCGGGGCGGCGGGCGTCGATGCCGCGGGTGTGGGAGACGACGACCTTGTTGCCCACGGTGACGATCTCGGCGGGGAAGTAGTCCGTCGGGAGGAGGCCGAGGTAACTGACCGGCTCCTGCGGGGAGGTGTACCGGTAGACAGCGACGGCGTTGGCGCGGCCGAGCGTCACCAGCAGGTGGCCGTCGTCGGTGAGGGTCACGGCGTCGGGTTCGTAGCCGACCGAGGCCTCCGGCCACGGCTGGGTGGAGATGGTCTGTACGACCTTGTCCCCGGCGGTGTCGATGACCGACACGTTGTTGTCGGCGGTATTGGTGACGAACACCGCGCCGTGCCGGGCGTACACGGCGGTCGGGTGCAGGCCGACGTCGATGGTGCCGACGGCGGCGGACGGGTCGGCCAGGTCGATGACGCTGACCGTGCCGGTGGTGGTGGCACCGGTGCTCGGGTCGGCGGGCACCTGGGTGCCGTAGGAGTTGAGCGTGGAGTCACCGGCCTTCGCGGGTCGTCCGCCCTCGTTGCTGACGTAGAGCTTGTCGCCGGACCGGGCCATGCCGCGCGGGGCGTTTCCCACCGTCCAGCTCTGCTTGACGGCCCCGGTCGCCGCGTCGATCGCCACCACCCGGTTCTGGCCGTTGACCGCGGCGTACACGGTGGAGCCGTCGGCGGAGAACACCGCCGCGGCGACCAGGGCCTGCTTGCCGCCGTCGGCCGGGATTTTGACGGTCACCGGGTCGGCGAGGGTGCCGTCCGCGTTCACGGTGAACCTGGTGTATCCGTCGGCCTGGCCCAGCCACAGCTGCTTGCCGTCGGGTGAGTACGTCGGGCCCTCCTGGCCGACGGAGCCGCTGCTGATGCGCAGGTCGTCGGCGGCGTTCGCGCCGACACGCTGCTTGATCCGCCCGGTGGCGAGGTCCACGACGACCAGCGCGGCGTCGCCGTCGGTGAGCGCGGCGGCGAGGTGGCTGCCGTCGGGGCTGACCGTCGACGACATGATCTTGCCGTCGTCGATGACGAGGCGATCGCCGTACGGGGCGATGTACTGGTCGGCGGAGACGACCTGGCCCCTGTCGGTGACCTGGCCGACCTGGTCGGTGCCGAACTGGCGGGTCTCGGCGACGGCGGTGCCGGTGGCCAGGGCTGCCGTGGTGATGCAGGCGGTGACCAGCGTGGCCCGGCGGCTGACACGTCTGCCCAGCAGGTCGTAGTACTTCTTCTCGGCCTGCCGGCGGCGGCGTGCTATCTGCATGACGTCATTCCTTCGCGGATTCGGAGAGTTCGGGGGGTGGCCGGAGAGGAAGAGTTCAGGGGGCCGGGGAGGCCGGGGAGGTGGAGAGCGGGTCGACGTCGCCGTCGAACTGCCACAGCGGGTTCGGTGCGTCTCCGGTCGAAGTCCGCACCAGGAAGTAGCCGTTCACTTCCTTCGGCCCGTCGCCGTCGGCGACGAACCGCCCGTCCGCCGCGATGTCGAGCTGGTAGACGGCCGACCCGGTGGCCGCGACGCCCGGCAGCTGCCAGGAGACGACACACCGCCAGTCGTTGCCCGGGCCCCGGGCGCCGTCCTGGACACCGGCCTTGGTGCACGCCGCCGCGGTCCTCAACTGCGCCTCGGTGACAGCGGGCCGGTGGAGCTGGTCGGTCTGCATGCGGTACAGGTGGGCGAACTCGGTGGCGAGCGCGTGCTGCACCTCGGCCCGCTCGATCCCGGAGCCGGTGGCCGTGGTCGTCGCCGCCACGACCGCGACGGTCGCGCCGAGCAGACCCACGAGCGGCAGGGCGGCCGTGGTGACCGCGCGGCGCGCCGAGCCGTCGTCGGTGGGATTGGTGAAGTCGCGCCGCAGGAAGAGGACGTAGGCCAGCGCCGTCGCCGCCACGGCCCACAGCAGACTGACGCCGATGCTGATGAGGAGCGGGGTGAGCTGCGCGGGGCTGGTGAACAGGCCGTTCCAGGTGAGGAAGGCGTCACCGGGCAGGGCGAGGCGTACGGCGACGGGCAGCGGCAGCAGCTGGGCGAACTGCATCGCGGGCGCGACGATCGCGGGCAGCAGCAGACCCATGGGGGAGCGCCCGAGCGCGACCGACCCGAGGAGCCCGATTCCGGCGAGGGCCAGGGTCGGGGCGAGCACACAGGCCCAGGCGAGCAGGACCGTGCCGGCGGCGTCCCCCGGCGCGAGCAGATGGCCGTCGAGGCCGACCAGTGGCTGATCGCCGACGGCCACCAGCCCGCCGACCGTGCTGGAGACGGCCGGCCCGGCCACGAGCAGCAGCACGACGGTGAGGCCGGCCAGTGCCTTCGCCGCGAAGATCCGCCGGGGCGAGCGGACGGCGACGAGAAGGTGGCGCCAGGTGCCGAGCCGGTCCTCGGCGGCGAACACGTCGCCGGCCACGACGGAGGTGAGCAGCGGAAGCGCCCAGGTGCCGGCGAAACCGAGCGTGACCAGCGGCCCGGCCCACCCGGTGGCGTGCATCCAGCGGCCGAAGAGGGTGTCCGTGGGCAGCGTGCTCTGCGCGCTCACCCCGGCCACGAAGAGCGCCGGCGCGATCCAGCAGGCCAGGAGCAGGAGGCGGATCCGCCACTGGGAGAGGAGCTTGACGACTTCGAAGCGGTAGCTCCGGGCGACTGTGACGCGCCCTGACGCGGTGGTGTGCGCCCGCGCGGAGGGGACGGCGGCGGGGGTGGAGCTCGCCGTGGGGGTCGTGGTTGCGGTCATCGACCGTTCTCCTGCCGCTGGGCGTCCGTCTTCTGCTCGGTCAGGGCCAGGAACGCCGCCTCCAACGGGGAGACCAGCGGGGCGAGTTCGCGCAGCGCGACGCCCTCGTGGACGAGCCGCGCCACCAGGTCGTCGAGGGCGGGCACCAGCGCGCGCACCACCAGCACCTCCCCGCCCCGGCCTGGCGTGGTGTCGTCGGACAGGCGGACTCCCGGCGCGTGGGCGGCCAGCCGGCGTGCGCGCTCCGGGTCGGACGTCGTCAGCCGGTAGTCGAGTTCACGGTTCTCGGCGGCCAGCTTGCCCAGCGGCCCGGAGAAGACGATCCGCCCGGTCGCGAGGATCGTGACCTCGGAACACAGGGCCTCCAGGTCGTCCATGCGGTGGCTGGAGAGCACGACGCTCGTTCCCTCCCGCGCGAGCCGGGTGAGAACACCGTGGACGTGCTTCTTCCCGGCCGGGTCCAGGCCGTTGGAGGGCTCGTCCAGGACGAGAAGCCGCGGCTTGGTGAGCAAGGCCGCGGCGAGGCCGAGCCGTTGGCGCATGCCCAGCGAGAAGCCGCGGGTGCGGTCGTCGGCGACGTCCGTGAGCCCCACCTGTGCCAGTGCGTCGTCGATCCCGGCCGACCGCCTGCCGTCGCCCCGCAGAGCGGCGAGCGCGGCGAGGTTCTGCCGGGCGGTGAGCGAGGGGTACAGCCCCGGCCCGTCCACGAACCCGGCGACGCCGCCCGGCGCTTCGAACGCCCGGCCCACCGGCGTGCCGAGGACCTCCAGACGTCCGCTGTCGGCCACGGCCAGGCCGAGAAGGAGGCCGAGCAACGTCGTCTTGCCGGCGCCGTTCGGACCGACCAGGCCGTGGATCTGTCCTCGCGCCACATCCAGGTCGACGCCGTCGAGCGCGACGACATCGCCGTAGCACTTGGTGATGCCGCGAGCCCGGATGGCGAGCTGTGAGTCCATGAGCCCCTTCTTTCGGGAAGCCTCATGGACCCTAGGAAGCGCACACGACACTGACAGGGCGCACCGGTTGAACGCTCAGGGAACGGAACACCAAACGGGAGTCAATGGGCGCCCGCCGAGCCGGTGGTCGTCGTCGTCACGCTTCGACAGGTGGACGGTACGTCAGTTTCGAGGCGGGGTCTGGTCCGTGCGGGCACGGATCGTGGTGGAGGTGCGGCCGACCGGACGGTGGCGGCCTTGTCGTGGGGGCCGGCGGGACCGTGCCGCTGCTTGAGCTTGGTGGCGCACCACTGGACGGCGTTGCGCACCGACCCCGACCGAACCGACCGGATCGCCACCACCCGCACCCGTCCGGCCCCGCCGGGACCCGGACACCGTCTGCGGGCCGGCCGGACACCGGTTGGCCTGGGCCTTCGAACCTGCTGATGCGGCTACAGGGTCTTTCGGGGTAGACGGGAACCATGTTCTTCTTCAGTAACCGGATCGGCTGCCTGGGTTCCCTGCTCATCAGCGCGACAGCGACCGTCATTCTCTACATGATCTTCGCGCGCTGACTCCGCCGCTCAGCCGCCGGGTCGGTGATGAGGGGCCGGCGGCAATGGATGCCGACCGGGGCCCTCCCGGTGATGTGGGGAGCGACCTGCTTGTCAGTCTGGGTTGACAGGGGCGGCCTGTCAACCCAGACTGACAAGCATGGAACCGGGAGATCTCTCAGAACGCCTCAGGTCGCACGACCCGGCGGTCGGGCTGCGCGCGGTGGGCGCCCTGCACCGGCTGGCCGAGCAGGTGGAAGCGGCCGCCGTGGCACGCGCCAGGGAACAGGGGTGGTCCTGGGAGCAGATCGGAGACGCCCTCGGCGTGTCCCGCCAGTCCGTCCACGCCAAGTACGGGAAGTGAGACGACAGTGTTCGAACATTTCGCGGCCGGTGCCCGCACGGCAGTCAGCTCGGCGGTCGAAGAAGCCAGGCTGCGCGGCGACCGCCGCATCGGCACCGAGCACCTCCTCCTCGGTGTGCTCCACGAGCCCGGCTCGGTCACCGTCCGGGCCTTCGGCGCCGACGTGGAGACCGCGCGTACCGCTCTCGGTGCCCTCGACCGCTCCGCACTGGCCGCGATCGGCATCGACGTCCAGGGAATCGAACGCCCACCGATTCCTGCCTCGCGCAAACGCACACCCTTCACCTCCGGCGCCCGCTCGGTCCTTCCGCGCGCCCTCGCCGAGGTGAGGAAGAGCGGCAGCCGGCGCATCGCACCGGAGCACCTGCTGCTCGCACTCCTAGACTGTGAGAAGCCGGATCCCGCGGCGGATCTCATGGCACAGCTCGGGATCGACCGCGCAGCCGTACGGGCCCGCATCCGGCAGACGGGCTGCTGAGACGTCAGACGGCCGGCGGAACAGCCGGTCCGGCGCGGGGACCGCCTCGCCCGCGCCCAGCGTGCCGGAGTGCGCGTCCAGGTGGGCGTCGCAGTCGTCCGGTGTGACGCCCCTGGATCGGGGGTCCGGCCCTGGATCAGCAGCAGGCGGCGTGGACCAGGGTCTCCTCGCTGCCCAGGCGGGCGGCGCGGGTGTCCGGGTACATCGAGGTCTCGCCGTCCGACCAGCGGATGACGAGATCGTCGGTACGGCCGTTGCCGGTGAACTCGCCGGTCGTCATGACCGTGTCGTGCTTCCAGAGGTCGTTCTTGGCCAGGATGCGCTGTTCCCTGCCCAGGCCCGACGTGCCGGTGCCGGCATAGTTGTCGAGCTCGCCGTCGGTCCAGCGCACCATGAGGTCCCACTCGGCGCCGCCGGAGTACTCGCCGGCGGTCAGCAGGGTGGCGCCCCGCCAGGTGTCGTTCTTGCCCTTGAGCCGGTGCTCCTGGCCGAAGGTGCCGGCGCTGACGTTCGTGTAGAGGGTGACCTCGCCATCGGTCCAGCGCACGATCAGGTCGGTGACGTACGGGGAGGAGCCGAAGCGGCCCGCGGCGATCTGGGCCGCGTCCTTCCAGAGGTCGTTGGGCTTGATCATCTGGGTGCCGGACCGGTTCAGGCCCTTGGTGCCGACATCGCCGTACAGCGTCACCTCGCCGTCGGTCCAGCGCACCAGCAGGTCGAACCGGTTCGAGCCGGTGAAGTCGCCCGCGGTGATGGTCACCGCGTGCTTCCAGGTGCCGTTCTGTCCCAGCAGCCGCCGCTCACCGGTGAACCGGCCCTTGCCGTCACTGTTGTACAGCGTGGTCTCACCGTCGTCCCACACCACGATCATGTCGCTGTGGCCGGTGCCGTTGAAGTCACCGGAAGCCATCAGCTTGGCGTGCTTCCAGGCTGAACCGGTTCCCATGGTGTACGGCAGGCGCGGTTGCTGGTAGGGGCCGTAGTCGGGGTTGTGTCCCTGCTGGGCGTCGGCGTAGAGCTTGAAGAAGCGGTCGCCGTACAGCGGGCTGTAGCTGATCTCGTTGTACCGGTGGTCGGTCTGCGGTACGTCCGGGCCGCCCTGCATGAAGCCGCCCACGTTGCCGATGATCGTGCCGGTGTCGCCGGCGCCGTCGAGCTTGGAGAACCACGGCCCGCCGGACACCCCGCCCCACATGCCCCCGCAGTTGATCTGCATCTGGTAGTAGCCGGACAGTGCGGTCGTGGAGACGCCGGGGCAGCGGACCGCCTGGTCCTGCGGGTTGTGCGCGATCTTCGGGTAGCCGATGACGGTGACCCGGTTGGCGTAGCCGGGCGTACGGGCGAGCGTGTTGGCGCCCACGACGTCCTGGACGTTCTTGCGGCCGTTGGGCTTCAGGCTCGCGAAGGCGTAGTCCAGGTCGGAGTTCTTGCTCTTGTCCGAGGCGTACCGCTTGTCACGGAACCACTTGTCGACCGCCCAGACCCCGTTGGGCTGCTGGGCCGCGCTCTTGGTGTGGTCGTACATGGGTACGAACATGGACTTCGCGCCGACACAGTGCCCGGCGGTGAGGATCAGATTGTGCCCACCGCTGCGCACCACACTGGCCGAACAGCGGTGGCCCTTCACGCCCGCTCCGGTGGTGAAGATCGTGCCGACGGACTTGATGCCCTTGAAGTGCTGGGCGGTGATGCCGGTGGCGGAACCCCGCTGCCGGGCCGCGGCCAAGTTCTTCGGCGGGGCGGTGCGGCCCGAGGGGTCGGTGGCCGCGGCCAGACGCCCGGGCGTCCAGAAGCGGATGGCGTCCTGGGCCGTCCAGTCGCCGTCGGCGGTCGGCACCGGCGTGACGGAGGCCGAGGGCTCGGCCGCGGCACCGGCCGAGAGCGTCGGCGTGGGGGCATCGCTGTGCGAGGGCACCGACGCGCTGGGCCCGGCCGGAGCGCTCGGCGCCGGTCTGCCCGGAACGGGGGCCGCGGCGGCCCGGGCCGCCGCGGCGTTGCCCAGCAGCAGCGCGGTGCTCAGCGCCGCGGCAGCCCCCAGACGTATTCGTGTATCGAGCATTCTGGTTTCTCCTACTGAGGCAGGCCGGACGGCGGCACGAGGACTTGAAGGCAGGCCACTGCCACGCGACAGACGGCAAGGCGCTGTCGCGGACTCCGACGTGTGCTCTTCCGCCGACGGTCCGTGCCGTGGTGGCGGCGCACCCCCCGGTGCATTCCCCCGTGCCGCCGTGCGGCGGCTGTCGACCGACCGTGGTCAGCGGTCGCAGCGACCATGGTCGCACAGCCGCCGTATGCGGGAGGTACACGTCGGTTCACGCGCTGCGCGTCAATGGACATGCTCCTCATCGCAGTTGGGGCGAGCCCAGCTCGATGCCGGCGCCGCACACCTGCGCCCGCACATGACGTCCCTTGGCATCCGTCATCCTGACGAGGGAACCGTCCTTGGTGTGCGGGGGCACCACGGTGATGCTGGGGTCGTACTCGGCCGCAACCTCGCAACCGTCGCCCGGAGCGGGCGTCGCCGCGTAGAAGAGCGGGAACTCGACGGTGTGGCCCGGGTTCAGCTCGAGGTGGACCGGTGTGGCCCCCTTCTTCGGCTTCCCGTCGGCCGACGGCCCCTTGCCGATGTACACGTCGATGTCCGGGTAGCCGTCGAAGGCGCAGGACTTCGCTCCCTTGTTCTCGGCGCTCAGCGTGGCCGCCGGCGTGGTCTGCCGCTTGCCGGGCAGACGGGTCATCTTCCAGCCCAGCTGGGACGTCCGGCATACGGCGGGACGAGCGTCGGACGAGCCGTGGTCGTTGCCGCAGGCCGCGGTCCCCAGCAGTACCAGCAGGCCGAGAGCGGGGACTGCCAGTGTCCGCCGTGCCATGAGGATTCCCCTGGTGAAGGCACCCCTGCGGGACCCGGCGCCACCGCTCCTGCCTCACCGGACAGCTAGATGCGGGCAATGCGGGCGAGGTTCCAGAAGACGCCGGTCAGCGCGCCCGCGCCGGCTTGCACAGCAGCCGCTACTGCCGCTTCAGCCGCTCCAGGCGCTACTGCCGGTCGCGGGTTCGTCGTCGGCCGAGGTGTACGTCACCCTCCGGGCGTCCGCCACCGGTCCCGGTGCTCCACCGTCAGGTGACCCACGCACGGGTTGCGGAACTCGCCCTGCCCGACACCCGCGGTCAGCCGCGCACGTGCAGCCCGAAACCTGTGCGGCCCGCGGGCTCCAGACCCTCCTTCAGGTGCAGGGAGGGGATCTCGTAGTCACCGAAGTTCTGCCGCCGGAACGCGATCGGCTCGGTCGACTCCAGCGTGAGCAGGCGCTGCTCCCAGGCTTTGGCGACGTCCGGGTAGTCCTCGCCGGTCATCCGGTCGGCGCCGTACAGCACGAACGGCGGCAGCACCTCGATGCCCGGGTAGTAGAGGATGCCGTGGTGGATCGGGAACAGCAGGTCGTCGATGGGGCCGTTGATCCCGCGAGGGGCGTAATGCGATTCCGGGCCGCCGGCGGTCACCGACAGCAGAGCCTTCCTGCCCGCGAGGGTGCCTTCGCCGAAGCGTTCGCCGTACCTGGTGTCGCTGTGCTCGCCGACGCCGTACGCGAAGCGGTAGGTGAACACCCGGTCCACCCAGCCTTTGAGGATGGCGGGCATCGTGTACCACCACAGCGGGAACTGGAAGATGATCGTGTCTGCCCACAGCAGCTTCTCCTGCTCGGCGAGGACGTCCGGGGTGAGCGTCCCGGCGTCGAAGGCGCGCCCCGAGTCCAGGGCGACCTTCAGCGGATTCGAGGCGTGGGGGCCGTAGTCCGCGGCGTCCACGACCGCCTTCCAGTTCATCGCGTACAGATCGCTCACCCGTACCTCGTGCCCCGCGCTCTCCAATGTGGACACCGCGAGGTCCTTCAGTGAGCTGTTGAGCGACTTCGGCTCCGGGTGGGCGTGGACGATCAGCGTTTTCATGAGAACTCCTCCGGATCGGATGCCTCGATGGTCGGCGCCGCGGCGCCCGGTGTTCAGGGGCGCCTCTTCCGTCGGACGGGAGTTCCTGGTACTGGCAGGGCCACTCTCACGCCGCAGCACGGAGGCGATACTGGACGCATGGACGATCTTGCGGGCTTCCTGCGGACCCGGCGCTCCCGGGTCGACCCGGCGGCGGTCGGCATCCCCGCCGGCAGCCGCCGCCGGGTCGAGGGGCTGCGCCGCGAAGAGGTCGCACACCTGTCCGGGGTCAGTGTCGACTACTACGTACGCCTGGAGCAGGGGCGCGCGACCCAGCCCTCCGACCAGGTCCTCGACGCGCTCGCCCACGTCCTCGGCCTCGACGAGACCGAACGTGCGCACCTCTACCGGCTCGCCCGGCAGCGCCACCGCCGCACGAAGGCGCCGGGCGGCCGGGTTCGGCCCGAGCTGCTGCGCGTCCTCGACCTGGTCGCCGACGCACCCGCGCTGATCATGAACCACCGCCTGGACGTGCTCGCCGGGAACCGCCTCGCCGGACTCCTCTTCGGCCGGCCGCTGCCGGGCCTGAACACCGCCCGGCACATCTTCCTCGAGGAGGCCGAGCGCGGCCTGTACGCGGACTGGGACCAATGCACCCTCGACGTGGTCGGGCACCTGCGCCTGGCCGCCGGTAAGTACCCCGATGACCCTGGCTTGACCTCGCTCATCGGAGAGCTGGCGATGGGCAGCGAGCGCTTCCGCCGCCTCTGGGCCCGCGCGGACGTACGTGCCCGCACCCATGGACGCAAGGCATACCGGCACCCGCTGGTCGGACTGCTGGAACTGCACCAGGAGAACTTCGCCCTGCCCGACGCGTCGGGCACGGAGTTGCTGGTGCTGTCCGCGGCTCCCGGCAGCCCCGCCGAGGACGGGCTGCGCCTTCTCGCGGGCCTGGGCGCGGCCGGCGGTGACGCGCATCCCCCGGTGAAGGCGCAGGTCCGCGAGTAACTCTCGCCGTGCACGCCTGGGCGCACGCCCGCGTGCGCTGGTACGCCCCCTTCATGGCCGGACGGCATTCGTGCCCGATCGACGTGCGATAACAGGGACTTCCGGGTGTCGGTACGGCTGCCATGGCGTCCAACCGCCCCCGGAGCGCGGCATACGATGAACCGGCGGGCGCGAGGCAGGAGGGGACGATGTGAGCGGGGCGGGGGAACCACGGCCGATGCAGATCTCGTCGTGGCAGCAGGCCGAGCACAACGCGGCACGCTACATGCGGCACTGGGGTTACACCGACGCCGTCGCGCGTCCGGGTGGGCCCGACGCGGGCATCGATGTCCGGGCACGGGGCGCGCTGGGGCAGGTGAAGTACCAGGCCGTCCAGGTCGGACGGCCGGAGCTCCAGCGTTTCGTCGGCGCGCGGCCCAAGGGGTCGACGGCTCAGTTGATCTTCTTCACAGGCAGCGACTACACGCCGACCGCCGTCGCCTACGCGCGGGAGTGGGACATCGCCCTGTTCCGGTACGGCCTCGACGGCACGATGACCCCGGTCAACGACAATGCCCGCCGGATCCACCGCCGGTCCGCCTCCGCCCCCACCGGCCCCACGGCCCGACCCGCTCCCGGGCGGGCGCCGGCTGCCGACCTGGGCTTCTGGCAGCGCCACTGGCGCGTGGTCGTCGGCGTCCTGCTGCTGATGGCCCCGCTGGGCTCGATCGGCGACGAGAAGACCTACACCGGCCCGCCGGCCGTGGACGTGCTCAAGTTCCTCGGCATCCTGGCCGCCTGCTGGCTTCTGGGCGCGTATCTGCTGGCCACCCGGGGCGGCCGGCGCGTGCGGGTGTGGACCCGCCCGTTGCGGGTGCGGGTCTCCCGGGACAGCGCGCGGCCGGACCGTTCCGGTGTCTTGTCCGCGCTGACCGCACCGGTGCAGGAAGCACTGGTGACCGAGGCGGCGCGGCTCCTCTCCGCCGGCCGCAGGCAGCACCAGGTCGACCGGATGCTCCGGGAGCGCGGGATGGGCTTCCTGGAGCGCGGCCGGATCCTCACCGAGGCCAAGAAGCTGGCCGGAGGCCGCTGAGACGGGCCAGTACCGCGGCTGCGACGGCGCCCCCGACCACCCCGGCCCGGCCGAGCGGTCCGCGTGCGGGACGCCGGCACCCATCGCCGCGGGTCACTGGCATCCTCCGGAATGATCAGCGTCCGGCATGCACCCGACGGAGGGCGCTGACGAACTGCTCCACAGACTCGGCACGCTGACCGTCCAAACGCGCGAGCGTGCGGAGCCGTAGCGCTCGAGACCGAGCTGGGGCCGCGACTCATGCGCCCTCACACCCCTTCTTGTTTCGCCAACCGACCCTGGTGTTATCGCACGAGGTCGTCGAGGTGCGCAGTCCACAGGGTCGGGAGACCTCTTGTGCGTTCGCCCATGGGCGTTACCGTGGTGTTGTGGCTTCCGAACCGACAGCAGCGGCCGATGCGGCCCCCAGCGCGATCGACTCCGTGAGTGTCCTGAGCGAGGGCTCGCGGCGGCG